>CAYOFZ010000024.1:0-17893 GCA_964403315.1 uncultured Halobacteriales archaeon | reverse complement strand
CCCCGACCTGGGAGAGCGCGGGCAACTTCGTCCTCGCGGAGGTCGGCGACGCGAGTGCCGTCACGGAAGAACTCCAGCGCCGCGGCGTGATCGTCCGTGACTGTACGAGCTTCGGTCTCCCCGAGTGTATCCGGATCACCTGTGGCACCGACGAGGAAACACGTCGGGCGATCACCGAATGTAACGAGGTTCTGCGGGAGACCACATGAGAGTCGCCGTCACGGGGACGCCGGGAACCGGCAAGACCACCGCCACCGAACTCCTCGAAACGGACCACGAGGTGATCCATCTCAACGAGGTCATCGAGCGTGAGGGGCTCTATGATGACCGCGACGCCGAGCGCGACAGCCTCGTTGCCGACCTCGACGCCGTTCGGGAGTATCTTGACGGCCGACAGGGCATTCTCGAATCCCATCTCGCCCACTACCTGCCCGCCGACCGGGTGGTCGTGCTGCGGTGTCACCCCGACGACCTCGAAACCCGGCTGCGTGAACGGGCTGAATCCCCCGAGAAGGCCCACGAGAACTCCTGGGCGGCGAAGCCGCCCCGTGCTCTCGCTCGCTCCGCTCGCGAGAACGCCGAAAGCGAGATGCTTGATATCGTCCTCTCGGAGGCCGTATCCGAACACGGCCCCGAGCGCGTCTACGAGATCGACACGACCGACCGCTCGCCCGAGGAAGTCGCCCACGAGATCGAACGCGTGATCAACGGCGAGCGCGAGCCAAGCGCCGGGGAGGTGTCGTTTTTGGGGTGACGCTGGATCGCCTCCGACCGTTCGCGAGCGGGTTGCTCGAACCGTTCGTCGACGGTGCTGATCGGGCCGGTATGACCCCCGGTTTCGTCAGCGTGCTCGCCTTCGTCGTGGCAGGACTGGCCGGCTGGACCTTTTATCGGGCCGGCGAGGCGACCTGGTGGTATCTCGTGGGCGCACTGTTGGTGTTGGCGAACGGCTGGCTCGACCTGATCGACGGCGCGCTGGCGCGCCGCCAGCAAACCACCTCGCAAGCCGGCGACCTGCTCGATCACGTGCTGGATCGCTACGCCGACATCCTCGTCATCGCCGGGCTCGCGGCCGGGATCGAGGAGTACGCCATCGGGTTCGCCGCCGTGACCGGCGTGGTGATGACCTCGTATCTGGGCACGCAGGCCCAAGCCGTCGGACTGGATCGCGTCTATAGTGGCCTACTGGGCCGGGCGGATCGGCTCGTGCTCGTCGGGGTCATCGCCGTGCTGACCGCGGCCGTACCGGTACCGATTTTCGGGCTGACACCCGTCGGCTGGTTGCTCGTGTTCTTCGCCGTGGTCGGCCATCTCACCGCCATCCAGCGGTTCTATCACGCAATGGCCGCCCTTGGGTGAGGGTGGCGCACCATTTAAGCATGGTCATACCCTAGGGGTCGTATGGTTCAGTGTGAGATGTGTGGGACCCAAACTGACACACCAAAAACCGTCAAAATCGAGGGCGCTGAACTCGATGTCTGTGATTCCTGTGCGGAGTTCGGCACTGAGGTGCGGACCGAAGAATCCTCCTCGACTTCGACGAAATACTCGGCCTCGGCGTCGTCCTCAGGATCGGATTCTTCCGGGACGAATACAAACACTGGAGGATCAGCCTCGTCAGGGTCCGGCGGCGGCCAGCGCCGACAGGACATGTTCGACGAGATGGACGAACTCGCTCAGGATTACGACGAGCGGATCCGCGACGCCCGCGAAAGCGGGGGATTGAGCCAGGAAGACCTCGCGGACGATCTCAACGAGAAGGCGAGCCTGATCCGGAAACTCGAACGCGGCGACATCCTGCCGAGCGACAGCGTCCAGAAGAAACTCGAACGGAAACTCGACATCACCCTCTCGGGTGGGGTCGGCAGCGACACTGAATGGGAAGGTGGAGCCTCGACCGGCGAGTACACCCTCGGGGATGTCGTCACGCGAAAGGACTCCTGACCCCTAATTGTTCATCGTCCATCGGGAAGTTATTTGCCCGCCGCGCCCACGGTTTTCGATATGTTCGTTTTAGTCAACTGTAAGGCCTACCCGTGTGATCCGGTCGAGATCGCCGACGCCGTTCACGCCGTCGCCGAGGAATCGGGCGTCCGGATCGCCGTTGCCCCCCAGACCGCCCGGCTCGAAGCAGTCGCAAACACGGGCGTCGAGACCTGGACCCAGCACGTCGATTCCATCGATCCGGGCAGTCACACCGGCAGCACGCTCGCCGAGTCGGTCGCCGGAGCGGGCGCGAGCGGCACCCTGTTGAATCACTCCGAGAAGCGTCGCACACTCGCCGATATCGACGCCGGGATCGACGCCGCCGAGCGGGCAGGGCTCGATACCATCGTCTGTGCGAACAACCCCGAGCAGGTGGGCGCGGTCGCCGCGCTCGGCCCGGACGCGGTCGCGGTCGAACCCCCGGAACTCATCGGCACCGACACACCGGTCAGTCAGGCGGACCCCGATGTCGTTACTGATGCTGTTGCAGCCGCGGAATCGGTCGATGACTCCATCGAGGTGCTCTGTGGTGCGGGCATCTCCACCGGCGAGGACTTGGAGGCCGCCCGCGATCTGGGGGCTGAGGGCGTCCTGATCGCAAGCGGCGTCGCCAAGGCCGACGATCCGCGTGCGGCGCTCGAAAACCTAGTCGAACCGCTCTAGGCGGACGACTGCCGGAGAACCTCCGCAAAACTCGCCTCTTAACGCAGTGGCCGGCACGAGCGCGGTCGCCATCTCCGGCGACCGCGCGAGTGGGCGGGAGAGGGTAGGCGTACCCGGGAGCGGCGCGGAATCGCGCGCCGCGACTCGGCGGCCCTGGCGGAAATGAAAAGGGCGAGGCGGACCTGCCAAGGTCCGCCGAGGGCTTTCAGATGTAGGCCCGCGCGTCCCGGACGATCTCATCGACATCATAGGCCTCTTGCTCTTTCTCGAAGATCACCTCGTCATCGACGCGCACCTCGAAAATGCCGTGATCGCCCGTCACGAGGGTGCATTCGTCGATTTCCTCGCCGAAGGTCGAGAGGAGTTCGTGCTGGACCTCCTCGGCGCGGTCGAGAAACCCACACGGCACACAGTATTCGATCTCGACGGTCGTCATGGTTGGACGTAGGATCCCACTCTTGTTAAATTCATATGACCCAACCGGCATCGGCGGTCGCTCTCGGAGGCTCGGAGTACGATAGTATGTGATTCATATATATCCTTTGGTTCGTTTGAAGAACCATTCATGGATATAGGGTCGATAACGTGGCAGTCGCTGGCCGAACATTGAAACTCGATGAGATATAACTCAGTATTGTCATAAATGTCGCGCGTCGTTGGTATTGAACCGAGACTCGGCTGGTTACAGACCTCGCTCCGACCGGACTGGATCATCGAACTTCAGCGAACGTATCTTTCCTCCGTCGGGACCCAGTTCCTCGCAACGCTCGGTCTCGTGGGTATCGTCGCCGTTTCGGTGGTATTCACCCGTTACATCGAAACGTTCGGGCAGCGACGATACGGATCAAACGTCGGGGAGGCGCTGCGAGTTATATTGCTCGCCGGCGTCACCGCTTTCGGTATCTATGCGTTCAGCGTCGTCTGGCATATGACGTATCTGCTCCGGTTGCTTCTCAACGCGATCGGGATCTCGCGCTGGACCCTTACCCAGCAGTTGATCACGATCGCGGTAATCTTCCTCGCGTATCTACTTGTACGCCTGACCAATCGTTCGATCGACAAGCTCGCGCAAGCGTCTTCGATCACCCAACACCAAAGCGAGGTCGCGTATCACGTCGCCGACGTGGGGATCGCTCTCGCGGCGACGAGCGTACTGCTCACCCTCTGGGGGATCAATCTCACCAACGTTTTCATCGGTGCCGGCGCGATCACCGCGTTGATCGGGTTGGCTGCCCGCGCAACGCTTGCGGCGATGATCGCGGGGTTCATCCTGCTGTTTTCACGACCGTTCCGGGTCGGGGACTGGATCGAGGTCAATGACAGTACCGGGATCGTAAAGGATGTGACGATCTTTAATACGAAAGTTCAGACCTTCGACGACAAACACGTCTTGATCCCGAACGACCAGATCACGAGCAGTCAACTCACCAATCTCTCCCGGAACGATCAACTGCGGGTAGACGTCGAGATCGGCGTCGACTACGAAACCGACATCCGACGAGCACGCGAGATCATCGTTGACGCGGTGGAGGCTCTAGACTCGATCAAAAACGCCCCCGATCCGCAGGTCGTCGCCCGACGGTTCGGCGATTCGGCGGTCGTCCTCGAACTACGGGTGTGGATCGGCGATCCGACGATGCGACGCAAGTGGCAGGCCCGGACCGACGCCATCGAAGCGGTCAAAGACGCCTTCGAGCGGGAAGGGATCACGATTCCGTTCCCACAGCGTGTTCACACCTCGCGCGACGAGGCGGGGCTCCGAATCGAGGGCTCCACGTCCGAATCGGTCACCGTGATGGAGGACGATTAGACTACGTGTGATTTTCGAGATGGTCGTCAGTCGTCGGATTCGGCCATGACGGGCTCGCTAGCGGTGCTTGCCTCCTCGCGTTCGAGGGTTTCGAGGTAGTCGTCGGCGTCGATGGCGGCCTTACAGCCCATGCCGCCGGCGGTGACCGCCTGCTGGTAGTGGTAATCGACGACATCGCCCGCGCCGAAGATCCCCGGCACGTCGGTCTTGGTCTGACCGCCACCCGTGCCGCCGCGGGTCTTGAGATAGCCCGCGTCGTCCATTTCGACGCCCGTGTCCTCTAAGTACTCGGTGTTGGGCGTGTGGCCGATGGCGACGAAGAACGCACCCACGTCGAGGGTGGACTCCTCGGTCTCGGGGTCGTCGAGTTTTTCTTTGGGATGACCCGTGGGGTGGGTAACGAGGGTCACGTCCTCGACGCCTTCCTCCTGGGTTCCGTTGATCTCCGTGACCTCGGTGTTTTTCAGGATCTCGACGTTACCTTCCTCGACCTCGTCCATGATCCGGTCGACCCAGTAGTCCTCGGCGCGGAACTCCTCGCGGCGGTGGACGAGATACACCTTCGAGGCGAACTTCGTGAGGAAGGTCGCCTCCTCCATGGCGGCGTCGCCCCCGCCGACGACGACCATCTCCTCGCCCCGGAAGAAGGCTCCATCACAGGTCGCACACGTCGAGACGCCGTAACCCATCATCTCGTCTTCGCCCGGAACGCCCAAGGTTCGGGCGCTCGCGCCGCTGGCGGCGATGAACGCGTCGGCGGTGAACACGTCGCCGCTTTTCATCTCAACGCGGTAGGGCCGCGAGGAGGCGTCAACGTCCTCGATGACGCCGTTGACGATATCGGCCCCGAACCGCTCGGCCTGTTCTTTCATGTTGTTGATCAGCTCGGCTCCGCCGATCCCCTCGGGAAAGCCCGGGTAGTTGGCGACGTCGGTCGTGAGGGTAAGCTGACCGCCGGGTTCGGTGCCCTCTATCACGAGGGGATCGTTGTTCGACCGGGCGGCGTAGATCGCCGCCGTCAGGCCGGCGATACCGCTGCCGGCGACGATCAGCTGACGATGGGCCTCGCCGGGTTCGTTTTCGATGCCCAGCTTCTCGTCGAGCTCGCCCGTCTCGTCGAGCGCGCTCGTCTCGTCCCACCCGCCGATGAGTTCGTCGTCGATGAACACCTCGGGGGCGGTCTTGCGGCCGTCGGCGCGTTCGACCATTTCCTCGAACAGTTCTTCGTCTTCGGAAACGTTGTACTCCTCGTATTCGACGCCTTTCGCGTCGAACAGGTCCTTTGCGTTCTCACAGTACGGGCAGTCGGTCTTGGTGTAGATCTCGACCCGTGGCTGATCACTCATGTGTAGGTATTATGTGCCCACGATACTTACTTTGTGCCCTTCACGATACCGATGCCGACAGCGGCGACGAAGCCCGACCGAAGTCCTTAGGGCCCGTTCGGCCCATCGGTTTCTATGACTGCGGATCTCGACGAGAAAACCGACCGTTACGAACAGTTGCTCGCCGAAGCATTGGTGGCCGCCGAGCCGGCCGCCCCGGACGAAACACCGCTGGCTGAGGCCGCCGACGAGTGCCTCGAAATGGCCCGGTCGTACCTCGAAGACGGCAGACACTTCCGCGAGCAGGGAAATCGGATAGACGCGCTGGCGTCGTTTTCCTACGGCCACGGCTGGCTTGACGCCGGAGCGCGCCTCGGGGTGCTGGACGTACCCGAGGAAGGGCATCTCTTTACGGTCTGAGCGGTGTCGATGCGCTTACGTACCGGGCCGGTGACGTGATCGGTAATGGAGGTCGTTCTCTGGTACGTGCTCACCGGCACGCGCGGGGGCCCGAACCGCGTTCGGCTCCTGCGCGCACTCGACGAACGGCCCCGCAACGCGAACCAGCTCGCGGACCGAGTTCTACCAGCGAGGACTGGACAACATCGATTGTTCGAATCTCACCGACACGCTCGAAGACTTCGGCCCGGCGATCCGCACTCGGGTGTACGACGACCTACAGGTGATCCGGGAGCACGAACGGACCCACGCCGAAGTGCTCGGCTAGATCATCGAGGACCTCGGTGGCGATCCGGTCGAAAAACCCGAATTCGACTTCGGCACCGCCGTCGAGGATCCCGATGAGTTCCTCACGTTCGGTGCACAGCTCGAAGACACCGGCGTCGCCGCCTACGCCGGCGCGGCACCGAACATCCAGAACGCAGAGCTGATCCCGCCGGCGCTCAGCATCCACAGTGTTGAAGCGCGCCACGCCTCGTTTCTGCGGGTGCTCGGCGGCGAGATCGGCTTCCCGAACTCCTTCGATGAAGCCCAGGGCCGCCAAGAAGTCCTCGACACTGCGAGCCAGTTCATCGTCGAATAGCTGCCCATTCTCTCGTTTTTGCCCGCTGGCGTCCGTCGTTGATGATCGATCACCTTAGTTTGGACGAAACATTTAAGTAGGTTTCGGTGTTACACTACGTTAGGAAGCAACGAGTCCTCCGGTAGTTCTTTTTCGGGATCTCCCGCCGGAGCGCACTCTCGCGGTTACGATTCACCCATCATGACAAACGCACGACAGCGAACTCGCACTGACGAGTCAACCACCGAAGAAGAGCAAACCGACGAATCGGAACTCACCTGTCCCGAGTGTGGCGGTCGCTTGGAGACCGACTCCGAGCACGGCGAGACGATCTGTGCCGACTGTGGGCTCGTCGTCGAGGAAGACGAGATCGACCGCGGGCCCGAGTGGCGTGCCTTCGAGTCCAAGGAACGCGACGAGAAATCCCGGGTCGGGGCCCCGACGACCAACATGATGCACGACAAGGGCCTCTCGACCAACATCGGCTGGCAGGACAAAGACGCCTACGGCAACTCCCTGAGTAATCGCCAGCGCCAGAAGATGCAGCGCCTGCGCACCTGGAACGAGCGCTTCCGGACGCGCAACTCCAAGGAACGCAACCTCAAGCAGGCCCTCGGCGAGATCGACCGGATGGCGAGCGCCATCGGTCTCCCGGACAACGTCCGCGAAACCGCGTCGGTCATCTACCGGCGCGCGCTCGAAGAGGACCTGTTGCCGGGCCGATCCATCGAGGGCGTCGCCACTGCCGCGCTGTACGCCGCCGCCCGGCAAGCGGGTACCCCGCGTAGCCTCGACGAGATCGGAGGGGTCTCGCGGATCGACCGCATGGAGCTGACACGGACCTACCGCTACGTCGTCCGGGAGCTGGGTTTGGAGGTCCAGCCCGCCGATCCCGAGAGCTACGTCCCGCGGTTCGCGTCGGATCTCGATCTCTCGGACGAATCCGAACACCACGCCCGCGAGCTGCTCTCGAACGCCAAGAAGTCGGGCATCCACTCCGGGAAGAGCCCGGTTGGCCTCGCGGCGGCGGCGGTATATGCGGCGGCGCTGCTCACAAACGAGAAGGTCACGCAGGCCGAGGTCAGCGAGGTCGCAAACATCAGCGAAGTCACCATTCGCAATCGCTACAAGGAACTGCTGCAGGCCGACGAGACGAACCCGGCGGCGGGCGCAGCCAGTGCCGAGCCCGCGGACTGATCCGGTCAAGTAGCCCCCGGCTACCGAGACGACCCCGTCGCTATATATGTATCAGTTCTCAGAAATATGTTAACCGAACTCAGGATACTAATATAACTCTGCAACTGTAAGCCCCGAGTGCTCATGAAAAAGCAGGAGCTCATCCACCTTCATGGCCTGCTGGCAGAGGTATCCAACCACTACGAGCAGAACATTGGGTCGCTCGACCTCAGCGAATACGAGTCGTTCGGCGCACGACCGACATCCATTCACAAATCGAAAACCGAGCACAAAGAGGCCGTCTTCGCGCTTGCCTCGGGCATCACCGACGATATCGACGCCGAAGTCGAAGCCGAAGCCGAATCGCAGGAAACGGTCACCGCGCAGGCTGACTGAGACCCGCACTTCTCCCCGGTCACACGTATCGACCAGCAATAGGTACGCTCCTCTCTCCCGTTGATACTGTTATACGACTGGCTCGATCAGCGCTCGGTATCGTTTCGGTCGTCCCCGTTCGACGATTCGAGGAGATCGTCGAACTCGGGAAGGACATCGTCGCCGGAGTCCGAGCCGGCGGATTCTGCCCCCTCGGTTTCGCTTCCGGTTTCGTCCTCGGCTTCGCTTTCCTCGTCCTCTTCGTCTTCCTCGTTGGTTTCGAGGATTTCGACTTCGAGGACTTCGAGCGGGATGTTTTCGAGGCGCTGGCCGATCTCCTTGCGCGCGATCCGAGCGGCGTGTTCCTCGCGTTCGACGTTGAACACCGTCATTTCGAGTTCGAGCGCGACCAACGCCTCATCGGCGACGATAAAGGCGGGCTCGAGTTCCTCACCGCTAGGGGAGGTGCGTTCGCCCATCTCGATCTCGACGTAGTTGAGATCGGGATTGAGCATCTCGCCGGTTTTCGAGATGGCGATGCGTACGGCCTCGTCGGACGAGGAGACGTCGTACACCGGAATAGCGGCTTCGACGACAACTCTGCAATCCATGGTTGTCGGGACCATCATGATCCAGCAGTATGAATGTTGCCTCGCTATCGTCTCGGTATCGAAACCCACAAACGGACCCACCCCCGAGCGCACGCCGATGGAACGTGGCGCGATCCCGATAGAGACGTGTCCGGGTGGGGTGGATCTAGGGCTGACCCTCGAAAGCGGCCAGTCGTATCGCTGGCAGCGCGAAGACGGCCGAATGTACGAAAACGTCGGAGAGGGCTGGTATCACACGGTCATCGACAGCGCCGAACTCCGTTCGGCTGGCTTCCCGACATCGCCGGGAAAGGGCGAGGTCATCCGGGTTCGGCAAAGCGACGACGCTCTCGAATGGGAGGCAACGACCGACGCGGTGGCCTATCTGCGCCGCCTGCTCCGGCTCGACGACGATCTCGATGCGATCATGGCCGCGATACCCAGGGACCCCCTGATCGAGGAAGCCTATGCCGCCAACCGCGGGATGCGGATCGTCGGGGATCCCCCGTTTCCGTGCCTGATCTCGTTTATCTGTTCGACACAGATGCGTGTCGGCCGGATCCACGGCATGCAGATCGCGCTCGCCCGGGAGTTCGGGGACACCCTGACCGTCGAGGGCGAACCCTACCACGCCTTTCCGACCCCCGAGCAGTTGGCAGGGGCGAGCATCGAGGAGTTGCGCGAATGTTCGCTCGGCTATCGCGCCTCCTATGTGAAAGAAACCGCTGAGATGGTCGCCAGCGGCGACGATCCCGCTGACACCGCGGGATTACCCTATGAAGAGGCCCGCGAGGCGCTCACCCGCTTCGTCGGCGTCGGCCCGAAAGTCGCCGACTGTGTGCTGTTGTTCTCGCTTGGCTATCTCGAAGCCGTTCCACTGGACACGTGGATCCACTCGGCCATCGAGGAACACTATCCCGACTGTGATCGGGGCTCCTACGCGGCGACCTCGCGGGCGATCCGCGAGCGCCTGGGCGGGGAATACGCGGGCTACGCCCAGACGTATCTCTTCCATCACCTCCGGACGGGGGCGGGGACGGCCTCGGTCTGAGAGTGCAAAGCGTATAGGTACTGTCTACCTACTGTCCGCCAATGAGCGCGCCACAGGACATGTACAACACAGTGCGGCGATACGTAAAGCCGCCGCTTCACCGGGTTTTCGACTGGACGTTCGGCGGATACGCGATGACCAGCAACACCGAAGAGGAGTACGTCGGCACCGTCGATCTCACCGAGTCCGAGTTCGAAAACCTCCTCGCGGCGGCAGGATTCAAGCGCAACCTCGTCTCCTCGCTGAAGGTCCGGGTCGACGGCAACGTTTCGAACGGATCGTGGGCCTGGCGCGAATCGCCGCTCGCCGACAAGCAACTCCACGTCATCCTGCACAACGTCGACGACCACATCGAAGTCTACGCCCACTGGGAACCCTCCTGGCTCACCCACCCCTACAAACACTACCGGGCGAGGGAGTGTCACCCCGAAATCGGTGTCGAAATGACCCGCGAATTCCTGCGACGGTACGAAAGCGAAACTCATCCCAACGGTGTTCCCTTCGAGGTCGAGTCGTTTTACTGGCGAACGCCATGGTATCTCACGCTCGTCCACAACACCTCCGAGGACCTCACCAAGTGGGCCAGCGGGATCAAACGCCGGGTTAGCGCGTGGCGATACAGCCAGGGTTAGGGTTATCGGACTGGCCCGAGAACCCCCCTCCATGACGGATCGAACCCGCGCACACGTGTTCGTCTCGGGAACCGTACAGGGCGTTTACTACCGCTCGACCACCCAGGACACCGCCCGCGAGAAGGGCGTCGACGGCTGGGTGACAAACAGGGACGACGGCCGCGTCGAGGCAGTCTTCGAGGGCCCCGAGGACGCCGTCTCGGAAATGGTCGAATGGTGTCACGAGGGTAGCTCCGCCGCCAGCGTCGAGGACGTGGAGGTCGAGTACGAAGACCCTGAGGACGAGGAGGGCTTCGAAGTCAAGCGATAGTCAGACCTCGGCGTCGATCCGGTAGTCGTCGAGCCAATCGGGTTCGGAGGGTGGTTCCACTCGGCCCAGTCGCCCTTGTCGTTCGCGTAGTAGGTCCGGTAGGCCCCGACGGGATCACCCGGTCGCCTGTACTCGTCGGGCATACACTGGGGGCGTTCGGTTTCGCCGTCCTCGGGAATCGAAAGTGCGTCGCGGTCGATCCGGTCGAGCGTTTCCCAGCTCGCGTGTGGTTCGTCGTGGTCGTAGCGCTCCATGAACTCCTCGTTCAGCGCGCGGGCGAACTCGTAGAGCCGATCCCAGTTCGCGCGTGACTCGGCAGCCCACTCGGCCAGCAGGTGGTCGGTGTGAGTGGACCGATAGAGGAACTCCGCGTCGTGGCCGTGTTCGCTGGCGGCGGTACAGAGCAGTTGAGCGGCTTCAAGCAGCATCTTGTTGATGTGCTGGTCGCAGTGATACCGGGCGGCCTCGCGGGGATCCTCGGCGAGCCAGAAGACGTTCACATGCGGGGTTGGATCCCGACCCCGTTGAGGGCGTCGGCCCGTCGCAAGCTTAACCCACCGGGCAATCGAACCCTCGGGCATGATCACGACCGACCGGATGGCCGCGGTCGATGCCAACGCGGCGGCACTGGGGGTGCCCCGCAAGCAGTTGATGGAATCGAGCGGCAACGCCGTCGCCCGAGCGGTCCGCGAGCACGCGAACGAGGGTGATTCGGTCGCCATCATCGCGGGCCGAGGCAACAACGGCGGGGACGCATTCGTCGCCGCCCGATTTTTGAACGAGTATGACGTGTCGGTCCATCTGCTCGGCAAACCCGAAACCATCTCAACCGACATCGCCCGTGAGAACTGGAAGGCGCTCGAAACCGCCGAATACGACACCGAGATCGTCACAGATTCGGCGACCCTCGATCTGCCCGATTGTGAGGTGATCGTCGATGCGATGCTCGGCACCGGTATCAGCGGCGACCTCCGCGAGCCCGAGGCGACCGCCGCCCGCGCGATCAATGATCACGACGCGACCGTCGTCGCGGTCGATGCCCCGTCCGGGATCGACGCCGACACCGGCGAGGTGCCCGATCCGGCCGTCTCAGCCGACCGCGTGGTGACGTTTCACGACACCAAGCCGGGCCTCGCCGCCCTCGATTGTGAGGTGACCGTCGCGGATATCGGGATTCCCCACGCCGCCGAGCGGTTCGTCGGCCCCGGCGACCTCGAATTCGGCGCGCCCGACCCGAACGCGGCGGAGGCGCGGGTGTTCGTCATCGGGGGTGGCCCCTATACGGGTGCGCCCGCCCTCTCGGCGCAGGCGGCACTGCGGGCGGGCGCGGACCTCTCTTTTCTGGCCTGCCCCGCCTCGATCAGCGACGTGCTCGCGGGCTATGCCGAGGATCTGATCATGCAGGCCTACGGGAGCGATCGCCTCACGCCTGACGAGGTTGAAGATCTGATCGACACCGCCACGGAGTACGACGACGTCGTCGTGCTCGGACCCGGCCTCGGAACCGCCGACGAAACGCTCGAAGCCGCACGGATCTTCTTAGAGGAGTTCGAGGGGCCGATGGTGGTCGATGCGGACGCCCTCGAAATCGTTCCTGACGTTGAGACGGACGCGACGCTGGTCTGTACGCCCAACCGGCGGGAACTCGCGGGGATGGGCGGACCCGAACTCGACGACATCGAAGCGGGAACCGACGAGATCGAAGCCTTCGCCGCCGACCTCGGGCACGTCGTCATGGCGAAATCGGACGCGGACGTGATCACGGACGGCGAACGCACCCGGATCTCGACGGCGGGCACCCCGGGGATGACCGTCGGCGGAACCGGCGACACGCTCGCGGGCGTCACCGCCGCGTTCATGAAAGAGTGCGATCCGCTCGATGCCGCCGCAGCCGCCTCCTATGCGAACGCCCGGGCGGCCGAACGCCTCGATCACGGGGGCGGCCTGCTGGCTTCGGACCTGCTTGATGAGCTACCGGGAGCGATCTGGGGGGAGCGATGAGCGACGACGACCTCACCCATACTGGCGAATCAGGCGAGGCTCGGATGGTCGACGTGGGCGGGAAGCCCGACACCGCCCGGCGGGCGGTCGCCGCCGGTGAGATCGGATTACAGGGATCGACGGTCGAAGCGATCCGCGAAAACGGGATCGAGAAGGGTGACGTGCTCGCCACCGCCCGCGTAGGCACGATTCAGGCGGTCAAACACACTTGGGAGACGATCCCGATGTGCCACGGGATCCCGATCACGAACGTCGATACGACGTTCGAGGTCGGAGATAAGCGGGTCGAACTAAACGTTGCCGTCGAGACGACTGGCAAGACGGGCTGTGAGATGGAAGCCCTCGAAGGGGTGACGACCGGCCTGAACGTCGTCTGGGACATGGTAAAAGCCGCCGAGAAGGACGACGATGGACAGTATCCCGACACCCGGATCGAGAACGTGCGGGTGGTAGAAAAGGAGAAACGCCCGTTGGAGTGAGTCGTCGGTTTCGGGTTCGTTTACCGTCATTCCTAACTAATTGCCGGGCAAACATCGGATATGGATCTCGGAATCGACGACAGGACCGCACTCGTGACTGGCGGGAGCAAAGGCATCGGGAAGGCAATCGCCGCGTCGCTGGCCGAGGAGGGCGCACACGTCGCAATCTGTGCCCGCGATGAGGACGAACTCGCCACCGCTGCCGACGAGATCGGTTCCGAAGACGTGCTGACGGTACAGGCGGACGTGACCGATGACGCGGACGTCGAGAACCTGATCGGGGAAACCGTCGACGCCTTCGGCACCGTCGACATCCTCGTGAACAACGTCGGAACGACGGGCAGCTTCGAGAAACTCGAAAACGTTCCCCGGGAGGAGTGGGAGACCGTCATCGAGACCTCGCTTATCTCGACCATGTCGGTGACCAAAGAGGCCCTGCCGTACCTCCGCGAGGACGACTGGGGCCGGATCGTCAACGTCGCCTCGGATGCGGGGTTGATGCCCCATGACAAGATGCCCCAGTACAACGCCGCGAAAGCCGGCATGATCAACCTCACCAAGAACCTCTCGCGGGCCTACGCCGAGGAGGGATTTCTCATCAACGCCGTTGCGCCGCCGACGACCCGCACGCCGCTGGTCGAGGGAATGTTGGAGGATATCGCCGAAGAACGCGGCATCTCCACGGAAGAGGCCGAACAAGTGTTCCTCGAAGAGGAGAAGCCGTCGATCAGTTTCGACCGGATCGCCGAACCCGAGGAGGTCGCCTCGGTCGTGGCGTTCCTTGCGAGCGACGCGGCCTCGTATGTCACTGGATCGACCTATCGCATCGACGGCGGCGCGATCCCGAGCATCAACGTGTAACCGCCCCTCCTCCGCTCGTTCTGGGAGGGGTGGGTCGAGAGAGCTTCGCTCTCTCGTCATTCCCAGTAACGAAGGGTCTGGTTAGCAGTCAGAACTCTTCGAGTTCTGACGACATCACAAAAGACGCTTCGCGTCTTTCGAACGACTTTGCTGTGGGACTCGCCGTCACGTGTCGGCAAGCGGCAAAGGTCGTTTCCCGCTTGTACCGAACGACCGTCGGGGTCAACGTCCCCACCATTTGGGGCCGGGCTACTGTGGCCCGTGATACCCACGGCGTGTGCGGGGGTATCACTGGAGAGAGACGTGGCCTCAGACAATAAGCATACAGCCAGCCGTTGTCTCGGCGACCGTGGTGGGACGTGTCGCTCCTCCCCTCCCTATTCGCGTCGGGCTCCCGACTGTTGGTCGGAGGCCCTTGCTCGGTAAGGAAGGGGGCTCCGCCTTGGTCGCTAACGCTGAGTCGGATCATTCCTCGTCCTCGAACGCAGCACCGAGGGCGACGCCGATAGCCATGCCAATCGCCAGTCCGAGCGTGAGGTTGTCCAACCCGTAGCCGAAAGCGACGCCGAGACCGGCACCGAGCGCGATACCAGTTCCCGTGTTCCACCCCGCCCATCTCCGTGGTTCATTACCGACCGGGAGGCGATGGGAGGAGATAACTGTTATGGGCGGAACGACGTGTCGACGAGCGATTCGAGCGACTATCAAGGGATTTCAGGCCGACTCCGGTACCGCCAAATCGCCCGCTTTCGCCCGGGATTGCTCGACCACCGAGGGCCGGGCCGAAAACTCCACGAGAACCTGCTCGGCGTCGTAGGTTACGTCATCGACTTGCGCGTTGTCGTGCAACCACGAGACGAGGCTCATCGTCTCGTCGTCCATCGGGAGCACGAGCCGTTCCTCCTCCAGCGACGGGAGTTCGTCGGCGATCCGCTCTTTGAGGGTCCCAACGTTCAACCCTTCTCTGCCGCTGACCGCGACTGGATCAGGCGCGAGTGCCGACAGCGCCTCGCGTTTCTCGTCGAGTTCGGCCCCGCTCACCTCATCGACCTTGTTGAGAACGGTGACGATGGGAGCCTCGTTTCGCTCGTAGAGGGTGTCGTGGCAGGTGACGAGTTTCTCGCGGATCTCCTCGATTGGTTCGCTTGCATCGACGACCAGCAGGACCAGATCCGCACGGTAGACCTCGTCGAACGTCGATTCGAACGACTCGACCAGCCAGTGGGGCAGGTCGCTGATGAAGCCGACCGTGTCGGTCAGGAGGACATCGCGTTGCATCTCGGCCCGCCGGGTGGTGGTGCCGAGCGTGGTGAACAGCCGGTTTTCGGATTCGGCGGTCGTATCCAGATCGGGATGGCGCTGTGCGTTCTCGTCGATGGCGAGATCGGCGGCGAGTCGTCTGAGTAGCGTCGATTTCCCGGCGTTGGTGTAACCCGCCAGCGCCACGAGATCAAAGCCCGACTCGCGGCGTTCCTCACGGCGGTGTCGTTCGGTCTGGGAGATGCCTTCGAGTTCGTCCCTGATCCGGCTGATCCGGGATTTGATGTCCTGCTCGCGGGATTCGTCGTACTCGCCGAGACCCATGAACCCGGGGTGTTCGTCGCGTTTGGCGAGGCTGGTTTTCGCCTCCGCCCGCGGGAGTTCGTACCGGAGTTCGGCGAGTTCGACCTGTAGCTGGGCCTTCCTCGTTTGTGCTCGCTGGCCGAAGATGTCGAGGATCAACGTGAAGCGGTCGATCACCTCGATGTCCTCGGGAAGCGTCTGGCCGATATTGTAGGTCTGATACGGACCCAACCGGTTGTCGAAGACCACCGCATCGGCGTCGGTCCGGACGACTCGGTCGGCCAGTTGCTCGATTTTCCCCTCGCCGAAGTGGTAGGCGGGGTCCTCGGTGCGTGTCTGTGTGATCTCGTCGACGACGGTGTGGCCGGCGGCCCGGGCGAGATCGCGGATTTCGCCCGTGTCCGCGACGCCGTCGTCTATTCGTTTGGCGATGACCGTTTTCATAGCAGGAGTTCGCGCACAGCGTAGGCGGCGTGGTGGGCGACCTCGACGGTTTTGCGTTCGGCGATGCTCTCGACGTATTTGAACTCGGGATCGAAGGAGGGATCGACCGTCATGGCGGGCTCCTCGTAGAACTCGCCGCGCTCGGCGACGACCGGTCCCGAGGGTGGGTTCGACAGGGCTGCGACGGCTTCCGCCGAAATCGAGAGGACGTTTTCGAGGGTCGGATCCCGGGGGCTAGTCGAAAACCCCATGCCTTTGACGCTCCGGAGCCGGTTCGAATCGACGCTCGCGGCGACCGCGGCCGCTACCATCAGGTACTCGCCGGCTTCCTCGTGGCGACCGCTGATGTCGATGCCGACGACGTTAGCCGCGCCGGCCCGCCACCTCGGTTGTGTCGCCTCGCTGGCGCATATTCGCCCGTAGGTGCGGTATCGACTTCAATCCCCCGCCGAGCACGAGGATGGAGGATCGAACCTCAACGAACCCGGGCCTGGTTAGCGCGTGCTCAGCTCGTCCTCGTCCTTAATGACCTGAGTTTCGCCGGTCCCTTCGGTCTGTTCGGCCACCAGATCGTAAAAGTCGTTTTGCATCCCCGCCGGGAATTCGAGTACGCCGACCCACGAGCCGTCGTTTTGCCACTCCTCTTGCTGGAGATCGCCGAACTGGCGGATCTGTGCCTGTGCGCTGCCGGCGTGTTCGGCGGGGAGCTGTACCGCGACGACCACCTCGTCGAAGCGGATCGGGATCACGGGTCTGAGCGCGTCGAGCGCGTCGTCGACCTGAGCATCGACGGGTTCCATCGGATCGACCCGGAAATCCGTCTCTTCGAGCGCGGACTCGATCCGATCCGGCGGATGGGGCGCGTTATCCATCTGGGGATTAACCGCGTTGCGCGCGATGCGGTTGATGAGCTGGCGGCGTTTGCGCTCCTGCATCTCGCGGCGCTGCTCGGCGGTGATCTGGATCTCTCCTTGTCGAATGACCTCAGGGATGATCTCCATGGGATCGGTCGTATCGAAGACGGTTTCGAGGTCGCTTTCGGCGGGGCGATCCCCGCGGGAGGCGTTCTCAAAGACGTCCTCGGCGGCGATCACGTCCTCGAGGTCGCCCTCGAACTCGCCGCGCTTGATCGCCAGCGCGGCGTCGGGGTCGACGAGCACCTCGAAGCGTTCGCCGTGGGACTCGAGGCGCGCCGTCACCGCCTCGTCGAGCGATATCATACCACCCCCTACCGGGGGGTCCCTCAAAGGTGTTTGTGGTGAGAAGAAGGGTACCGCCGTTTACTCCTCGGTCTCGTCCTCGTCGTCCTCGGTCTCGAGCAGTTCGAACTCCTCGAGGTAGGATTCCTTCTCGTCGTCCGTGAGTTCGCCGAAGACTTCGCTTTCCACGTCGATCGTTGCCATGCCGATACCTTCCGGCGAGAGCGCCCCGTCGTTGACGGAGGCCAGCGCCTCGAGCGCGAGCTGGATTCCGCCGTCGAGGTCGGCTTCGGGGTCGTAGTTCTCTTCTAAGTACTCCCGGATGTCGCCGCGATCCGCCCCGACGGCGAGGGCCTTCCACTCGTAGGGCGTCCCGGAGGGGTCGGTCTCGTAGAGGCGGGGCTCGC
>CAYOFZ010000023.1:0-17946 GCA_964403315.1 uncultured Halobacteriales archaeon | reverse complement strand
CAGCAATAGGAACAACATGATGAGTCCAAAGGAAAGCATCATGGCATTGCGGTGTTTGTCGACTTCGTCGCGCCTGATCCAGTACCAGCCGAGCGCGAGCGAGATCGTCGCAACCGAGTTCACGATGGCAATCGCGTCCGAGAGCAGGCCGACGCCTGTCTCGCCGATATCGGGATATATCGGAGCGATTCCGGCAAAAGTGGCGATGACCAGCGTGTAGCCGAGCACACTCAAAAACAACGTTGCGGCCAGTGGTCGATCCTTCACCCGCCGTTGGACGCCCGCAGTTGCCATACTTCCCGCTCCGGGTCCGAGGGTAATGGGCCTCTCGTTTCGTTTGCTGCGCTCGTTATATACCCGGGTCGGTCGGGATTCATCGGTCTTGTCGCTCACACCAGAACAATGGGACCGCGCGGATTTGAACCGCGGTCAACGGCACCCAAGGCCGCAAGGATACCAAGCTACCCCACGGTCCCGGGTTCGGGATTTGTTATCCAGTGATGAAAGCGTTTCGCTTCCCGATCACGAAGTATTTACTTCCCTCCCGTTTCGTCCTACTATGGTCACGACCGTCGAACTCGGGGTCGTTCTCGTAGCGATTGTCTTGCTTCTCGGCGGATATCGGGTGATCAACGCTATCACGCCACTCATCGCCAACGCAGTCGGCGGCTTGTTCGCGCTCGTTCTCGCCGCGGTGTTCGGGTTTGGCGTCGAGATCACGCCCATCGTTCTGTTGATCGTCGCTATCGGCGGGATCCCCGGTGCGATCCTCGTCGTGGTGCTCGCTTATCTCGGAGTCGCGTTCGTGCCCGTCGTGTTATAGTTCGTCGTCGATGAGCTCGAGTTCGGCGACGATTTCGAGGGGGTCGCGGTCCTTGCGGACCCCATCGAGGATCCGGAACGCATCGTCGGGCACGAGGAAGTGTGTCGTCACGGCCCGCCCCAGTGGCGTCGGCTCGAACCCGTCGATGAAGCCGTATTCGAGCAGTTTGCCGACCGCATGGGTTGTCGGTATCTCGCCGATCATCCGGTCGTTGAGCGCCTTCGCGCGCTTACCGCCGACGGTGATATTTGCGAGGGTCTCCTCAACCGCGGCGGATTCGTCGTACATCGTCCGGACGGGCTCCATCTCGTCTTTCAGCAGCGTGAAGGCGACCTCGTCTTCGGTGCGTTCCAGGCTGCTGTGGTAGGTGCAGTCAGGTTCGATCAGTAGGTAGACCTTTCCGCGGTCGTGATAGTCGGGCCGGCCCGCCCGCCCGAGCATCTGGTGGAACTCCTGGACCGAGAGCCACTCGATGCCCATGGCGAGCGAGTCGAAGATCACCTGCGAGGCCGGGAAATCGACCCCCGCTGCCAGGGCAGCTGTCGTCACCACCGCCGAGAGGTCCTGATCGGCGAACATCCGTTCGACCTTCTTGCGACGCCCGTGATCGAGGCCGGCGTGATAGGGTGCGGAATCGTAGTCGAGCTTGCGGCTGATCTCGTGACACCGCCGCCGGGAGTTCGTGAAGACGATGGTCTGGCCGCGATACCCCTTCGAGGACTTCTGGTCGAACTCCCGTTTGACCAGCCGGTTCTCGGTTCGGGGTTTTTCCTGGCCGTCGGCGAAGGTGAGGTGGCGTTCGATGGGAACGGGCCGTTCCTCGAATTCGACGAGGCGCGCGCCGAGCCGGTCGGCGAGCCAACCCGGGTTGCCGACGGTCGCTGAAAGATACAGCCACTGAGCACCGCCATACTCCTCGCGGGTCTGTCGGCGCTGCTCGCAGTAGTCCTTCAACCGGGCGATCAGTCCGTCGAGACGGTGACCGCGTTCGCCTTCCTTGAGGGTGTGGACCTCGTCGATGACAACGGTGCCGATGTCGCCCAGATCGCGGCCGGTTCGCAGGGCGTGATCGATCCCCTCGTAAGTGCCGACGATCACGTCCGCCCCGGGGTCGAACTGGTTGCCATCGTCGCGCACCCGGCTCGCGCCCACTCGGAGGGTCACATCGACCAGATCGCCGTATTCGTCCGCGAAATCCTCGTGTTTCTGGTTTGCGAGCGCTACGAGCGGAACGAGAAACAGGGTCTTGCCCTCGCCACGCAGGACGCGGTCGATGCCGGCCATCTCGCCGATGAGGGTTTTCCCCGTCGCGGTCGCGCTCACGACGAGTTGATCCTGTCCTTCGAATAGACCCTCCTCAACCGAGAGGCTCTGAACTGGGAGGAGTTCCTCGAACCGCGCTTCGAGCAGTTTCTGTAGGTCCGGGTGGAGATCCAGCGAATCCACGGCGACGGGATCGATCTCCTCGGCCGTGGCGCTGATCTCGTCGAACTTCGTCAGTTCGGGGTCGAGTTCGCCCCCAAGCAGGTTCGTGATCCGGTCGAGGTCCTGTACCTCCAAAAGCAGGTCCTTCAGGCGCTGTTCGGCCGCGCCGCTTACCCCACCCGTGTACGAGAGTTCACGTTCGAGTTCCCCCATCGCACAGTCCGGACAGATGTACTCGCGGTCGGTTTCGATGGCCGTCTCGGCGGTGATCGGCGAGTATCGGCCCGCGGAAGCACAGTACCGACAGGTACGGACGGCTTTCGCGTCGAGCTGGTAGCCCGAAAGCATCGCCCGCAGTTCCTCGCGGCCCTCGGGGGAGGTCTGCTCGGAGATCCGGATGCGATCCGCCCCGCGGGCGAGTTCGACGAATTCGTCGGGGCTGCGGGGCTCCTGTTGGGAGTCGCGCTTGATACGGAACCGACCGGGACGCGGGCCGGCGCTGGTCTCCTTGAGATCGAGGACGGCCCGGAACAGCCGGTTTCCGTCCCGGGCGGCGACCACGAGGTAGTCGTCGCCGGTCTCGTGGAGAAAGAGCGTTCCGACCCGCTGGCGCTGTTGCGACACGGATGAACCTACGAGTCCCGGGTATTTCAGTGTTCGAGTTCCGATCCGCCCGTCGTTTTCGAACTGGCTTTTAAGCGTCTCGCTCCCGTAGGATTCGGTGATGTTCAGGAGTTTCCGGGTCGGCTCGCTTTTCGGGATTCCGATCAAGCTGGACGTCTCGTTTCTGTTGATCCTCCCGATCTTCGCGTGGCTGATCGGCACGCAGATCGGCGTGCTGGTCGATCCGCTCAACACCGTGTTCGGGACGAACCTCGCGGTCGAATCGCTGACTGTGGGCTCTCGACCCTGGGTGCTCGGTTCCATCGCCGCCATCGGGCTGTTCGTCGGGGTCGTGTTACACGAACTCGGCCACTCACTGGTGTCGATCCGGTATGGCTACCCCATCGATTCGATCACGCTGTGGATCTTCGGCGGACTCGCCCGACTCACCGACCAGCCCGAGGACTGGAAACAAGAATTCACCATCGCGGTCGCCGGCCCCATCGTCAGCGTCGGTATCGGGATCGCATCGTACTTGCTGGTGCTCGCCGTTCCCCCCAGTTTCGACGGCGCGGTCTTCGTCTTTGCCTACCTCGCGCTGTTGAACGTCGCGCTCGCGGGCTTTAACATGATTCCGGCGTTTCCGATGGACGGCGGTCGGGTGCTCCGGGCATTGCTCGCGCGCAATCGCCCCTTCGCGCGGGCAACCCAACTCGCCGCCGAGGTCGGGAAGTTCTTCGCCCTGCTCATGGGACTGATCGGTCTCCTCCAGATCAACATCGTCCTCATCGGGATCGCGTTTTTCATTTATATCGCCGCCTCCAGTGAGGCCCAGCAGACGGTGATGTCCGCGGCCTTCGAGGGCGTAACCGTCAGCGACATCATGACCCCCAGCGAGGAGATCGACGCCGTCTCATCCGATACCTCGATTGCTCAACTGCTCGAACGGATGTTCTCCGAGCGCCACACCGGTTATCCGGTGATGGACGACGGCCGACTCGTCGGCGTCGTTACCCTCTCGGATGCCCGCGGCGTCGATCAAATCGAACGGGATGCCTACACGGTCGGGGACGTGATGTCGACCGAACTGGAGACCATCGGTCCCGACGAGGAGGCGATGGACGCGCTCAACGCGATGCAAGGAAACGGGATCGGCCGCCTGCTGGTCATCGACAACACCGACGGCCTCGTCGGACTGATCTCCCGGACGGATCTGATGACCGCGCTCAACGTTATCCAGTCGAGTGGCTCTATCGAAACGGCCAAACGCGCGGCCGACGAACGCGAACCGGACCGTGATCCCTCTCCGGAACGCTGACTGACGAAAATTTACTCGGTTTCGAATCACGGTAACTTCTTGTGGCTCGCGGCTGTACGAACTGATGATGCCCGAAATCAGCGTCTCCGATTCGCTGTACCGCCAACTCGAAAACGCCGCAGAAGACGAGGACGTCGAGTCGGCGCTGTGGGAGATGACCTACCTGTTCCAGCGCGGTAACGATCCCTCGGAATAACTCGTTTTCGGCCCGATTTCATCCGGCGAAGCGAACGAAACCCGATTACCGGTGACTACGGCTTCAGCAATACCTTCGTGACACCTTCCTCGCGCTGGTCGAATCGTTCGTACATCTCGGGAGCGTTCTCCAAGGGTTCGACGTGTGAAACGAGAAATCCGGGTTCGGCGCGGTCGTTGATAATCATGTCGCGCAACCGCCGGTCGTAGCGTTTGACATCGGCCTGGCCGGTACCGACGTCCTTTCCCATCTCGAAAAGCGGTCCGAAATCGATGTCTAGACGACCTGGATTCTCGACGTGATCGGGTGCGTTGGGGTCCGCGGAGAAGTACACGCCGATGACGCCGATCTTTCCGGTCTCCCGTACCGTGCTGATGAGGTCGTTGATGACCTGTGAGGGGTTCTCGCGTTCGGGATCGTAGGCGCTGTCGCCGTGTCTGCCTCCGTCGATTGCCTGGTAACCCACCGCGTCGACGCCTTTGTCCACGGCGCGGCCGTGTTCCTCGGTGATCCGCTCGACGGGGTCTTCCTCCTCGAAGTTCACCGTGACGGCGTCGCAGTGTTCTTCGGCTAATTCGAGCCGGCTTTGCACGCGGTCGACGACGTAGATTTCGGAGGCTCCCTTGAGTTTCGCGCTGTAGGCGGCCATCAATCCGACGGGGCCCGCCCCGTAAACGGCGACCGATTCACCGGGCTGGAGATCCGCGAGTTCCGTGCCGTGCCAGCCCGTTGGGAACACGTCCGCAAGCATGATGAAGTCCTCCTCGTGTTGGTCGCCCTCGGGCAGTTTCAAGGCGTTGAAATCCGCATAGGGGACACGCACTTTCTCGGCTTGCCCGCCTTGGTAATCGCCCATCATCGCGTAGCCGTAGACGCCGCCGGGCGTCGGGGCGACGTTCAGACAGTAGGCGGTGTAGCCCGCCTCACAGTTCCGACAGAACCCACACGCGATATTGAACGGCAAGACGACGCGGTCGCCCGGCTCCAGCGTCTCGACGCCCTCGCCGACCTCCTCGATGATCCCCATGATCTCATGGCCGAACACCCGTCCCTCGTCCATCGGGGTTCGGCCCTCGTACATGTGGAGGTCCGATCCGCAGATGGCGGTCGTCGTAATATCCAGTATTGCGTCGTTTGGACCCTCTAACTCCGGATCATCGATCTCCTCGACCTGCATATCATGCGGTCCACGGTAGACGGTGGCGTTGATGGGCATGCTGATCCTTCGTGTGATACACCCGGAAGCCGGTTAGCTTTCCTGTCTTCATGAACAGGGGATTTAACTCTGGAGAATCTTATTCTGATATATAATATATTTCAAATAATAGAAATAATAAAACCTATATCAGGATATATTGAATATAAATGCCAGAATTGAACTCAATCTTGCTGAAGATCCTCGAAATTTTCATATTAATGACTTCTGTTCTTCTCGTCGTCACTCGGTTTACTGTCGAAGCCGAGCCGACGATGAGGAGGAACAGAATGCGGTCGTGGTCATTCTGTTCGGAATGGTTATGGCAGCCGCCTCTGCGATGGCAGCAAGAAGTTACCTATTAATAAGAGTGTTATTCAAAGTCAAAATCATCGACAAGATTGGCACTATTATTGTTTTTGGGCTCTTATTATTTGCTCTATTCTGCCTTCTTCTGGATCCTGTTGCAATATTGAAAGATTATGGAAACCAATTTGGAAACCCACTTGACGATGAATAAATATCTGAATTTGGACTTATCCTCACTTGGACATTCGTTCTCGGTGCTTTCCGACGAAAGCACACGCTCACGAGGTATCGTTCGGAAAAGGTCCAGGTGCGAGAATTGAACCCGCGTCTCAGCCTCCACAAGGCTGAAGGATAGTCCACTACCCCAACCCGGACACGCTCGTTCGTACACGCTCTATGGCTGAAATACGTTACGGCTCCGGAACGCTTTTTCGCCCCGCCGGACTATCGCAGTTGTGGCCATTACCGACAAGATCTACGTCAAAAACCACCGCCAGCTCTCCTCACAGCTCGATACGAACATTCCGAAGGGTGCATTCAAGGGGGCGACGCTGGATCTGCTTTTCCAAGGTAAAGGCTTGGAGAAACTCGACGACGCCACACAGGAGCGCGTGCTCGATTTCGCGGAGGACTTCCTCGATTGTGACTGTCAGGACAACCCCTACTGTGGCCATCCCGAGCGGAAGTTCATCCAGTACCTGCTGGAACTCCGCGCTGAGGGGCTCGGCCCCGAGGCCATCGTCGACGTGATGAGCGACGACTACATGGTATACGCCTACTCGGGGGATATCCTCTCGTTTCTGGATGATTCGGTACGCACCCTCGAAGCCATCGAGTCCCTCGCTGGGGTAGAGGGCGACGCCGAGGCGGAAGAACACGCGGATCGGCGGCGACGCGACCTCGCCGGTTAACTCAGTCGGTAGGAATCTTCGGTCTCGTCGTTTTCGTGATCGAGTTCTTCGAGGTGAACGACCTCGTCGATCCCTTCCTCGTTGTCGCTTGCCTCGATCCGCTTGTTGAGTTTCGTGATGTATCGTTTGTGCTCGTCGAGTTGTTCGCGGAGGTGTTCGGCTTCGAGTTCGAGGCGTTCGTGTTCCCGGACGAAGCTCTTGGGTACTTCGATCTTTGGCGGGAAGTCGTCGGTTTCCTCGCCGTCGAGTTCGTGTTCGGGAACGACCTGGACCTGTCCGTCGTGGGCAACCAGCATGTCGACGTAATCGCGGAACACCGCCGACAGCGAGATATCGCGTTCCTCGGCGATCTCACGGAGGGTCTCGAAGGCATCCTCGTTGACGCGAAACGAGATCGTCTTGTTCTTGTTGCCCATTTGGTTGTGGTGGGCATCGGATCGACTTAACGGTTTGTCAGACGTGGACCGATCCGCATCCCGACCGGCATCGCCGCTCCGGAGTCGGTCGGTGGTCGAAAAACGCTGGTCGATTACGCCGTCACTTCGGCGCTCTCTTCGGTCTCGTCGAGGCTTTCGAGTGCCGTCAGCACCGTCTGTCGGTAGTTCTCGACCGGGAGGTTGTACTCCTCGCCGGCCATGGCAGCATACTCGTTGGTAGCAGCGTCGAACGCCTCGATGCGGTCGATGGTGCGCCGAGCGGTCTCGACGACCCAGCGATCCCGGGTTTCGGCGTCGACCTCGGTGATCGATTCGGGCCGGACCGAGACGTTGATCGACCCGTCGTCGGTTTCGTAGGTCCGGGGTTTGCCGACGACGGCGACGTACGCGGGCGCTTCGATCTCCCGGAGGACGCTCGCGGCCTCGGGCTGGTACTGGCCGGCGTAGACGAAAAACGTCCCCGTCGGATCGACTACTCGACCCCGCCAGTACTCCGAATCCTCGCCGACGTCCTCCTTTTCGGTGAGCGTGCCGACCGCGAACACGCGGTTTGCGCGTGCGCCCGTCGGCAACAGCAGGTACAGCGGCGCGCGTTCGTCGTCGCTTTCTTTGAACGTGTAACCGCCGTCGTTGAACTCGCTGGCGAACGCCCGGTGGGCGAGTTCGCGGGTTGGTGTCTGGCTCATTTAGATCGACCTCGCTTTGATCAGGACCTCTTCTGCATCGGCTGGCCCGCCGAGTTCCTCGACCGTATCGGCCAACACGTACCGACCGAAGGTCGGCCCCTCGATCCGATAGTACCGGCCCAGCGTCGTCGTGCGGATCTCGTCGGCGACGACCGTCGTATCGAGCGCGTCCATCGCCATCTGTTTGGCCTCATCGAGGGTGATGCCGGCGACCGATTCGGTCGCGTCCTGATCGAAGACCACTTCCTGTACGTCGTGGCCGTCGTCGAGGACGCCCTTGATCCGCAGGTCGAACTCACCGTCCACGTCGCCGTGTTCCGAACACCGGCCGTTCTGGAGCACGCGGGTACAGCCGTCCTCGGGACAGCGCTTGATCAGGCCCGATCCGGACTGGATGTCGACGAGCGCACCCTCGACTTCGACGGCGTCGTCGCCGACATCGAGGTCCTCGTCGAGTTCCGTGATCGTCGTCGTCCGGTTGAGTTTGACCGAGTACTGGCCCTGGTACTCGTCGGTGACGACGTTTTCCAGGCGGTAGACCCCACCTTCGTCGAGTTCGGGCAGGTCCGAGGTCTCGAAGGCGACGAATCGGATAGTGCCGCTTTCGTCGCCGAGCAAACCGACCTGTCCGATGGATTCGTGACCGGGGTCCCACAGGTCGACGACTTTCACCGTCAGGTCGACCCACTCGCTGTCGGCATCGATCTCCGCGAGCTGTACTTCACGGTTGCCACCGCCACCGAGGTCGTTGCGGTCGAGGCCCGCCTCGTCGAGGTAGTGGTTCGTGACGCTGCGGCGCGCCTCCTCGACGGGGATCTTGTATTCGCTCACGAGCGTTTCGAGCCGGCCCTCGACTTCGTCGGGATCGATATCGAGATGCTCCGAGAACTGGTCCGCTATCCGTTCCGCGTGTTGTCGCAGGTCTGTCATGGATTCTCTGTCTCCACTTCGTTTTCAACGGGAGACATACATCCCTTGGTGCCCGATGGTATAAAAAGTTCCGCGAGCGTGGTGAAAGTGAAATTTCCCGGATGCTGAAGGCCGGCGACGAGTCTTTGTGTGCCGGTCGCGTAGCGTGGACATGGTTGATCGGCGGCGGGTAAACCGGTTTTTGCGGACGAAACTCCGCGCAGCAGGCCGACAGTACGAACAGGCCCGCAACACTTACCGGGAGGGCCGGGATTCGGTACGCGAAGAGATCCCGCCCAGCGGAATCGACCGAGCACGGATCGTCTGTCGACGCTACGCCGAAAAACGCGCAGTGGACCTCGATAGCGAGCAACGACCCGCCTGTTACGAGGCCGACCACCCCGACTGTGAGGGCTGTGTCGAGGACCTCCACAGCGGCACCATCGAAACCTGGTAGTGCCGCCGTCCCCGTTTGCGGGCGGTTTTCACTCGAACCGGGGGCGTCGGACCCGCACGATTCCGTCCGCCGTGACGCCGACGAGCAGATCCCGTCTGACCTCGCGGCCGCTGATCGCGTCGCCGGCGGCGTCGCTGACGGATTTCATCAGCTCGGGGGCGGTCTGATTGACCTTTACGTCGGCGTCGTCACAGGCGGCGTACACCCGCGAAGGCACCTCGTAGAGATCGGTGCCGGCCTCGACTTCGACCCGGACGGGGGCTTTGAGCGCCTCGGCGAACGCGACCGTTTCACGAGCCTTTTCGACGTTCGCTCGGGCGCTGGCCTCGATGCTCGAAACGTTCGCCCGGGAGGTGCCGAGCGTGGCAGCGATATCGGCCTGCGGAATGTCGCGTTCGCGCAACGCGAGGACTTCCGCCTGCCGGTGGGTCAAAACGCTCGATCCCGGGTCGAAGCCCACCCGTTCGAGGAGCGTCTTCGGGTCGAGGTCGTCGGCGCTCGAATCGCTCATGGCGGGTTCATCCCCATTAGCGGGACGGTTCGTAGAGTAGCTGTCGTTCGGACACGCCTATGAGCCCCAGAAGTTGTCGCGGCTACCGAGGCGCTCGCGGGCCGGTCCCTCGGTTTCTTCGGTCGCTTCGGCTTCCTCCGGGTTCATGTCTTCGTCATCCCCATCCGTCGGCAAGCGCTCGACCTCGGTCGCGCGAGCGTGGTTCGACCGGACGGTCGTGATCTCCACGCGGGCGCGTGCCTCGGGGAGGATGCCATCGACGAGCACGATGAACCCGTCGTCGGTCCGACCGACGCCCGCCCCGCTTTCGTGAATGTCAGTGACATCGACGACGATCTCCTCACCGGGTTGGACGGGCTGTCCTTTGAGGTCCTTGATCGGCTGGTTGTAGTGATTGCACCACTCCGCACCCCCGCGATCACCGTAGTGTTGACACCCCATGCCCGTGATACGCTCCGAGAAACTCGGACATTCGTCCGCGAGTGGGCAGTCGGCCATACGGGCGAATACCTTATCGGCAGTCTAAACGCTTACGACCCACCTTTTACTGCACTCACTCACTATCGTTCGCTGGCAAAAGGTGGATCAAAAGCGAGTAGACTTCCCGTTGGTCAGTCTGCTCTACCGCGAGCACCTTCGGCGCTCGCGGACAACTGCATCAAAAACCGCTTACGCCAGCGGCGTCCGCTCGACCACCGTCCCGTCGTAGGTCGGATACTGCTCGACGATTTCACCATCACCGACATCGTCCTCCTCGATCATCTCTTCGAGGAGCCACCACGCTACTTCGATGTGATCGGATTTGACGGTGTAGAACTCCTCGGGCACGCCGAGTTCCTCGAAACGTCCTGCGGGTTCGCCCGTTTTTCCATAGACGAGCGTGCCGTCGTCGGTCACCTCGTCGAACTCCCGGCGGATGGTCCGGGCCATCCGTTTGAGACGGTTGCGGTGCTGGGCGGCGTCCTTGAACACGCTCGTACAGAAATACACCTTCTCGTGGTCGCCCATCGCATCGAGGATCTCCTTCGAGCCCTCGACCGCGCTCATGTGGCCGTCTTCGAGTTCGTAGCCGCGTTCCTGCATCCGGCGGTAGTTGCCATCGCTCATCTCGAACTGGTTGATATTACAGAAGTCGGCCGCGCCTTCGTTGAGGAACTCCAGAAACTCCTCCTCGGCGCGGATTCCGGGGATCTCGAAGGCCGGCGTCAATCCCTCTTCGCGGGCGATATACAGGATCTCCTCCCATTCGGTGCCGTGCAGGTCGCCCCACTGCTCGAAGGGCGGGTGAAACCGGATCTCGTCGAGGCCCGCTTCGCTGAGTCGGCGCATGTTCTCCCGGCCGCCCGTGATACCAGTGTATAGGTGGGTGTGGTGCTCCTCGCCGAACTCGTCTTTCAGAAGCGAGAGGTATCGACAGGTCCGCTCTAAAACCTCTTGGGGTTCCCCGCCGGTGATCGAGGTGCCGAGCGCGTCCATCCGGTGGGCCTCCTCGATCACGTCCTCGTCGTTCTCGACGGGGCGTTCGTTCGCGTAGACGGTATCGACGTTTTTGCGGTTCTCGCCGAGCGGGCAGTAAAAACAGTCGCGTTGATCGCAGTAGCCATAGACGAACAGCACCATCTTGCCGCCCTTGGCACACTGTTCGCACCCCTTCGAGATCATTTACCGGGAGTAGTCCGTCCGCGCACAAAAGCCGACCGATCCCCGTCAGTTCCGGAAATACTTGGAGCC
Source organism: uncultured Halobacteriales archaeon (assembly GCA_964403315.1). GTDB lineage: Archaea > Halobacteriota > Halobacteria > Halobacteriales > Halalkalicoccaceae > CAYOFZ01. The sequence continues at coordinate 6,435 of CAYOFZ010000023.1, read as the reverse complement.
TTCCGACGGGGGATATATCCCGATGTCCGTAGGTCCCCCAGTGGTGTTTCACCCATGAAAGCCTACGAGATCCAACACACCGACGACGACTTCGAGGGAGTAGTCCAAACCGAGCGCGACCGCCCGACGCCCGGACCGGGCGAGGCGCTCGTCCGAATGGAGGCGTGCTCGCTCAACTACCGCGATATCGCCATCGCGAGCGCCTCGGGGTCCTATCCCGGTCTGGACCTCCCGGTGGTGCCGCTGTCGGACGGTGCCGGCGAGGTCGTTGAACTCGGAGAGAACGTAGAGCGCTTCGAGGAGGGCGACCGGATCGCACCGACCTTCTTCCCCGACTGGATCGACGGCCCGCTCACACCCGGGGACAACCGCCGCTCGCCCGGCGGCAGCATCGACGGAACGCTCGCCGAGTACATCACCTACCCCGCCGAGAGCCTCGTGGCGGTGCCCGACTATCTCTCGTTCGCGGAAGCGGGCTCGCTGACCTGTGCGGCGGTCACGGCCTGGACGGCTCTGATCGAATACGGCGATCTCACCGCCGGCGAGACCGTGCTCTGTCTGGGGACGGGCGGCGTTTCGACGTTCGCGCTCCAGTTCGCTGCAATGCATGGCGCGGAGACCATCGTGACCTCTTCAAGCGATGAGAAGCTCGACCGCGCACGAAAGCTGGGTGCGGATCGGACGCTGAACTACAAGAACACGCCCGACTGGGGCGAGGCGATCCGGAAGATGACCGACGGGACCGGTGTCGATCACGTCGTCGAGATCGGCGGTCAGGGCACCCTTGAACGGTCGCTGCGTGCCACCGGACCCGACGGCGAAATCCACCTCATCGGCGTCCTTACCGGCATTTCCGGCGCGGTCGATCCCAAATCGATCCTCCACACGCCGCTTTCGGTACGCGGCGTGAGCGTCGGCAGCCGGGGCGCGTTCGAGCGGATGCTTGAGGCGATGGCGAGCGCGGAGCTACATCCAGTGATCGACCGGACCTTCCCCTTCGAGGAGGCCCGCGACGCCTACCGCTACGTCCAAAGCGGCACTCACCGGGGGAAGATCTCGATCACGGTCGATTGACCGACCTTATCGAAACGCCGCTCGACCCCGAAAATCCTTAGTCGCCCGTTGTGTAGTCGTGCACGATGCTGTTGGTGCTGTGTGTCGATCTCGACAACGATGTCGGTCGCAAGACCGGCTTCGAAACGCCGGTCGTTGGCCGCGAGACCGTTGAGGCCGCCGCCGTCTCGTTGGCCACCGCCGACCCCGAGGACAGCGATGTCAACGTCCTATTTCAGGGACTCTCCCTCCATGACGGCCTCGAAACCGAGGGTGAAACCGTCGAGGTCGCCGTCATCACCGGTAACGAGGACACCGACGTCAGCGCCAACCGCGAGGTCGGCGACGAACTCGACCGGGTGCTCGCCGGCCTCTCGACGGGCGAGTCGGTCTCGGCAATCGTCGTCACCGACGGCGCACAGGACGAAAGCGTCATCCCCGTGATCCGCTCGCGGGTGCCCATCGACGGCGTGCGGCGCGTGATCGTCCGACAGGCCCAGGACCTCGAATCGATGTACTACACGATCAAACAGGTACTCAACGACCCCGAAACCCGCGGGACGATTCTGGTTCCGCTCGGCATTCTCCTTCTGGTCTATCCCCTCGTCGCCATCACCGACCTGCTCGGGCTACCGAGCAGTGTTCTCGGCGTGCTCTCGGCACTGTTGGGTCTGTACGTCCTCTTTCGTGGACTCGGACTTGAAGAAACCGTCGATGCCTACGCCGAACACGCCAGACGATTGCTGTACACCGGTCGGGTGACGCTCATCACCTATGTCGTGGCCGCTGCACTCATGTTCATCGGCGGGACCAGCGGGATCGAAGCCCTGGAAACCGCCCGCGCGAGGACGGCTATGAGCAGGGTCGAAGTCGTCGCCGCGCTCGTCTACGGCGCGGTCCAGTGGTTCGCCGCCGCCGGCATCACGTCGAGTCTCGGCCAGATCACCGACGAATACCTCGCCGACCGGTTCGAGTGGCGGTATCTCAACGCACCCTTCTACGTGATCTCGATTGCAGTCGTGCTCTACGCCGTGAGTGCGTTCGTGTTGGGCTATCGGGAACTGCCCTATGTGGCGGTCGCGCTCACGGCCGGAACCCTGCTGGGACTGGCGAGCACGCTCGTCTTTGCGATTGCGGAGTCGCGCTTCGAGCGCCATGCGGAACCGACCTAACCATCCATCAGGCGACGCGGCGGTCGCAGCCACGCCGTCGCCGCGTGAATCCACGCTGACCACGAGCGAGTCAGCGGCGATCGCTTTCGGTTGTTTTCGCGCTCCCGTCGGGTGATCCGCTCGTCGCAGTCGGGACAGCGATACTCGACGCTCGTCGCGCGGTCACGAACGACCCAGTCGCCACCGACAGGACTCTCGTGACCACAGGCCGGACAGAACAGCACTGACTTTCTGTCGGGCGGGCTGTCGGTCTCGGGAGTGTGGGCGGAGTGGCTCATCACCGGAACCTACGGAATCGGGCCGGATAACCGTGCTGCCTGCCGAATCCCGGATCATCGTTCACGAATGACCACGAACTCCGCGAGGTCACGGAGGTACTCGTAGGCCTGAGTATCGGCGACCTCGATCCGCGAGAGCGCATCCAGCGCGGCGTCGGACTGTTCGCGTGCGCGTTGATTTGCTTCCTCAGGGGTGAGATCGGTCACCTGCAACAGCGAGGGTCGATTCATGCCGTCATCCTGGCCCGTGGGTTTACCGAGATCGGCAGGCTCGGCGGTCGAATCGAGCACGTCGTCGCGGATCTGGAAGGCAATTCCGACTCGTTCGGCGTATTCGCCGACGGCCTCGACGGCGACGCCGTCGGCGTCGGCGGCGATCGCCCCCAGTTCGGCGGCCGCCCGGAACAGCGCCCCCGTTTTTCGTCGGGCGAGTTCCATGTATTCGGCCTCGGTCGTCGGTCGTGCGACGAGTTCGGTCGCCTCGCCCTCGCCGAGTTCGACCATCGCCTCGGTGACGGCCTGCATCGCGCGGGGGTCGGCCGAAAATAGTGCGAACGCCTCGCCCAGTTGGGCGTCGCTGTCGATGATTGCCGGGCCGTATCCGAAGGCCGTCCAGGCGCTTTCGACCCCGCGGCGCATCCTCGATTGGTCGATGATGTCGTCGATCACCAGTGAAGCGCTGTGGACGAGTTCGATCCCGACGCCGAACTCGATGGCCTCCTCGGAGTCGCCACCGACGGCTTCACAGGCCAGCACTGTCACCGTCGGGCGCACCCGTTTGCCCCCCGAGAGCGCGGTGTGGCGGACCTCCTCGGCGAGCTGGTCGGAATCGATCCCGGCCACTATCGCCTCCATCCGCTCGTCGATCAGCGCCCGCCGGCGTTCGAGATACTCCATTACCCGGCTTTCGGGGCGGTCGGGGCAAGTACGTGGCGATCCCCACCCACCTTTTTCCGTGGTAGGAGACGGCAAAGCCGTCTCCGCATCTCGGAGCGGCTTCGCCGCTCCGACGAGTCCGCCGGAGCTCAGCTCCTGCGAGATCCCGGAAATCTTTGATTTACGTCGACCTCGGGTACGCTTCGCATACCACTCAGCGCAAAAACGTGGACGAAAAACACTGGCGCGGCGACGCCGCGCCGGACGTTCACTCATGAAGGTTTCGACCGCGAGCGGTCGAAACAGAATGGTCTACTCGAACTCCTCGATCAGCTCGGGAACCACCTCGAACAGGTCGCCGACGATCCCGTAGTCCGCGATGTCGTAGATCGGTGCGTTCGGGTCGGTGTTGATGGCGATGATCGTCTCCGAACCCTTCATGCCGGCGACGTGCTGGACCGCGCCGGAGATGCCGATGGCGATGTAGACCTCGGGGGTGACGGTCTTGCCCGACTGGCCCACCTGGCGGTTTTTCTCCAGCCAGCCGCTGTCGACGATGGGACGGGAAGCCGACAGCGTCGCGTCCAGCGAATCGGCGAGTTCCTCAACGAGTTCGATGTTTTCCTCCTCCTCGATGCCCCGACCGACCGAGACGAGCACCTCGGCCTCGCCGATGTCGACGTCGCCGCCACCGACCTCCTCGAAGCCCGTCACCGTCGAGCGCACAGCCGATTCGTCGATATCAGGGTCGAACCCCCGGATCTCGGGATCGCCTCTCTCCTCGGTGGCGGGCCACTCGCCGCCGCGGATCATCACCGCGACGCGGTCGTCGTCCACCTCGACGGTCGTCTCGACTTTCGAGCCGTACATCTCGCGGGTCGCTTCCAGCCCATTGCCGTCGAACGCCGCGTCGATGACGTCGGTCACCAGCGGACGATCCAGCCGGTTGGCCACCGCCGGGCCGTAATCGAGGCCGTTGACGGTGTTCGGCACGAGCACGACCCCCGGATCGAGTTCGTCGGCGAGTTGGACGACGGTCTGGGCGTACACGTCGTGGTTGAACTCCTCGCCGTCGTCGACGGTGTGGATGACATCGACGCCCTCACGGGAGAGCGCGTCGACGAACTCCTCGACCTGCCCACCGATCACCGCGAGATGCAGGTCGCCGCCGGCTCCCTCGGCGAGTTTCCGGCCGGCCGTGACGAGTTCGTAGCTGGCGTCCCGGACCGACCCGCGGCGGTGCTCGGCGATTGCGAGAACGTCCGTCATTGAGCGCCCACCCCCCGTTCGCGCAGCACCTCGGCAAGCTGGCCGGCGGTCTCCTCGGGCGTACCTTCGAAGATCGTGGCAGTGCTTTCGACCTCGGGTTCGTACATCTCGGTCACGCGGAGGTCGCTTTCGACCGCGCTCGCGTCGAGCCCGAGGTCATCGAGCGATTTCGGGGCGATCTCCTTTTGCTGGGCCTGGCGAATCCCCCGCAGGCTCGCGTATCGGGGCTCGTTGATCCCGGTCTGAATGGTGAGGACGGCGGGGGTCTCGACATCGGTGAGTTCCACGATCCCGCCTTCGAGTTCGCGGTGGACGCTCGCGGTCTCCCCATCGAGATCGAGGTCGTTGACGACGGCGGCCCACTCGATACCGGCGGCGTCGGCGAGCGCCACGCCGGTCGCGCCGAACATGTCGTCGCCCGTCTGGACGCCCGAAAGCACCAGATCGGGATCTTCCTCTTCGATGACGGCTTCGAGAAGCCGAGTTTTCATGCCCACGTCGAGAACCCCGCCTTCGAGGGCATCGTCCCAGATCCGTACTGCTCGGTCTACACCTTTCGCCAGCGCCATGCGGATGGTTTCCTCGCTGCGCTCGGGACCGATGGTGACGGCCACGACCTCGTCGGCGGGACCGTCCTCTTCGAGCTGGACGGCCTCCTCGACGGCGTAGTCGTCCCACTCGTTGAGATCGTATTCGAGGTACTGTTCGTCGATATCGGTGCTGTCGATCTCGAAGTCGTCCTCGACGGTCGCCACCTCCGCGACGGTCACGAGAACCTTCATGATCGACCCTTCCGTGGCGGGGGTGGTAAACGTTTCCGAACGGGGTCAATCCTCGTCGGCGAGGCTGATGAGGTTCTCCCGGCCAATGCGGAGTTTCTCGATTTGCCCCTCCTCGGCCATCGCCGATAACAACTGTGAGACCTTCGCGTTCGACCAGTCCGTCTCGGTGACGATGGTCGCCTGTTTCATTCGGCCATCGTGGGCTTCGAGCAGTCGGATCACCCGTTCCTCGTCCGAGAGTAGCTCCTCATCAACGCCCGCGAAGGGGCCGTTCGACTCGGGTTCCGGTGTTGCTTCGGACTCGGGCGGTGGGTCGGGGTTCGGTGAGGATGACGACCCCTCGCCCCGGTCGTTTCCGGCGGGGGCGATGGGCGTCATCCAGCCACGAGTGTCCGTCGTCCGATCAGGCAAGACCATCGGCTCATCACGCCGGACGACCAGATAGAGCAGGAGGGCAATCGCCACCACGAGCCCGAATCCGAGGCCGACCGTCAGCGTCGAAACGCCCTCGTTGTCGCTTTGGGTTTCGCTTGCAACCAGCGTCGCGTTCAGTTCGTTGCGCTCGAAGTCCTGTGGACCCGTCCAGATCAGCGTGCCGTTAGTGACCGACGTCGAGGCGTTCTCGACGGCGTATCCCTCGGGAGCACGGATGATCAACCGCTGGTCGGCCGACAGCGAGGGAAGCCACATCCGGCCGTCGATGACGAAGGCGTCCCCGACGTCGAGGCGGTCGTCGGTCGTGTTTGCGAAGTTCGTCCACGTGAACTGGAGTTCGAGCGTGCCCGTACTCTCGGTCGCGGAGGCGTTCCGAGTGACGCTTTCGATGCCCATCTCCCGGCCGGTTTCGTTGCTCGCTCGACCGGCGAGACGCTCGAAAACGGCCACCGAGAGCTCGGTATCGGACGTATTGTTCTCGAAATCCGCGGCGAGGCGTTCGAAGGCGTCCCGCTCTTCTTCGTTGTCGAACAAAAATTGTTTATATATAGATATATTCGCATTGCCGTT
>CAYOFZ010000022.1:0-17986 GCA_964403315.1 uncultured Halobacteriales archaeon | reverse complement strand
GCTACGCGAGTAGCCACGCCAGTAGCCCTTTCTGGGCGTGCAGGCGGTTTTCGGCCTGTTCGAAGACCATCGCCCGGTCGCTCTCGATCACCTCGTCGGTGATCTCCTCGCCGCGATGGGCGGGCAGACAGTGCATCACGCGGGCCTCGTGCGCGTGGTCGAGGAGATCCTCGTTGACCTGAAACCCCTCGAACGCCCCGAGGCGGCGCTCGCGTTCGGCTTCCTGACCCATGCTCACCCAGACGTCGGTGTAGATGGCGTCCGTACCGGCGACGGCTTCGACGGGGTCGTCAGTGGTCGCCGGCATCGAACCGAGTTCGTCCGCACGACCTAGGACCTCCTCGTCGAGGCCGTATTCGGGCGGCGTCGCCACGCTGAGGTCGATTCCACAGAGCGCACAGCCGAGCGCGAACGACCGCGCGACGTTGTTGGCGTCGCCGACCCACGCGACGCTCGCGTCGAAGCCGACCGTTTCGCGGATCGTCAGCAGATCCGCGAGCGTCTGGCAGGGGTGGGCGGCGTCAGTCAGGCCGTTGATGATGGGTACCGTGGCGTGGCGAGCCAATTCCTCGACAGCCTCGTGTTCGAACAGCCGGGCCATGACCGCATCGACGTACCGCGAGAGGGTCCGAGCGGTGTCTCTGAGCGGTTCGCCGCGGCCCAGTTGGATGTCCTCTGCTCCGAGAAAGATCGCGTGGCCACCCAGTTGGGTCATCCCCGTCTCGAAGGACACCCGGGTACGGGTGCTTGGTTTCTGAAACAGCATTCCAAGCGTGCTCCGTTCGAGATCCGGGTGATCGAGCCCCTCACGCTGTTCCCGTTTGTATTCGACAGCCAGATCCAGTACCGTCTCCAGTTCTCCGGTATCCAGATCGTCGATATTGCGGAAATGACGGGTCATGGGTCCATCCGTTCGGCGACCGCTTCGAGTACCGAAATCGAGCGGTCGAACTCATCGAGTGCGAGCCGTTCGTCGGGTGCGTGATCCAGCTCCGAATCGCCCGGACCGTAGGTGACCATCGGGCAGTCCCATGCCGAGGCGTAGATGTTCATGTCGCTGGTGCCGGTTTTCCGTAACAACCGGGGATCGCCGCCTGCCCCGCGGATGGCGACCCGGAACGCCCGGGCGAGATCCGTCCGGGGACTCTCCATCACTGGGGGGATAGGCAGATCCCAATTGACGGTGCCCGCGGCGTCCGCGTCGGCGTGGAGTTGGCCCTCCGCGATTTCGCGGACCTCATCGACCGTCATCGCGGGCGGCACCCGGAACTGCCCATCGAGCGTCGCCGACACCGAGAGGCCGTCCTCGTCGGTGCCACCCTCGACCGCGACGGGCTTGGTAGTCACGCGTTCGAACACGGGGCCCCACTCCTCGTCCATGCTGGGCTCGAATCGGTTTTCGACCCGGTTCCACCAGCCAATCGCGTGCTGGATGGCGTTGGGTTCGGGCCGGGAGGTATGGCCCGATTCGCTGGTGGCGACGTAGGTGCCCGCGAGCATTCCCCGATAGCCCAGCGCGATCCCGTTCCAGCCGCTGGGTTCGCCGTTGACGACCGCCTCCGGCGGATCGCGGTCTTCTATCAGGTGCCACGCGCCCCGCGAGTCGGTCTCCTCGCCGACCACGCCGACGAAACTGACCCCCGTTTCGACGGCCGCGACCGCCATCGCCACCAGCGGGCCGGTCGCGTCGACGCTCCCTCGTCCCCAGAGGACCCCCTCTTCCACTCTGACGGGGATCTCACCGGGGACGGTGTCGATGTGTGAGGTCAACAGCACGCGATCGTCGCCGGGCGCACGGACGTTGCCGACCTCGTCGATGAACGCCTCGCGGTCGTGGGTCTCGAAAAACGTCGCGAGTCGGTTGCCGGCCTCGCTTTCCTCGCCCGAGGGCGAATCGATGGAGACCAGATCGACCAGCAACTCGCGGACCGCGTCCGTCTCGATGCTCGCGCTCATCGTTTCGCGCTCGCGCTCAGGGCGTCCCCGAGTGCCTCGACGATCCGGTCGACGTGTTCCTCATCGATCACGAGTGGCGGCAACAGCCTGAGCACCGACCGACCCGCCGGCAGCGCGAGGATCCGGTGGTTCAGCGCGAGATCCCGCAACAGCCGATTCGAGCCACGCTTGACCTCGATCCCGGTCATCAACCCCCAACCGCGCACCTCGCGGATGGGCAGGTCGGCCGCCTCTAGTTCCTCGTGGAGATACGCCCCGATCTCGGCGGCGTGTGCGGGCAGTTCCTCCTCGACGAGGGTATCGAGCGTGGCTGAGGCGGCCGCACAGACCACGGGATTGCCGCTGAACGTCGAGCCGTGCGGACCGGCGTTTTCGGCGATCCAGTCCGCACAGATGGTCGCGCCGAGGGGGAGACCGCTTGCGAGCCCCTTTGCTGTCGTCAACACGTCAGGGACGATCCCCTCGTGCTCGCAGGCCCAGAACTCGCCCGTCCGTCCGAGACCGGTCTGTATCTCGTCGAACACGAGCGCCGCGCCGGCTTCCTCGGTGATCTCACGGGCACGTTCGAGGTACCCCTCGGGTGCGGGGTTGATCCCGCCCTCGCCCTGGATGGGTTCGACGATCACCGCCGCCGTCTCCTCGTCGACCGCCTCGGCCAGCGCCTCGCCCTCGCCGTAGGGCACCGCCTCGAATCCCCCCGCGAGCGGCTCGAACGGTTCCTTGTACTTGTCCTTCCACGTGGCCGCGAGCGATCCCATCGTCCGGCCGTGAAACCCCCGGCGGGTGGCGACGACCTTCTCCCGCCCGGTCGCGCTCCGGGCGAACTTCAGCGCGGCTTCGTTGGCCTCCGTGCCCGAATTACACAGCCAGACGTTGTCGATGTCGCCGGGCGCGATCGCCGCCAGCGTCTCGTAGCAGTCGTCGCGCGCGCTGTTGGGATACGATCCCTGGACGAACATCAGCCGATCCAGTTGGTTTCGTGCCGCCTCGACCACGCGGGGATGGCAATGTCCGACTGGGGCGACCGCGTAGCTCGCGCCAAAATCGAGGTACTCCGTGTCGTCCTCGCTGTAGAGATATGGCCCATCGCCACGCTCAATGGTGATCGGTTTCTCGGAGAAGACGAACCCGCTCACGGCTGCACACCTCCATCGGACCTCGTCCGATGGGATCGAGATTCGGTCGAATCTCGATCCCCGGTGGAAGCCGTGAGGCTATCGAGCGCAAAGCGTGCGATTGAACTCATGCCTCTACCCCCTCACTATCGGCGAGCGCGCCCGGCGCAAACCGGGTGCCGTGCCCATCGAGCCCCGCGAGGACGGGATCATCGCGGTTCGCGTCGGTGACGATCACTTCGCGTGCGCCACCCGAAAGTGCCTCCGTCGCAGCCATCACCTTTTTGCTCATGAATCCCTCCGCGGCCGTTTCAACCCGTTCCAAGTCGGCAGGCGTCTCGACGCTCTCGATCAGCGTCGCCTCGTCAGCGGGATCCTCGTAGACGCCCGCGACGTCGGTCAGCACGACGAGCGACGCCCCGAGGGCACCCGCGACCGCCGCGGCGGCGCGGTCGGCGTCGGCGTTGACCGTCACCCCGTCCTCGGCGAGCATCGGTACCGAAACGACCGGCGTGTAGCCCTCGCCGAGCAGGGTTTCCAGCAGATCGCTGTTCACATCGGTGATCTTCCCGGAATGATCGCCGCGCTTGATCTTCTTTTTGCCGTCCTCGATCACCCGAACCGCCGATTTGTGCGGACCCATCAACAGGCCACCATCGACGCCCGAGAGGCCGAGCGCATCGACGCCCTCGCCGCGCAGCGCCGTCGTGAGGTCGGTGTTCACCTTTCCGGCCATTGCCATCGTGAACGCCTCCATGGTCTCCTCGTCGGTGAACCGGCCCGTGACGCCGCCGGGCGTGGTGACGTACTCCGGTTCCCGGCCGAGATCCGCGAGCAACTCGTCGACCGCGGTTGAGCCACCGTGGACGACGACCACCCGTTCATTTTCGGCAGACAGGTGGGCGATGTCCGCGAGCGCACCCTCGGGTTCGACCGCGCGAGCGCCGCCGATTTTGACGACGATTGTCATGGGGCCCCCACGGGATGCAGTCCCTGAAATTCCAGCCCTGCGGTCTCCTCGAAGCTCAGCGCGACGTTGGCGGCATGCACCGCCTGACCCGCCGAACCCTTCATCATGTTGTCGATGGCCGAGAAAACGACCAGCCGCCGGTTGCCGGGATCGAGTTCGAAACCCACGTCGGCGTAGTTGGTTCCCGCCACGGCTTTGGCTTCGGGGTAGCGATAGACGCCGCTCCCACCTGAAGCGATCCGCACGAACGGTTCCTCGGCGTAGCTGTCCCGATACGCCTGCCAGAGATCCCGCTTCGAGACGGGTTCATCAGGAAAGACGTGACAGGTCGCGCTCGCACCGCGGATCATGTCCACCGCGTGAGCGGTGAAGCTTACATCGAGGCCGAGTTCCTGTTCGATCTCGGCTTCGTGGCGGTGGCCCGTCGGCGCGTAGGGCCGGACGATCCCCGACCGTTCGGGATGGGAGAACGCTTCGCCGCCGCCCGCGCCGCCCTCCGAGGAGCCGACCTTCACATCCACAACCGCCTGCTCGTCTCCATCGAGTATTCCGGTCTCGAACAGCGGGTAGAGCCCCAGAATCGTCGCGGTGGCGTTGCAACCGCCCGCCGCGATCAACTCGGCACTTGGCAGCTCCTCGCGCGTGAGTTCCGGCAGGGCGTACACCGACTCGTCGAGGTATTCGGGCGCGCTGTGGCCGTCGTACCACTCCTCGTACTGTTCTTCACTGTTGAGCCGGAAATCCGCCGAGAGATCCACGACCGTGTCGGCGGCGTCGCGGAAGGCGTCGATGCGGTCCATCGAGACGCCGTGGGGCGTCGCCGCGAAAAGCACGTCGACGGATTCGAGGTCGGCAGGATCGGAAAACCGGAGTTCGCGGCCCCGGAGGTTCGGGTGGACTGATCCCACCGTTTTGTTTTCATACGAGCGGCTGGTCGCCTGTGTGATCTCGAAATTCGGGTGGCCGTCGAGCAACCGCAGGAGTTCACCACCCGTAAAACCGCTGCCGCCGACGACGGTCGCAGTGGCAGTTTTCGCCGACCGTTCGTCGGCTTCCCGAACGGCCATCAGGCGGTCACCTCGACCGGGACCTGGGTTTCGAGCCAGTCGGCCACCGCCGCGGGCACGTCCTGTTCGACCACCCCGTCGAGCGCCTTGAACTCGACGGTGTGGTTGACCTCGTGGACGGTATAGCCTTCCTCGGTTTCCATCAGGTCGATGCCAAGCAGGCCGCCACCGACCGCATCGCTCGCGCGTTCGACCAGCTCCAGCGCCTCCTTGTCGGGTTCGAACGCCCGGGTTTCGGCACCTTTGGCGGCGTTGGTCAGCCAGTGTTCGGAGGAACGGGCCATCGCCGCGATGGGCTCGCCGTCGGCGGCGAGCACCCGGATGTCCCGGTCGGGTTTGGCGACGAACTCCTGGACGTAGAACACCTTGTGCTCGTAGTGGCCAAGGGTTTCCTTGTGTTCGAGGATCGCCTCGGCGGCCGACCGCGACTCGATTTTGGCCATCAGCCGACCCCACGATCCCATCACCGGTTTCAACACACAGGGATAGCCGAATTCCTCGATGCTTTCGAGGGCGGCCTCGGTGGTGAAGGCCACGTCGGTTTCGGGCGTCGGCACGTCCGCGCCCGCGAGCGCGAGGCTGTTTTTCACCTTGTCCGCACAGGTTTCGGCGGTTTCGGGACCGTTGACGACCGGGATCCCGTAGTTCTCACAGAACCGAGTGATGTACAGGCTGCGGCTCGTCGAGAGACACCGATCGAGCACGAGGTCGACGCCCTCGAAGATTTCGGGCGGGTCGTTGACGTTGAACTGCTGTTTTCGCACGTCGATCTTGGTGATCTCGTGGTCGCGCTCGCGGAGTTCGTTCAACAGGAGCTTCTCGTCTTTCCGGATCCGGGAGTAGAGGATTCCTATGTTCATTGGTGTGTGGTTGTGCGCTCTGTAAACCGTTCGAGGCCGGCCGCTCTCATCACTCGCCCCAATCCTCTTCGAGTTCGGGGGCCTCTTCGAGTTCGACGGGATCGGTCGAGACCACTTCGAGCTCGGCCCCGCTGACGGGGCTGTCGATGATCTCGCCGGTTTCGACGTCCGCTGGGACCTCGATCTGTTCGCCAGTAAGCGGATCTTCCGCCGTGATGGTGTCGTCGTTCGCCATTGTATCCCCTCCTATCGCGTCGTCTCCCTTAAACCCGTCGAAATTATCATTAAATTAATACTACCATACCTTCGGCTGAGCATGCGAATCGCCCGTCAAACCACGAATCGACTTCGACCATCAATAATAATCGGTGTATAAATGCCCCCGAAGGGGCGGCGGTCGCTCAGGCATACGTTCCCACCTCCCCGAGCAAGTCGTCGGTAGCATCGTCGAGCGAGCTATCCAACTCGTTGACTGCCTCCCGGTCGGCGTCGATCCCCGCCCATGCGGATTCGAGCCCCTCGCGGACCGCTTTCGGTGCGGGCCCTCCCCGCGAATCGCGGCTCCCGACGCTCGCTTCGGGATCAAGCGCCTGCTCGACGGCCTCGCGGGAAACGAACTCCTCGAGGGGCTCGCCGAGCAGGTCGCGGGCAGCACCGTCGAGCGCGTCGTAATCACTCCCCTCCTCGCTCGCGTGGGCGACCAGCTCGTGGGCGGTGCGGAACGGGAGTCCCCCCATGGCGAGCGCGTCGGCCACGCCGGTCGCCGTCGAAAAGCCCTCGGTCGCCGCCGCGGCGAGGGCCTCCTCGTCCCACTCGGCGGTCGCAATCGCGCCGGCGGCCACGTCGGTCGCCTCACACACGGCGTCGATCGCCTCCCAGGCGTGTGGCGTCGCCCGCTGGAGATCGCGGTTGTACGCCCGGGGAAGTCCCTTGAGCGTCACGAGCAAGCCATTCAGTCTCGCGGCGGCGTCGCCCGCGGTCGCCCGGACGAGTTCGAGCGTGTCGGGGTTTTTCTTCTGGGGCATGATTGAGGAGGTCGAGGCGTACTCGTCGGCGAGTTCGACCAATTCCTTATTCGAGTGGAGCACGAGGTCCTCGGCCAGTCCCGACAGCGTTGTCGCCAGGGTTGCGAGCGCCGCGACCGTCTCGATCAGGAAGTCTCGCGTCGAGACCGCGTCCATCGAGTTCTCGACGAGATCGGCGAATCCCAGCAGATCGGCGACGCGCTCGCGGTCGATATCGAAAGGCGTGCCCGCAAAGGCCGCCGCCCCCAGCGGACAGCGGTCGATCCGGTCGTAGGCGTCGAACAGCCGTTTGGTGTCGCGTGCCACCGCTTGTTCGTAGGAGGCCAGCCAGTGAGCCACCGTCGTCGGCTGGGCGGGCTGGAGGTGGGTGTAGCCGGGCATTATGTTTTCCGTGTGCTCGCTCGCAGCCTCGATCAGTGCCTCCCGGGCCGCGAGGGTCGCTTCCATCGTTTCGAGAACGTCCTCGCGCAGCCGGTACCGGATGCAGGTCGCCACCTCGTCATTGCGCGAGCGGGCGGTGTGGGTCTTGCCCCCGACCGCGCCGATCCGGTCGATCACCGCCGTCTCGATGGCAGCGTGAACGTCCTCGCCGTCGGGCAGAGCGTCGTAGCCCGCCGCCTCGACTTCGGCGAGCGCGTCGAGGATCGTGCCGGCCTCTTCGTCGTCGATGATTTCTTGTTCGGCAAGCATCACGACGTGGGCGCGATCCACCGCGAGGTCGGCCTCGAAGATGCGTTCGTCCGCTTCCATCGACGAGAGGAACCCGCGAGCGGGGCCGCCGCTGAAGCGCTCGCGGCGAACCACGTCGGTCGTGGGTTCCTCGCTCATCTACCCGTCCTCCCCGTCGCCTCCGTCGGTCACGGCGGGCCGTTCCGCCTCGACGCCCTCGGCGACAGCGTTGGCCAGCCGTTCCTGCAGGCCGTGGTATTTGGCGACGCCGGTGGCGTCGTCCTGTGTGATCTCGCCGACCGTCTCGGTGTTGAACGAGGCCGCGCTCGCCGAATACACGGCATACTCGCTGTCGCGGGCGACCGGCCGGGCTTGCCCGCCCTCGAACTTGATCGTCACCGTTCCCGTGACCTTCCGCTGGGTCGCGTCGATGAACCCGTTGAGTGCGCCCACGAGCGGCGCGAACAACAGTCCCTCGTAGGCCGTCTCGGCCCACTCCTGATCGACGCTGGCCTTGAATGATCGCTCGCCTTTGGTGAGTACCAGATCCTCCAAGGCCTCGTGGGCGTTCAGGAGGACGGTCGCGGCGGGATGCTCGTAGTTCTCGCGGACTTTGAGCCCGAGCATCCGGTCCTCCATGAGATCGGTGCGTCCGACGCCGTGGGTCCCTGCGACCTCGTTGAGGTGTTCGATCAGCGAGACGCCGTTCATTTCTTCACCATCGATCGCTACGGGGACGCCCTCCTCGAACTCGATGTCGATAAGTTCGGTCTCATTCGAGGGTTCGTCGGTCCACTCGTAGATTCCCTCGGGGGGCACGTAGTCGGGCTCTTCCAGGTTTCCGCCCTCGACCGACCGGCTCCAGAGGTTGGTGTCGATGGACCAAACGCCCTCGTTGCCGCCCTCGACGGGCAGGTCGTGGTCGTCGGCGTACTCCATCTCCCACTCGCGGGTCAGCCCGAGTTCGCGCACTGGCGCGACCACGTCCAGATTGGAGCCACGCCAGACCGCCTCGAAACGGAGCTGGTCGTTGCCTTTGCCCGTCGAACCGTGTGCGAGCGCGTCACAGTCCTCCTCCTCGGCGATTTCGAGGATCGCTTCCGCGATCACCGGCCGGGCGAGTGCGGTGCCGAGCGGATATCCCTGATAGGTCGCGTTGGCCTTCACGGCGTCGAAACACGCCCCCGCGAACGCTTCTTTCGCATCCACGACGCGATGTTCGAGCCCGAGCGCTTCGGCGGTTTCCGCGGCCTCCTCGAACTCCGCTTCGGGTTGACCGACATCGACGGTGACGCCGATCACCTCGTCGTAGCCGTATTCCTCTTCGAGAAGCGGTACGCAGATGGTCGTATCCAGCCCGCCCGAAAAGGCGAGTGCCACGCGGTTCATCTTGTCCGTATGCATTGACTACGGAGGTATAAATTCTTCCTTTTTAATCATGCAAAATACGCGGAGAGCCGCCACTAATCGGGAAAACGAGCAGTTGGGTGATCGGTGAAAGCGAGGGAACGGAGGTGAGGATAGTGGTGGGCCTAAAAGAGGCCCGGTCGCGGTCGCCGCGGGCGCGGCGTAACGGGCCGCGGGCGCGGGGGCGTGAGCCGAGGAGCGACACCGCTCGCGGCGCGGCGAGCGTCGACATGGACGAACCCCCTCATTGCGAGGTAAATAGCACATCTGCCGTATTAAACCCTTTCGAAGGGACAGCACCCGTAGCGAAGAATTTTTTATCGATCATCTCTAACCTGAATTATGAATATCGGCGGACGACTCGATCTCGAAGACCTGCTGAGGCTCGTTCTCGTGCTGGTTGTCGTACTGTTGATCCTCGAACTCGTCGACGCCATCGTCGGGGTCGTCGGTGGGGTGTTCAGTCGGTCGCTGATCGGGCTGCTGATCGTCGTGCTTATCCTGCTTTGGTACGTCGAACACCGGTAGTGCGCGTCAGCCTCAACGTGCCGGTTCCCGGTCGTCTCAAGCGCCTCGCCGCGGATCTCGAACCCGATCTCTACGAATTCGATCGGGTCCGGGAGCGCCACACCCTCATCCTCAAACGGTTCGGTGAGCACACGCCGGCGGAATACGCCAGCCTCGAAGAACAGGTTCGTCGCGTCCTTTCGGGCGCGCCGGCGTTCGAAACCCGTGCGACCGGCATCGATACCTTCGAGCAACCCATCTGGGGTCCCGGGCCCGTCGTCTACCTCGCCATCGAAAGTCCCGGATTGGTCGGGCTTCACGACCGGCTCTGTGTGGAGTTTTCGGTCGTCGAGGACATCGAGGGCGAGAACTACACGCCTCACGTCACGCTCGCACGAGGTGGATCGCCCGAGCGGGTTCGACGGCTCCGCGAGCGCGAGATCGACCCCGTCGCGTGGACCGTCTCGGAACTCGTTTTCTGGGACGGCACCCACGAAGAAGTCATCAGCCGCGTCTCGCTTCCCGCTTAGCGAGGCCGTGGAACCTCATCGTAGGCGTCGTGATCGCCGTAGAAATTCAGCATGGCGAACTGGAGGTTCTCGGGGTCGATATCGATCAACTCGGCGCGTTCCTCGGGCGGAAACCCCCCGCGGACGGCGTACTTGCCCATCTCCCGTTCGGCGGCCTCGGTGTAGCGCGTATCGATCAGCGCGCGCACGCCGATTTCCTCGGGCGAGCGAAGCACCCGCCCGAGCGCCTGGCGGGTCTTGCGGATCGTGGAGATCTCGACGGCGTACTCCCAGCCCGCGGTTCCGTCGCCCGTGCCGTAGGCCGCCTCGTAGGCGTCCTGAATGGCGTCCACGCGTTCGTCGAGGTGTGGGTAGGGTACCCCGACTACTAGCACCGTATGGGCGTCGTCGCCGTCGAAGCTCACCCCTTCGGTGAGGGTGCCCCACAACGAGGTGAACAGCGCGGCGTTTTCGGCGTCGGTAAATTCCCGACGGAGCTCCTCGGCGCGCGTGCCGGGTTCGTCGAGGAAGCGTTCGGCTCCGGCCTCGATCCGGTCGTGATACCGCTCGGCCTCGCGGTAGCTAGGGAAAAAGACGAGGGCGTTGCCGGGGGTCGCGTGGATCGCGTCCTCGATGACGCCCGCGACCGTCGCCTGCGTGTCGGGATCGTCGCGCTCGCTTGCGAACAGCGCGGGCGTCGAGACGGCGAAGGTCCGTCTGTTCTCCTCGGGGAATTCGAGGCCGTAGGCCATCTCCATCGGGTCCTCGATCCCCAACACGTCCTCGAGCACGTCGAACGGCCGGAGGGTGGCGCTCATCAGCACGCTCGCGTACACCTCCCCGAACAGGTCGCTTGCGACCTCGCGGGGGATACAGGTGTACAGCTCTGCCCGGCCGTACACCTCGTCGGTACCGCTATCGCGGCGCACCGAGACGACGGGGTACTGGCCGAGTTCCGTCCCGTCGTCGAGCCACGATTCGACGAACGATGCCGCCTGCAGGGTTTGAGATTCCTTCCGTACCTGTGTTTCGCCATTACGATAGGCCTCTTCGTAGCGCCGGTCGAGCCTCTCACCGAGTTCGAGTGCGCCCTCCAGATCCCGATCGATCCCACGACCGGTGTATTCTTTCAGAAAGGCAAGCGTCAGATCATCGCGGCTCTCCTCGTTTGCGATGGCCACGTCCTCCCAGGTCTCATCGACCGCCTCCCCGAAGCCGAGGGACTCCTCGTAGGTCGCCACAAGCGCTCGCTTGAATGCCCCGAGGACGGCCTTGGCGTCCTCGCTTCGGGGGTCGTCGGCGTCCTCGCACTCCTCGAGGGCGCTATCGAGGGTGTTCTCGGTGAGTGTGCGGGTGGCGTGATCGCGGGCGGCGTCCTCGATGTTGTGGGCCTCGTCGAAGACGCAGATCACGTCCTCGGGATCCCGACCGAGCCATCGGAAGAACGCCTCCCTGATGTTCGGATCGAGCAGGTGATGGTAGTTACACACGGCCAGATCGACGCCCTCCATGCCCTCTTTGAGGAGTTCGTAGCCACACAGCCCCTCGTGGTCGGCGTACTCGTAGACCTCGTCGGGGGTACGCACGTCCGAAAACAGCCACTCGTAGAATTCGTCGGTGTCGCGGGTGAGGTTGTTGTAGTAGTGCTCACAGGTGGGTTCCTCGTGCAATTCGGCGACCTCGCTTTCGACCGATTCGAGTTCGTTCATAACCACGCCTCGCGCCTCGGTCGCTTCCCCGTCGCCCGCTTGGCTCGCATCGAGCAACTCGTCTTGGCGGCGTTCGAGGTCCGCGTGGTCGCTTTCGGCCTCGACCATATCACGGGTCGTCTCCCGGAGCACCCGGCACTCCTCGTAGCCGGCGTCGATGTGACACATCGAGGCCTTCCCCCGGAAGACGACCGCCCGGATCGGCTCCTCGCGGGTGATCGCGCGGGCCTCCTCGACGAACTGGCGCATCTGCTGGTGGACGTTGGTGGTGATCACGACCGTTTTGTCGGTCTCGCGGGCGTGAGCCAGGGCGGGTACCAGCGCCGAGAGGGTCTTGCCGGTACCACAGGCCCCCTCGAAGAGAGTGTCCCGGCCATCCGCGAGCGCTCCGCCGATGCGCTCGATTGCCTCGCGCTGGTTCTCGTAAGGGACATCGTAGGGGAAAAACCGCGAGGGGTCGGTCGTCGCCACGACCGTGATTCGTTCGCGTTCGGGTAAAAGGGTTCGGCTACGAGGGTCAGCGACCGCGACGAGAAAATCCAGCACCCGCTCGGGGAGCGATCAGGCCATCTCGGGTTCGATGTACACCGTTCGTACGTCCTCGTTTGCCTCGCGCAACGCCGCCTCGATGGCGGTGATCCGTTCGTCGATCCCGTCGGTGCCGAGATCGGAATCGAACCCGATGTCGGCGGTGACGAGTACGTGTTCCGGGCCGAAGTAGACGGTTCGAAACCCTTCTATTTCGGTCACGCCGTCCCATCCCGCGACGATCTCGCGGAGCCGGCGCTCGCTTTCGGGCTGGATGCTTTCGCCGATCAACAATCGCTTGTTCTCCCAGGCCAGCGCGAGCGCAAATCCCATCAGTACGAGCCCGATCAGGAGCGCCGCCGTGCCGTCATAAATGGGGTTGCCGGTGACGCGGGTGAGGAAAATCCCCCCAAGCGCCAGCCCGAGGCCGACGAGCGCGACCGTGTCTTCAGTCAGTGCCGTCAGCACCGTCGTGTTGCTGGTCTTTCTGAACGCTTCGCGGTAGCCACTCCAGCCGCGGGCGTCGATCTCCTCGCGCATCGCCGCGCGTGCTTTCAGGAGGGCATACGACTCGAAGCAGATCGCCCCGAGCAACACCGCGTAGTTGACGTACACCCCCGGGATGGTCGCTCCAAGTAGCTGGATCGCCCCTTCGGTCCCATGGGTCTCGTCGCCCGTGATCGCCCCGTAGCCGTTTTTGGCGCTCTCCCAACCTGCGATCCCGAACAACAACACGCTCACCAGAAAGCTATAGAAGAACTCGGCCTTGCCGTAGCCGAAGGGGTGTTCCTGGCTGCGCTCGCGTCTCCCATAGGCGATCCCGATCAACAGGAAGACCTGATTGCCCGTATCCGAGATCGAGTGATACGTCTCCGACAGCATCGCGGGACTGCCGGTCAACAGGAAGCCGCCGAACTTCAGCCCCGCGATGGCCCCGTTGGCCACCAACGCCGCCAGAACCACGCCGACGCTCTCGCTTGCCATCGGTCCGGCTACCGCCCGCAGGGCAATACCGTTTGGGTTAGGGAAACGTACAGGTCCGTGGCGACCGTCCGTCCGGTATGCTCGTCGTCGTCTCCGACACCCACAGCACCGCGGGCCACGCGCTCTCGGATCGCACCCTCGAAGCTGTCCGGACCGCCGACCACACGCTCCACGCCGGCGATTTCACGACCGAATCCGCTCTCGATGCATTCCATGACGAGGCCGCTCGACTCGATGCCGTCTACGGCAACGTCGATGATTCGGCGGTGCGAGAGCGCCTGCCCGAGGCCCGCACCGCCGAGTGGGCGGGACTACGGATCGCGCTCACCCACCGCCGCGACGGCGGGGGGACGGGACTGGCCATGTTCGGGCGCGAACGCGGCGCGGATCTGGTCGTTTCGGGCCACTCCCACCAGCCGTCGGTAACTCGAGCCGACGATCTCTTCCTCCTGAACCCGGGCAGTCATGCCGACCCGCGCGGAAACCGCCCCGGTCACGCCGAACTCGAAGCCGAGTCGGGAACGGTCCGCGGGCGGCTCCGCGAGCCCGACGGAACGGTCTTCGAGGAGTTCACGCTCCCATCGCGGGAATGAACGGAAAAACGGGAAACTCAGCCTATTCCTGGCCGGGATGTTCCTCGGCCTGTGCGAGTTCGAACAGGTCGCCGTACTCGTCGGGAAGCTGGTCTTGGATGTCGCCGAGCTGGCCCTCGGTGATCGCGTCTTCGAGGACATCGACCACCGCACGGGAGTGAAGCGCCGCCGCCGAGAGGTCCTCGTCGCTGCCGCCGAGGTTCTCGTCGCGTTCGGCGACACGCTCGATGAACTCGTTGAAGTCGAACGATTCGGTGGTGTCGGCGTGTTCTTCGAGATACCGACCGAGTTCGTCGGGGAGTTGCGACGAGAGGTTCGTTACCTGACCCTCCTGGAGGCGGTCGCCGAAGGTCTGGAGGGTCGCCCGTGTCGCGCTGAGCGCCGCCCCACGCGAGGGCAGTTCCGCGCGGTTCTGTACCTCGCCGATGAAGGTGTCGTGATCCATAGACAGGCCCATTTTCGAGCGAGAGTCCATAAGTGGTTGTGTCGGCAGTTGCAGGCCAATTAACAACCGGGTCGGAAATGGCCGAAACCCTCTTTCCTTCGGCCCGAGTTAGCCGCGATATGCTCTTCGAACTCGGGCCTATCTATTTCATCGCCATTGGGACCCTCCTCGTGTTCGTCTTTGGCTCGTATCTCTTCGTCCGGAAGGTCCTGCTGGGGTTCCGGGAGGGCTTCGAGGGTGGTCGCCGCTAGACCGCCCGCCCGACCGCCTCGACCGCCTCCTCGATGTTATCGGCGTCGACGTTCCAATGGGTGCAAAACCGGACCAAGTGATCGCCGAACGCGCTCGCACGGACACCCTCGGTTTCGCAGGCCGCGACGAACTCCTCGGCAGTGTAGCCCGCCGCCCCGGTTTCGACGAGGACGATGTTCGTCTCGGGTTCGGGCGCGACGAGGCCACCGATCCCGTCGAGCCCCGCCGCGATCCGTCGGGCGTTTTCGTGGTCCTCGCTCAGCCGGTCGCGGTTTTCGAGCGCCGCCAGCCCGGGCGCGGCGATGATACCGGCCTGGCGCATCCCGCCGCCCAGTAGCTTGCGGTTGCGCCGGGCGCGCTCGATGAACTCCTCCGATCCGGCGAGCATCGACCCCACGGGTGCGCCCAGTCCCTTCGAGAGACAGAACATAACCGAATCGACCGGTTCGACGATCCGCTCGGCGGGCACGCCGTGGGCGGCGGCGGCGTTGAACACCCGCGCGCCGTCGAGGTGGACCGGTCCGCCGAGGTCGTGGGCGGCCCCGGCCGTCTCCGCGATCCGCTCGGGCGCGATTGCGGCCCCGCCCTTGCTGTTGTGGGTGTTTTCGAGCGCGAGCAGGCCAGTGCCGGGCCGGTGGAGGTCCTCCGCGACGTGTTCGGCCCGCACCTGTTCGGGGGCGATGACACCGCGGTCGTTGCCCTCGATTGTGCGGACCTGGAGGTCCGACAGCTGGGCCATCCCGCCGAGTTCCCATTTGACGACGTGGCTCTCGCGTTCGGCGAGCACCTCCTGGCCGCGGTCGGTGTGGGTTCGGACGGCGATCTGGTTGCCCATCGTGCCGGTCGGCACGTACAGCGCCGCCTCCTTCCCGACGATCTCGGCGGCCCGGGATTCGAGTTCGTTGACGGTGGGGTCCTCCCGATACACGTCGTCGCCCACTTCGGCGTCGCGGGCGGCCTCGCGCATGCGGTCGTCGGGTTTCGTCACAGTGTCGCTGCGGAGATCGATCATACTCCGGGTTGCGTGTCGGGCGGCAAAGCGGTGGCGAATCGATTCCGCAAGCGGTTTGCGCGGTCGTTTCTGACCTCCGGTATGGATCCACGCATCGAAGAGCACGCCGAGGTCATCGCCGACCACTCGACCGATATTCAGGAGGGCGACAACGTCATCATCAGCGCGCCCGCCGTGGCCGAGGACCTCGCGGTAGCCCTCCACGAGGTCTTGGCCGAACGTGGCGCGAACCCCCTCTTCGTGAACGCCGACGCCCGCGCGAAACGCGCCTTCCTGCGTTCGAGCGGGGAGTTCGACACGCCGAGCCACGAGCGGGCGCTCGTCGAGGAAACCGACGTCCACATCGGTGTTCGGGCCGACGAAAACGTCGCCGAAACGAGCGACGTCGACCCCGAGACGACCGCCGCCTACTCGCTGGCTCAGCAGCCGATCCGGGAGGAACGCCTCTCGAAGCGGTGGTGTCTCACCCAGTTTCCCGCGCACGCGAACGCCCAACTTGCGGGCATGAGCACCGAAGCTTACGAGGGGTTCGTCTGGGAGGCGATCAACAAGGATTGGGACGAACAGCGCGAACACCAGAAACAGCTCGTTGAGATCCTCGATCCAGCCGACGAAGTCCGTATCGTCTCGAGTGAGGACACCGATCTGACGATGCGGATCGGCGGCAACCACGCTATCAACGATTACGGCGAGAACAATCTCCCAGGCGGCGAGGTCTTCACCGCACCCGTCCCTGACAGCGTCGAGGGCACCGTCCTCTTCGACAAGCCCCTCTACCATCAGGGCCGCGAGATCACCGATGTGTACCTGGAGTTCGAGGGCGGCGAAGTGGTCGAGCACAGCGCCGCCCAAAACGAGGACCTCCTGACCGAGGTGTTGGACACCGACGAGGGCGCGCGCCGGCTCGGCGAACTCGGGATCGGCATGAACCGCGACATCGACCGGTTCACCTACAACATGCTGTTCGACGAGAAGATGGGCGATACCGTCCACATGGCGGTCGGAATGGCCTACGACGAGTGCGTCGGCAAGGAAAACGAGGCGAACGACAGCGCCGTCCACATCGATATGATCGTCGATATGACCGAGAACTCCCGTATCGAAGTCGACGGCGAAACGGTCCAACGCGACGGTACGTTCGTCTTCGAGAGCGGGTTCGAGGCGTAGTTCGGTATGCACATTGCATAACGCAGGTCCGTCCAGTAGGGCCGGAGGTCCCGCTCGACGGGTTTTGTGAGCGAACGAAGTGAGATCGGGAGATTCGTCGCCCCAAGCGTGTCGATGCTATCGGCATGCTGTTCGTGCGTACGGTATGGATCGTGATCGTGCCACCGTGTTCGCCGGTTTCCGCGATTAGACCAGCCGGAGATGATCCTGATCGGGCGAGTAGAGTTCGCCCTTGTTGCGGAGCTTCTGGATCTCATGGTTGGCCTTGCTCCCCTCGATACCGGCTTCGTCGGCCCGTTCGAGTACCTTCTCCTGGGGTGCGCCCGACTCGCCGTCGTATTCCTCCTGGAGTTCGCGGATGATCTCCTTGATACCTTTTACCCTATCCCGCTGGGTCTTCGAGCGCCCGGTTTCGATCACGTCGACATCGTACTCGCCGGTTTCGGGGTCGACGCCGATGTCCTGGAGACACGAACGCACGATCTCGATGACGCGGTCGGCGTCCTCGCGTTCGACGGTATCCGAGAGCCGGACTCGGGCGCTCGCCTCCGCGAGCCGGACGAGCGCTTCGAGCTTGCGGGCGGTGACGGGGACGGGGGCGTCCTCGTCGGCCCCCTTCGAACGCAACTCGACGTAGAAGTCCTGGATCGCCTCGCGTGCGCCGTCGGTCATCCGGGGATAGCAGTTCTGCTGGGCGTAGGCGATGTATTTCCGGAGGAGTTCGGCGTCGATCTCGGGGGCGACCTCCTCGGTAACCGAGTCGACCTCCTCGCGGGTCACGTCGGGCGAATTGAGCTGCGTGCGCTGGGTGTTCAACTCGCCGGCGTAGTTGGTCTGGAGAATATGTTGGGCGAGCTTTTCGTCCTCCTCGGGATCGGGCTGGTCGGTGACGGTGAAGATCAGATCGAACCGCGAGATCAACGCGGGTTCGAGGTCGATCTGCTCGCCGATGGGCTCGTACTGGTCGAATCGGCCGTACTTGGGGTTCGCCGCACCCAGCAACGAACACCGGGACTTGAGCGTGGCGTTGATGCCCGCCTTCGAGACGGATATCTTCTGCTGTTCGAGCGCCTCGTGCATCGCGCTGCGGTCGTCCGGGGCCATCTTGTCGAGTTCGTCCACCGCCGCGATGCCTTTGTCCGCGAGGACGAGCGCACCGGCTTCGAGCGTCCACTGCTGGCCGTCGCCGAAGTCGTCGCGGACCGCGGCGG
>CAYOFZ010000021.1:0-18063 GCA_964403315.1 uncultured Halobacteriales archaeon | reverse complement strand
TCACCTCGTTCGCGTTCATGTTCGAGGAGGTGCCCGACCCGGTCTGGAAGACGTCCACGGGGAACTGGTCGTCGTGCTCGCCGGCGATCACCTCGTCGGCGGCCTCGACGATTGCCCCGGCGGGTTCTTCCTCGATCAGCCCGAGATCGTAGTTCGCCCGTGCGGCGGCCTTTTTGACGATCCCGAGCGCCCGGACGAACCGTCGCCCGAAGGTGATCCCCGAGACGGGGAAGTTCTCGACCGCGCGCTGGGTCTGGGCCCCCCAGTAGGCGTCGGCCGGGACCTGTATCTCGCCGAGACTGTCCTCCTCGGTGCGAAATTCCTCGGACATACTTCGGAGGTCGCACGCTGGGGGATAAAACCTACTGGAACCGGCGGGAAAACACTCATTCACCCCGTTTCGATAGCCCGACCATGGACCGCGACCGCGCCCGCAAGCATACCGTCGAATTGCTCGAAAACGCCGGCATCACCCTCACTGACGAGGAGCAAGCGAACGTCGAGATCGTCGATTACGGCTTCAATGATCTCGAAACTATCGGGACGGAGATCGTCACCTACGTCAACACCGACCGCTACTGTGCGAAGGAACTCGTCCTCTTTCCGGACCAGACCTGTCCCGAACACCGCACCCGCCCTTCGAGGATTACCCCGGCAAACAGGAGACCTTCCGATGTCGTGCGGGCGAAGTGTACCTATTCGTCGAGGGCCAATCCACCCCGAATCCGTCGGCTGAGCCGCCCGAATGCGAACAGTACTACACCGCCGACCACGAAATCCACCTCATGTCCGGCCAACAGTACACGATTTCGCCCGATACCCGCCATTGGTTCAAAGCCGGCGAGGACGGTGCGGTGATTTCCGAGTTCTCATCGAGGAGCATCGACGAAAAGGACGTTTTTACCGATCCCGCAATCGACCGCATGGCAAACATCGAGCACTGAAATCGGGAGCGGCAACGGGGAACGAAACGAGGCAGGATTTCGATCTATCCCGTACAATGAATTTATCCGATTAATGCCAGAGACAGTGGTGGGTACAATCCGATAACGAGAACGATCAGTATCAGGACAACCACGAACGGAACCGCTTCCTTCGAGATATCCATGATCGGATCCCCGCTGATCCCCGAGAGCACGTAGAGATTGAGACCGATCGGTGGGGTGACGAAGCCGATACCGAACGAACACATCATGAAGATGGTGTAGTGGATGGGGGCTATCCCGAACTCCTGTGCGAGGGGCAGAAATAGCGGACCGAGAATGAGAATGTTGGGACCCAGTTCCATTACCGCACCGGCGATGAGAAAGACCACCATCATTAGCACGATCGCCACGACGTAGCTACTCGATGCCGACGTAACGGCGTTGACTATCGCCTGTGGGATCTGATTGAGGGTGAGAACCTGTCCGAAGATGAGCGCCGTTGCGATGATGGGCGCGACCATCGCGTTGATCAGGGCGCTCTCTTCTAATACCCTACTATAGGAGGTAAACGGCATGCTTCCGGTGAAGATACCGATAATGAACGTTACCGTGACGGCGACGATTGCGGCTTCGGTCGCGGTGAAGATTCCTCCATAGATCCCCCCGAGGATGATAAATGGCACCAGCAGCGCGTACTTGGCACGCCACAACGCGCGAGCCGAATCCGCGGGATCGAAGCTGGCGTACTCGCCCGATTTGTTCGTTTCGTACTCGTTTCGTCTGTTCAGTACTATATTGACCACGGTCACGCCGAGCATCATCACCATTCCCGGGATCAGCGTGGCGATGAACAGCTGTGACACCGACACGCCGAGCGCGATCCCCGCGATGATATACGAGATACTCGGCGGAATGAGGATTCCCATGGCCGATCCGCTGGCGATCATCGCGGCAGCGTACGTTCTCGGATAGCCCACGTCCTGTAATGGGCCGAGTGCCATCCGTCCGACGGCCGCCGCATCCGCCGAGTTCGAGCCGCTGATCGTGGCGAATATCCCACTCCCGAAGTTGACCGACGTTCCGATTCCCGTTTTCAGCGAACCGAACAGCTCCAGACTCAACTCCAATAACTCCTCGGACATTCCGGTTTCCACTATCGCGCCGGCAGTAAGGATGAACAGCGGAATCGCGATGAACGCAAACGAGTTCAGGCTCGAAAACATCGTTTGTCCGAATATTCCCGGGCTGATCGATCCGACCGCCACGAAAAACACGGACGTCAGCCCGAGGGCGACGAATATCGGAAACCCGAGCGCGAACAACGCGATCAACAGAAGGACTCCCGCGATAACATTGAAGTCCGCCTGTAGTATGACGGATCCGGCGATCAGCTCCGCGCTCATCGTCCCCCCTCGAATACCGCGGTTCCCGTATCTATGGGCCGACCTGCATACAGGTCCTTGGCGTCACGATAGAGCCACTGGAGGGTTCGTACGATGGTGAGACAGAACGCTACCGGTATCGCTACCTGGAAGTACGCCCTGCTGACCCGCATTCCGGGCGTTCTCGCGCCGAACTCCAGCGACGTCAGTATCGGCGGCAGGCTCAACAGGATCGCGTACGCTGAGAACACGAGTATGCCGATCCCGCTCAAAATATACAGAATACCCTTGGTACGCTCCGAAACGTACGTATAAAGGATGTCCAAGCGCACGTGGACCCGCTTGTGGACACCCCAGCTAACCCCGATCCAAGTCAGATAGATATACATGAACTGCGCCGATTCGTTCGCCCAGACCGTCGAACTGTTGAAAATAAATCTCATGATTATCTCGATGTTTATGACAAGTATCAGATATATGTACAAACTACTCAGCAGGTACAATTCGAAATGGTCGAAAACGTGTTTCACTGTGTCGTAGGTTTCGTTATCGTCCATTGATAATTATATATACCGAGTACTCGTTACGAACTGCCCGAACTGTTCGAGGCGTTCGAACTGCCCGGGCCGCTGTAGTTCTGGATGGTGTACTCGCTTCCCTGTTGTGTCGCCTGTTCGAGTGCGCCGAACGTCTGCATATCACCCACCAGCTCCGTTTTCACGTCGTCCCATGCGGACAGTTGATATCCGACTTCGTTTCGCCAACTGCTCAATGCATCCATACCCGGTTCTGCTATCCGGACGCCGGCGCTCGTCATGACGTTTCGCGCCTCGTTCAGCGTCGATATCAGGTTGTCTAGCTGATACTGGAACGTTTGCTCGGCCGCCGCATCGATGCTGCTCCGGAGGTCGTCCGAGAGACCCTGATACCACTGACGGTTCGCCACGTAGATACCGACGTCCATCACCATATCGATGACCGATAGGGATGCGAGGGTATCCTCGAACCCGTAGGCGGCAAGCGGCGGGATCGAAACGTGAACTGCATCGACGACCCCTTCCTCTAGTGCTTGGGGTGTCTCGCCCCAGTCGACCGGCACCGCGTTCGCCCCGGCCAAGTTCCACGTTTGCTCGGCGATGTCCGAGGCCGGAATCCGGATATCCAGACCCTGGACGCCACTGAGCGAGGTGACCGGTTCGCCCGTTCTAGTGCCGAGCGCTCGGGGGGCGCTCATCCACGTGAACAGCGGTTCGAACCCGCTTTCTCTCAGTGCTTGGTTCACTTGCTGATTCCACACGTCGCTGGTGATCAGGTTGAGAAACGGGCCGTACCGACTGGCGAAATACGGGAGATTGACGACGTCGATGGCTGGCGCATACGGTGAGAGGTTCGAATACGAAAGCGAGCCGATTTCGACGCTCCCGCCCTGAACCCTGGAGCCGAGACCCGGACCGCTCGCTAGTTGCCCACCCGGGTAGAGCTGGGGTTGTATTCGGTCGCCGGTCGTCTGCTGAATGTTGTCGACGAACGTCTGTTGAGCGAGCGGAACCGGGCTATCCGTAGCGTATGCGGTTGCAACCGAGATAGTGCTACCGCCCCCGCCACCGCTACTGTTGTTACCGCTGCCGGTCCCACCCCCGAGAGGATTGACGCCGACACACCCACTGAGTCCGATTGTGCCGGCCAGCCCGGCCGATTTCAGTACCTTCCGCCTTGAGTACGGCATGGGTGATATTATTTAGCGATAATATATATATCTTATTATTTGGTTTGCCAATTACGGAGGTAAAATAATACAATTAGGAGTGGTCCGAAGGACAGGTTCATCCACCTCGGCATACACGTTTGTTTCAAATTCCTGAATTACGGGTTTCGTTCTCGATCAGTATGGATACCGTACTCGTATCACGATTGGATGACGTATGGTGACCCTTTCCTGTACGTGGAAAACGGTCGTTTCAGTGTGTTTCGATTGGTTTAGTCGTGTGGATTACGTGAAGTTATGAAAAGGATTCCGTATCCGAGTAGTCCAGGGAATCGTCGTCTCGACCGACAGTCCTGGTTACAGTTGAGAGTTGGCACTTACGAACCGAGACAGTGCCGCCGTGGGATCGAGCTGTCTGGTCGGAGTGCAACGATACACGAAGGTACTCACTCCCTACACAGTTAAGTAGTTCGGTCGTCGTGCAGGGATCCATCATACATCGGACTAGACGGCCGACATGTCAATCGAACGTGGCAGAATTGGGTGATCTCTGCATATGTAGGGAAACGGTTATCCGAGTGATCGACGAATATTACAATTGAATGGTACGATTGCCCCGCCCGTTCCCCCACAGTGATGATGACGACGGCGCGATCATCCAGCGATTGTTGCCCGACGAGTTTATCGAGAACGAAACCGACACCACCACCCCAACCGCCGGTCGGTCGGCGATATTGGGTTTCATCGGTGGATTGATCGCGACCTGTGCACTGACGGTCTTTCGGATGCCGGTTTCCCGGTCGCTTCCGCCGACAGCGAATTTCTGGGCGGAGTACGTCGCCGGCGGTGATTTGAGCGAGCACCGGGTCGAGGCGATGGTGATCCACCTGCTCTACGGAGCAATCGGCGGCAGTGTCTTCGCACTCCTGTTTCGTGCAATCGACGCTCGCATGCCCACCGGAACGGAACTAAACGGGCTCGTTATCGGGGTCCTTACCAGCATCCCCTTTTCCGTTTTCGGCACTCGCGTCGTACTGAACCGGGTTTTGGGGATGGACCTCGATGCGAACGAGGTGATGATCTTCCACGCGGGCCATCTCGTTTACGGGATCACTATCGGTGCATGGGTCGGATCTCGGATGTCAACGAACGATTAACTCCGGCGACAACGGTCGAACCACTGTTTTGGATTCGCATCTACTGTGGTGTATCAATACCGCCACCCGTATGTGCATGCGATTGAAGAAGGCCTATATTCATGGAGTTGAAGAGGGATGATATGGCATCCTGTGCCAGTAGCTTCGTACGAACAATATGATCCTGGAAACAGTTCTCGTCGGGGGTGCCGTCCTGTCGTTGACGGTACTCCTCATGAAATCCATCCCGGTGAACCACCGCTGGGAACAGACTCGATGGGTAGTGGCGGTGTTTCTGGCTGGGGGAATCGGCCTTCAGCTTTTCAACAATGTACTGAACGGCGACCCGTGGGGAATCTTTCCCGGCCTCGGACTGCCGGAATTAGCGAGCATGGCGATGAGTATGGCGACCCTGGGATCGTATCTCGTGGCCGGGTACGCACTCTGGGTCTGGCTCAACACACCTCCGAGCGTAGAGGAACACCCGTCCTAGGGATCGGGTTGTCCGATAAAATATCCTCCGCGTGTGCCGGAACGGCGACCGCTACGGATGGCTGGTTTCGTCCCGGGGGCTCAGCCACTACTCTGGATCGTCGTCGCGGCATAACCCGCGAGGATGGCGATTACGATGCCTGAAATGATGTTGCTCCAGAAGAGCCAACCGCCACCCCACAATCCGCCACCAGCAGTGGGTGCGCCCCAGAACCAGGGCGTGATGAGGACCCACAGTCCGATCAGTGCTGCGAGCCAGCCGGCCCAGCTGGCTGCTCCTGTGCTACTCGTGCTCGTTCCCGATTCGGTCTCAGTCGAGCTCACACAATGGTTTTGCACGCCTATTAGTGAATATCTAACGCTTGAACCAACAAGGGGAGGACCCCTTGACCGAAAGCATACCTCTCCGTGCTTCGAAGGCATCGAAGATCGCCTTGATCCTGTGTATGCTGAGCGATAGCCCCACGCCGACGGTAGTCCGGGTTGATCAACCGTATCTTGTGCCATGATCCAACATCGGTCTTATATAGCTGGACAGGTACGGTTTCGGTATGGCTCAGCCGTCGTTCATGGATCGGACGTCGCCGGCGGTGACGATCTCGTTGTTGGTATCCGGCATATTGCTCGTCGTGTACGTGATAGTAGCGACGACGACTTCAGGTGTTATCGAGGCGGTGTCCATACGGGCACACATAGCGGAATTCGTCCTGCTGCTGTGCATCTCGTTTCTGTTGGGGATTGCCGTGACAATCGCAGGGGACGAAGAGGTATGAATCACTCCGCTCCGTTCGCGCCGCCGCGCTGATCGAAAACGGGGGGAGGCTGCCGCTACAGCGTCCCCCGGGAGGAGTGGCGCGACGCCGTTTCCGACGACCGACCCGCCGTCGAGTCGAGGGCGAGGGCTAACCCGCCGACGCCGAGTTCGGCAACCGACCGGCGGCGACCTCGCCACCCTTGAGAACCGCCGTCGGATCGCCCAACAGCGACGTGTCTTCGAGGGGATCGCCCTCGACGACGAGCAGGTCGGCGTGGTTGCCGGCTTCGAGCGTGCCTGCGTTGTCGAGACCGATGGCCTCGGCGGCGGTTCCGGTCATCGCGGTGATCGCCTCATTCGAGTTCATCCCGTGTTCGACCATGAAGGAAATCTCTGTACTGTTGGTCCCGTGGTGATTGAACGGCGTCCCCGCGTCGGTACCGCCCGCGATTTCCACGCCCGCATCGACCGCGCGGCTGAACGACTCGATGTGGCGCTCGTAGACCTCGCCGGTCTTTTCGAGGCTTTCGTCGGTGGCTTGCTCGGTGTTTCGTGCGATCCGATAGGGGGCCGACAGCGTCGGCACGAGGGTCGTATCCGAGGAGAGGAGCATGTCGATAGCTTCCTCGTCAAGAAAGGTGCCGTGTTCGACCGTATCGACGCCGGCCTCGACGGCAGCTTTGATTCCCGCCGCGCCATGGGCGTGGGTTGCGACGTGAACCCCGCGGCGGTGGGCCTCGTCGATCAGTGCTTCGAGTTCTTCGGGGGTGAACGCGAGCGTCCGGGGATCGGTACCGGGGGTCGTGACGCCGCCGGTTGCCATGAACTTGATGAACCCTGCGCCGCGTTTGACCTGCTCGCGGACCGCCCGCCGGCATTCGGTGGGGCCGTCCACCTCGCGACCGAGATGGTGGCCGTGGCCGCCCGTGATCGTGATCGACCGGCAGTTCGCGATCATCCGCGGGCCGGGGACGTCGCCACGTTTGATGCCGCGCTTGAGTCGGATGTCGAGATCACGCGCACCCATCGAACGGACGCTCGTGACGCCTGCTTCGAGGGTTGTTCGAGCGTTTCCCGCCTCCGTCAGGGCGAGGTCGGCGTCGCTTGCTCCGACGACCTCCTCGACGGTCGGCTCTCCCGACAGCGAGAAATGCACGTGAGTATCGACTAACCCTGGTAGGACGGTGTGATTCGGTAGGGACACCACCGATTCGCCATCTCGCGGTTCGGCGTTGCCGACCGTTTCGATCCGTCCGGATTCGGAATCGAAGCGTATCGCTGCCCCGTCTTCGACCGATCCGCGTCCATCGACCAGCATAGCGTCCCGCAGAATCATTGTCCCGGCTTGCCGGCCCGGCGGCTTGAATGATGCGAACTCACCGCCGTGTCCCAACCAGATCCCGGAGTTCGCCGCGCACCCATTCCGTTCGCCCCTTGGGAACGAGCGTCGCCAGCCCCTCAATGGCCTCGCGAGAAATCCGATAGCTCCTCGTCGTGCTTGCGTTCGTCCCGGATTCGACCGGCGGCGTAGCGAGTTGCCGGCCGAACGCCGCCCCGCTCGTTTCGAGATCGTTCCGCTCGTCGTCGGACGCACCGCCGACGAGCCCGCCCAGCCGGGCTGCCGCGCCGATGAACGCCGCCGACCGTTTGGCCCTGCGCTCGGGTTCAATCATCGTGGATGCGATCTCATAGGTCCACATACAGGACCGCGTGAGCACCGCGTAACACTCCCCGATCCGGCCCACCGGGGCCGAGATCCGGCCCAGCACTTCGAAGGCTTTCGCCTGGAGAAGATCACCCGCGAGGATGAGCCGGTCGCGCTCGGTTTCGCTGGCCGGTCGGTCGTCCAGCAACCGCTCATGGGCGCGCGAGTGGCACGCCGACAAAGCGAGCGCAGCCGCCGCCGAGAGTGCATCGTCGGAGGGGTTTCCGGGTTCTTCGAACGCCTCCGCTATAATGAGACAGACGTGTGTACACGAACGATCCGCCGGCGGTGTTTCCGTGAGCAACTCCCGAGTTCGATCCGGCCACGTCCGTTCGAGCGCGCGGTCGATGCGTCGGTTCCGTTCGTCGCGCGCCGTCATGGTTCACCCCGACCGACCACGGTATCGGTCCATCGGTGGGTTCCCCATTTCACCCGGCAGTGGATGTGTGAATCCATGGTGGATGACTGATCGTTCGATTAGGGACGGGGATAGGGTTTGTGCCCGGTTCGGGGTTCGATCCCGATGACGGATCGGCTTCGAGAAAACAGAGATCACCGCGGCAGATCAGTGGTCGCCCTCGTGGTGGCCGTCGGGGAGTTCCGACGCACACCACGGACAGAACGAAACGTTTCCGTCGAGTTCGTGATAACAGTGAGGACACCGCTCTGCGGACCGGATCTCGGTGACGACGTTTTGCTGGCGCGCGAGCAGATACGCGTCGGCCGCGCTCAGCGAAACGACGAACAACATCGGCGCGACATCCCACAGCGACACCTCCGACAGCCGGGCCGCGTTCTCGATCACCTCCGGGGGAACGAACAGCGCCGTCGCCGCCGTGGCGACGAGCAGCCAACCGACTGCACGCTGCCAGCGCCGGAGGTAGATATGTCCCAGTCCCATCACGGGGATCGCCAGCGCGGCGGCGAGCCAGGGGCGTTTCTGTGCGGTGGATCGGTTCATGGTTTGACTGAATGGTTAGTCAGTACTAAGCGTTCCGGTTATACGAATGAATATCCCCCAACATTCTGACAATTTTGTGTGCTATACGGATAAAAATCAGTTGTCTTGCGCTATCCGCGTCCCTATTTCGAGAACTAGATGACGTCGTCAGGGTTGTGGTCATCCGCCATCCGCTGGGCCTCGGCGGCGTACCGCTCTCGCAGTTCAGGGTCGTTGACGGTGCCGATGTTATTGGGATCGGCGTTGACGGCGGCGGTCGTGTCGCGGACATTAGTGAACGACGTGAGTGCCCGCTCTTTGCGGAAGTACCATTCGCCGTCCGTGGTGGCGTAGATGAGAATGATCAAGTTCTGCTCGTCGTCGGAATATGTCCGCTCCACGAGCCACATGCGAACGTCGTCTCCGGTGAACCCGACATAGTTGGTCATTCTCCCTCATAGGGAAATGGGTGTGGATCCAGTCGCTGCTGATAGGAATGCCTCTCTCATCGTATCCACTGGAGGAAATCTGGTTCCGGTCATCCGATATTTTGTATCATCAATATCGATTTATCACACCGTCCGTGCGATCATCTCGCCCCATGGCTCGAAACCGTGGCGGCGGTAGAACGCTTGAGCGCGTTCGTTCTCGGGATCGACATCAAGGACGATCCGGTTGAGGGGGAGGTCCTGTTCGCGTGCGAGCGCGAACGCCCGTTCGATGAGTTCGTCGGCGACTCCCGCTCCCCGGTGTTCGGGATCGACGTAGAGTTCGTTCACGACGGCGGCGTCCCAGATCATCGCCAGTCGTTCCGGCAACACGAAGACATACCCCACGGGATCGCCGCCGTCGGTTGCGACGGTCACGCAGCGCGAATCGGCGGCGACACACCGTTCGACCCAGTCGAGATAACGCCTTCGATAGCCCTCGGTGAGTTTCGCCTCGTATCTGTCGGCCTTTCTCGCCGAGCCGGTATCGGCACCGAGTCCGCGCTCAAAGGCGGCTTTGAGCGTCCACAGCGCATCGCGGTCCTTGTCGGGATCGTAGGGTCGGTACTCCATGCCGGGGGATATCCACCGGGGAGGGTCATCGCTTCGGTTCGGCCCGTCGGGTTTCGGGGAGTCCGACTCGAATCGGCGGATTCGATATCCTTTTGCTCCGACCGCGCCCACGGGCGGGTATGCTATTGGGACCGAAACGTGACTGACCCCTCGCCACGAGCCGAACTCGCAGAGAAGATCGCCGGCGAGATTACCCTCAGTGAGGAGCCGGGCGCGACCCTCCGGAAGTGGCGCACCGATTTCACCGTCTCCCAGACCGAACTCGCCGAGGAGCTTGCGATCTCCTCGTCGGTAATCAGCGATTACGAGAGCGGTCGCCGCGAGAGCCCCGGGATCGCGGTCGTCGGACGGATCGTTAATGCGTTGCTCGATATCGACCAGCGCCGGGGCGGCGACCGCATCCGCCAGTACGCCCGCGTGCTCTCGGCGGGTTTCGACAGCGACATCGTCCACGATCTCCGAGAGTACCCCGCGGTAGTCCCCCTAGAACGGTTCTATGAGTCTATCGGCGCGACCGAGCTCGTTGCCGGCGAGGTCGGTCGTGTCAGCGGTCACACCGCTATCGACAGCATCGAGGCGATCACCAGACTGTCGAGCGAGGAGTTCTACCGGCTGTATGGCCGGAGCACGAACCGCGCGCTGGTGTTCACCGGCGTCACCCGCGGGGAGTCGCCGCTGGTAGCGATGCGGGTCGTGAACCCGACGCCCAACGCGGTGATCCTGCATGGCCTCTCCGAGGAAGAGTTATGGGATCATGCGCCGGATCTCGCCCGTATCGACGGATTCTCGCTCGCGGTCTGTGACACCGATTTCGAGCGCGTACTCGAACGCCTGCGGGCGTTTCCGTGAATCGTCTCGAAACCAGAAAGCTCATTCGTCAATCCGTCGTAGCGGAAGGTAAGAAAACACACATGAGTATCGTTATATGGTTTTAGATCCGTCTATGACACCGTATTCGCTCTGTTTTTCGTTGTTCGTGGAGATTCCCTCGGGTGCGCTCGGCGGCATCGAAGGGGCGGTCGAAACGGCGACGGGCTGGCCCGGGCTGGGCATCATCTTCGGCTACTCGTTTCTCATCGCGGTCGTGTTGCCCGGGCCGAGCGAGATCGTACTCTTCGCGCCGCTGGATCTCGGACTCCCCACTTGGGCCCATTTTGCCCTCATCATGCTCGTCAGCGCGACCGGCAAGGCCCTGGGGAGCCTCGCTGCCCTCCGTATCGGCCAAGAGGCGAAAGAATCCGGACCCGTCACCCGGTGGCTGCGTCGCTCGCGGTTCGATATCGTTTCCTGGTCCGAAAAACGGACGGTTGAACTCGCACAACAGTACGGGTATCTCGGGCTCGCGCTCGCGCTGTGTGTCCCCTTTTTCCCGGATACCATCTCGATCTACGCGTTCGTCGTCCTCGAAGAGGAATACTCCAAGTTCGCGCTGGCAACGTTTGTCGGGAGTTTGGGTCGCCTCGTCGTCACGATTACCATCATCGGCAGTGCCATAACGCTTTTCTAACAGGTTTCTATTCGACGAACCGGTATTTCCGCTGACCCATACGGCCCCAGCCGTCGAAGACGAACTCCTCACTGGGAGCGGTGAATCCCTCGATCTCATTGTCGGTTTCGACATCGTGATTATGCACGTCGTGAACCCGTTCGTACTCCTCATACGAGAGGTCGTAGCGATCCTCGATCTGGTCGTCGATGGTGAGTTCGCCCATCGCTTCGGCCCAGTCGTCCTGGACAGTCTCGGCGTGGATCTCGGCCTGTGCGCCGCTGCCGTACGAGCCGACGAGCAGGCGCTCGCCAGCGAGATCCCGGCCCTCCTCCGCGGCACGTTTGAGCGCGCTCGCACGCGCGAGATGCACCGACCCGGTGTACCAGTTGCCGACCTCCCGGGAGATGTCGAGGGTGGGTTCGACCGCCGCGTCGTACCACTCCCGATAGGCGTCGGTCCCCTTGAGCCCGTCCATGTACGCTTCGAGCGCCTCCTCGAAGGCCCCTTCGTCGTCGAACCCCTCGGAGCGGGGCTGGCGGCCGATATCCTCGGCGAGGTCGTCCTCGATACCCGTATCCCGGATCATATGCCGGTAGCCAAACAGCGCGGCCTTCCGGACCATCCCCGGGAACGGCGTATGGAAGGGGATGTACGCGAACTCGTCGGGGTGTGTGCGCCCGGCGATGCCCTCGAAATCTTCGAGGGCCTCGCGCATCCGGGTGAGATACACCTCCACCGAGCGCTGGCCGTCGACCGCGGGGAACTGCTGGTTGGGTTTGAGGAAGTCGGTCTCGTCGGCGCTGCCGTAGCCCTGCTCGGTCGAGAGCGCCACGAGGTCGGGATCCTCGGAAACGAGCATCGCCACGGCCCCGGCACCCTGCGTGGCTTCGCCGGGGTCGTTTCGCGCATAGAGCGCGGTGTCGGTGGCGATCACCAGCGCCGCGCGACCGCGGTGACGACCGGCTTTGATCCAGTTGTAGGCGTCGTCGATCGACTGGGTGCCCGAGACGCAGGCGAACTTGCGCTCGCCCTTGTTGGCGTGGCTGAAGCCCTCGTCGTACACCGCCTCCAGACAGCCCGCAATGTACGTCGAGACGGGTTTGGAGTTATCGAAGGAGCTCTCGGTAGCCACGTCGATTCGGCCGATGTCGTTGGGTTCCAATCCTTCGTGCTCCATCAGCCGATGGGCGGCGTTCGCGCCCATGGTGACGATGTCCTCATAGCTGTCGGGAAAGGAACTCGCGTTCAACCCGAGTCCTTTGGTGTATTTCTCTGGGTCCTCGCCCTTCGCCGGGGCGAAGGTGTTCGGGAGGTCGAGTTCGAGCTTCCCGGTTCGGATCTCGATGGCGTCGATACCGACTTCGGTCATGCCCCATACCTGTTCAGGGACCTATATGGATTTGTCGACTACGAGTTCGACAACCGTCGAAATCTATGGAGAAGCGACATGACGACGGCACTGGATCCGGGGATGGAGGCTTCGTCGAGGGTTACTCGTCGTTGTCTTCCTCTTCGATGACCTCGGGATCTCGCATCGCGCTCTGGAGGCTGTCGAGGCCGTTGACCCACTCGGCGACGAGGCCGTACTCGATCTCCTCGGCGATGCTCACGTCGAGTTCGTTGCCGTCGATGATGCGAGTGCCGGCTTGCGCACAGTAACTGAGGGCGGCATCGAGTTCCTCTTCGGCCTCGGCGTCGGCCGCCGCGCGGACGTACTTCTCGATGGCGGCCTCCTCGGCGGCCCCGCGAAGCAGGTACTCCTCGGCGGCGGCGAACACACAGACCAAACTGGTCTGGACGCCGTCGATCAGGAAGGCGGTCTCTTCGTCTTCGACCTCGACGTCGTCGAGGACGATCTCATGAGCGTCGGCGAGCTCTTCGAGGGCCTGCTCGTCGTCGATTTCGTCCTCCTCGGCGGCGCTGACGATCCGTGCGATGGCGATGGCGGTGTCGTCCTGGAGGTTGAGCAACAGGCGTGCGGAGTCCTCGTCTTCGGGGTCGATCTCGGCCGCTTCGAGTCGGTCGATCCAGTTCTGCCAGCGTTCCTCGGAGTAGAACGCTTCCGGCGGGGTGCTCATACCGGAGGGTGTGGACCCGCGCTCAAAGCCCTTTCTCTACTCAAGCGTTCCGGCCGTGTCGATCCCGTAGACCTCCCGGGGAGTTTCGACGTGTGCGGTTCGGATCGCCTCGTCGTACCCCTTTTCTTCGAGCCAGTTGACCCGCCGGGGAACCGTCTTGGGACCCAGTACTGCGCCGGGGCGGTCGGGATCGTCGATGAAGTCCGTCTCCATCAGGAAGGGGTCGTCGGCCTCGGCGGCGCGTTCGAGTTCCTCCTTTCGCCCGATGACGCTCGGGGTCGGGCCTTCGAGGCGGCCGTTCGCGTAGTGTTTGACCACACGATGGGCCGGTAGGCCACGCGCCTCGGCCCAGTCGGCGATTTCGCTCAGGTTCTCGCTCGTTTCGGTGTGAAGCTGGACGGCACAGTCGCGGTCAGCCCCCAGCGAGAGGGCGTATTTGAGGACCCCGTTCGAGGCGTTCCAGACCTCGTCTTCGACCTCGTAGTGGGGACGACCGGATTTCAACGCGAGCGCACGACCCTCGGCGACGTACTCGGCGGCGAGATCCAGCCCGGCTTCCATGATTCCACGGGCGTCCTCGGGCGCGTAACCCGCATCGACCAACTGTGAGATCAACCCCGGATGGACCCCGAGGACGGGCCATGCGCGACCGTCGAGGACCTCGGTTGCTCCCGAGACGGCTTCGAGGGTCGTTTCGAAAACGGGCCGAAAATCCGCGCCCGATGCGGGGAGGTCGCCGAGGTGCCAGGAGGGTTTGTTCACGACGAGCAGATGGGTGCCGCCGGCGCGGGAGAAGTCCTTCACGGCCTCGATGCCTTGACCGTGATCGGGATCGAGATGGAGGTGGTCGTCGAGGATCGGCTGCATACCGTCGCTTTTCGCCCGCACCGAAAAGACCTATTCATCGAGGACGACCGTCCGCTGGGCGGCGTTTCGCAGTGCGTCCGAGCGCCCGTACGTTCCGGGAGCGACCGCCAGCGTATCGATGCCCCGCCGGGCGGCGGCTTCAAGCAAGGGTTTGAAGTCGGTGTCACGGGAGACGACCGCGAGCGTATCGATGGTGTCGGTATAGATGAGTTCCGTCCCGTCGATAGCGAGGCGCACGTCGACATCGCCGCTGGTGATCACGACCTCGAAGCCCCGGGCTTCGGCGGCCTGGATCAGCCCGGGTGTAGCGTGCTCGTCGAGGTAGAGCCGCGTCGCAACGAGGGTGCCGGCGTCGAGGCCGGCCGCGCGCACGTCATCGAGGTCGACATCGAACTCCTCGCGGAGTACGTTCGGCCCATCGACCAGCAGTCCGACGCGGGGCTCGTGGTTTCTCGTGGTGACGATCCTCTCCGACAGTCCGCGCACACGGCGGGGGAGGTCGGTGAGTGCCATGGGAAGTCGAG
This sequence comes from uncultured Halobacteriales archaeon, assembly GCA_964403315.1. Lineage (GTDB taxonomy): Archaea > Halobacteriota > Halobacteria > Halobacteriales > Halalkalicoccaceae > CAYOFZ01. Next base: position 3,004 of record CAYOFZ010000021.1, on the reverse strand, counting down.
CGATTTCGCCCCGCTTAACTAACCCGACTCGCGTACGTGGTCGTATGCCCGGCGGCATCGAAGCCCAACTCATCGATCTACTCGCCGTGTTCATTATCGCCGCCGGTGTCGGCATCTTCGTCGCCAAGATCGGGCGGTTTCCGTACACTATTGCCCTGTTGCTCGCCGGCGTGGCCGCCTCCGTTCTCGGGATCGTCATCGACGTCCCCCTTTCCCATGACATCATCCTGCTGGTGTTATTGCCGCCGCTTCTGTTCGAAGGTGCGGCGACGACCGACCTCGAACGGTTCCGGCGCAACCTGTCGTTCATCCTCTCGCTTGCGGTGGTCGGTCTCGTCGTCTCGGTGCTCGCCCTCGGCGCTGTCGGCGGGCTGGCGTTCGGGTTCCCGCCGCTGGTCGCGCTGTTGTTCGCGGCGATGATCCTGCCGACCGACCCCGTCTCGGTGCTCGCGCTGTTCGAGGAGCTCGGCGCACCCGAACGCCTCTCGGTGCTCGTCGAGGGCGAGAGCCTCATCAACGACGGCGTCGGCGTCGTGATCTTCTCGACGCTGCTCGCCCTCGTCGAGTCCGGAGCCCAGCCGAGTTCGCTGCTCGACCCGACACGCGCCGGCGGGATCGTCCTGGAGATCGTCACCGTGAGCATTGGCGGGCTGTTGGTCGGGCTCGCCGCCGGCTACGTCGTCTACCGGGTGATGGTCAACCTCGACGAACACATGACCGAGATCGTCCTCACGCTCATTCTGGCCTACGGGAGTTTCCTGTTGGCCGAACACTACCTCCACGTCAGCGGCGTCATCGCCACTGTCACCGCCGGCCTGTTCATCGGCAACCGGGGCGCGGAGTACGCGATGAGCCCACAAACGAAACTCTCGATCTTCAACACGCTCGATACCGCGGCGTTCATCGTCAACACGTTCATTTTCGTGATGATCGGCGCGAAAACACCCGTGAATCAACTGCTTGCTCACGCCCCCTTGATCGCCGCGGCGATCCCGCTTGTGTTGCTCGCGCGAGCGATGGTCGTCTATCCGGTTACGACCCTCGTAAACCGGGTGATCGACCCTGTTGTTTCCCGGTCCTACCAGCACGTAATGGTTTGGGGTGGACTACACGCCTCGATTCCCATCGCGCTCGTGCTCGGCCTGCCGCCGGCCACCCCGTTTCGAGAGGAACTGCGCGCGATGGTCTTCGGCGTCGCGGCGTTCAGCCTCATCGTCCAGGGGCTCTCGATGTCCCGGTTGCTCGATACACTCGGCATCGTCGGTCGCAGCGAGGCTGAAGAACTGTATGAACTGCTGATCGGTCGGGCGCGGGCGGTCGACTCGGCGCTCGAAACCGCAGAACGCCTTCGTGATGCCGGCGAACTGCCGCCGTCGGTGTACGAGGACTTCACCGGCGAGTACGAACGCGAAAAGAGCGACCTCAACGACGCCGTCTCGCGGCTGTTGGCCACCCATCCCGAGATCCAGCGCGAGCAGCTACTCAGCGGGGAGCGACGCGTCCTTCAGGAGGAGAAAACCACGATCATGGACGCGATGCGAAACGGCACCATCAGCGACGACGCCGGCGAGCAGTTGCTCGACGAGGCGAACCTCAAACTCGACCGTGTCAACGCCGGCGAGAGCACCGTCGGCAGCGAAACCGAGGAATACGAGGAGTTCTGGCGCTCGAAGGCCGCCGAGTTCGCGCTCGATACCGAACCCAGCGAGGAATGATACCCCAATACGCTTGCCAGCAAAGAGGGGAAATCCCTTAGACCCCGCCCGCCGAGGATCGAAGTATGTCCCAACGGAAACCGCCGCTGTTCGCGGTTCACGAGGAACGCGGCGCGAAAACCACCGAATTCGGCGGCTGGGAGATGCCCGTCGAGTTCGACTCGATCAAAGACGAACACCGGGCCGTCCGCGAGGAACTCGGAATCTTCGACGTCTCCCACATGGGCGAGATCGAAGTGTCGGGACCCGACGCCGAAAGGTTGCTCCAGCGACTCACCACCAATGACGTCGCGTCGCTATCGGTCGGTCGAGCGCAGTACGCGACGATCACCGATGAGTCGGGGATCGTCCTCGACGACACCGTGATCTACCGGCTGGATGACGAGGAGTTCCTGTTCATCCCCAATGCGGGCCACGACGGGGAAATGTACGAACGCTGGGAAACCCACCGCCAGCGGTGGGGGCTGGATTGCGCCGTCGAGAACGCCACCGAAAACTGGGCGATGTTCGCCGTGCAGGGCCCCGACGCCGAGGATCTGGTCGCGGGGGTTGCGGGTGAGAAACTCCGTGATCTCTCGCGGTTTGCCCTCACCTGCGCGGAGGTCGCCGACACCGACTGTCTGCTCGCGCGCACCGGTTACACCGGCGAGGACGGGTACGAGGCGCTCGTGCCGTGGGACGGTGCCGAACCCGTCTGGAACGCCTTCGACTGCCAGCCCTGCGGGCTCGGCGCGCGGGACACCCTGCGAATCGAGGCCGGCTTCCTGCTCTCGGGCCAGGACTTCCATCCCGAGGAAAACCCCCGGAACCCCTACGAGGCACGCGTGGGCTTCACCGTCGATCTCGACACCGAATTCGTCGGTCGGGACGCCCTCGCGCGCATCGACGAGGCCGGTCCCGAGGAGTTGTTCGTCGGGATACGCTTGCTAGAGCGGGGCGTACCCCGCCACGGCTACGAAATCGTCCACGAGGGACAAGCGGTGGGCGAGGTCACCAGCGGGACGATGAGCCCCACGCTGGGCGAGCCCATCGGACTGGGCTACGTGCCCGCCGCCCTCGCTGAACCGGGCACCGAGATCGGGGTGCGGATCCGCGGCGAGGACAAAAGGGCAAGGATTGAAGCCCCCGGGTTCCTGGAGAATACGTAATGAGCTTTGAAGTGCTCGAGGACCTGTACTACTTGGACTCCCACGAGTGGATCGACCCCGAGAGCGGGCGCGTCGGCATCAGCGACTTCGCCCAGGACGAACTCGGCGACGTCGTCTTCGTCGAACTTCCCGACGAAGGCG
>CAYOFZ010000020.1:19951-20338 GCA_964403315.1 uncultured Halobacteriales archaeon | reverse complement strand
GCACAAGCTTTCGACGTGGTTGGTCAAAGAGTACGATGTAGTGGCCGTCGAAGATTTGGACGTGAAGCCGATGCTCGAAACCAGCCAGAGCGCGAAGAACAAACAAGACGCGGCGTGGTCGCGCTTTCTCGACTTGCTCGAATACAAGGGCGACCTATACGGAACTCATGTCGTTCGCGTCGAAGCCGCCGGGACGACCAAAGAGTGCAATCAGTGCGGTGTCGAAACCAGCAAGCCGATCTGGGTACGCGAACACTCTGTCCGGCGTGCGGTCACACCGAGGACCGCGATTTGAACGCGGTCATCAGACGCTCCGCGTCTGAGGGGCAGTCAGATCGCGCAGCGATCTGACGACGGCGAAGAACATCCTTTCTCGCGGCATGCAAC
>CAYOFZ010000020.1:0-19941 GCA_964403315.1 uncultured Halobacteriales archaeon | reverse complement strand
CACGTCGTTCGCGTCGAACCCGCTGGAACGACGAAAGAGTGTTCCGAGTGCGGCGTCGAAACCAGCAAACCGCTGTGGGTGCGCGAGCACTCGTGTCCGGCGTGCGGTCACACCGAGGACCGCGATTTGAACGCGGCGAAGAACATCCTTTCTCGCGGCATGCAACAGATAGGAGCGGGACGCTCCGAATCAATGCCTGTGGAGACTGCACTCCCTGTGTCCACTTCGATGGATGCAAAGCGTGTCGTGGAAGCAGGAAGCCCCGGGGCTTGACCCCCGGGGTGTGTTCACGCTTCCATGGAGAACACGGCGAGCGTGTCGCCACGTGGCCCTTTCCGAAGCCAACCGCTGCCGCCCGTCTGGATGGCGATATACTGTTTTTCGGTGTCGGGATCGTACCAGCTCATCGGATCGCCTGAAACCGGCACGTCGAACTCGAACTCCCAGAGCCGCTCGCCCGTTTCGCCGTCATAGGCGACGAATTCGCCGTTCTGGGTGCCGAGGAACGTCAATCCGGTGGCGGTCGCCATCGACCCACCCCAGAGGTAGTGATCGCTCTCGATCCATTCTCGCCAGACGAGCTCACCCGTCGCAGGATCGATTGCTATGACGGCGCTCTGTTTCCCGTTCCAGTCATCGGGTATCACCTCCGGTTCGTCCTCATAGACGCCGCCGAAGTACAGATCACCCGGCTCGTACTCTTCGAACTCCCAGTACACTTCGGATGGGTTGTTTTGCATCTTGAAGTACGCGAGGCCGGTCTCGGGGCTGTAGGAGGGCGGCTGCCAGTCGTTGCCACCCATGACACCGGGAACGAACGACTTACGCTGGTCTTCGTCGATATGTGGTATCATGCTGAACATGTTCAGCTGTTGAACGCCGGGCTGACTTCGCTCGTAGAGATAGCCGTTTTCCGGGTCCATCGTGTAGGTCCAGCCCGTTTTTCCGGCCCCGACGACCACGTCCGTGGTTTGGCCGCCATCCCGATGATGGCTCTGTATATCTAGGTCCCGTATCAGCAGCCGGGGCGCGGACGAATCGTAGTCCCACACGTCGTGTGGAGACTCCTGGTGGAACCACAATCTCTCGCCCGATTCGATATCCATACACAGCGTCCCACAGCTGTTGCGGTTCGGACCCGGACGTACCGTTGTGTCGAAATCCGGCCCCGGGTTTCCCGTCGGCATGTACAACTGCCCTCGTTCCTCGTCCACCGTCGCCGTCATCCACTGCGTCGTACACGACTGCTCGATGCTATCGCCGATCCATTCGTCCTCCGGGGACGTATGCGTCCGCCAGACTTCCTCGCCGGTGTCGGCGTCGAGGGCGGTGAAGAAACCGCGAACGCCGTACTCGCCGCCCGCACTGCCCGTCAGCACCATCCCGTCGTAGACGACGGGTGCCCACGTCGCGGAGTAGCCGACTTCGTGGTCTTCGGTACTCGTGTACCACTCTTCCTCGCCGGTGTAGCGGTTCAGTGCCTGCACCCCCGAATCGAGCGTGGTCATGAAGACCTTGTCTTCCCACACCGCCACGCCGCGGTTGTTGTCATCACAACAGAGCAACACATCATTCGGGACCGCGTACGTGTAGCTCCAGAGGACCTCACCTTCCCGGGCGTCGATGGCTTTCGTGTGATTCGGCCCGTTCGACTGGTACATGATCGGCGGATTCCCCGGAACGACGAGGGGTGTCCCTTCCATGCTCGAGCCGCCCCCGACCGCCATCGTGTATTCGAGTTCGAGGTCTTCGACGTTGTCTTTCGTGATGACGTCACAGGTCGTGTGGCGGTGCTGTTCGTACCCACCGCCGTATATCAACCAGCTTTCCGGATTCTCGTCGGTATCGCTCAACATCTCCTGGGTGACATCGAACTCCGGAATGCGGTCGGTATCGTGTTGGTCGAGTACTGATTCCTCTGGTGCTCCGCTTACCTCGAACCCGTGATCGGTCTCCGTGATTTCGGTGTCTATTGCCGCCTGTTGCGCTTCGTCTTCGTTTTCTGTTGACATCGTATGTACCTCGTTGTGGTTATCTCGTTTCGCTTGGGGCGCGCATTTCTTCGGTGATCCAGAACATGTCCTTGAGGATTTCATCCTGGTTGATGATCATCATCGCGGCACTGGCGGTCAGCGCCGCCGTCACCTGTGCGTCGGTCAACGATCCGTCCTCGCCGGCGGCGACCTCGCTGGCCGCCATCGCCATGACATACAGCCCGCCGAGCATAGCCTTGATATGCCAGTAGCCGTCATCCAGGATTTCCTCGGTGATGAGAACTCGCTTCTGCCAGAGGTGGATGTCGAGGTCGTCGATCCACAGCAACGCCCCGCCCATCGCCCGCTGGTGCAGCGGCGGGACGTTCGACACGTCGAACTCGACGCCCTCAGGAATATCCTTCGTCGGCACCCACTGCGCGAGCCGGGTGTTGTTGTTGACGACGTTCATCATCAACACGGTCCGCTCGTGCTCGTCGAATCCACACTCGGCGAGTGCCGACACGAGCGGCTCGGCTTGAATCAACTCGTTTGCAGTGTGTTCGATATGCTCCGGCGTGAATCTCGGGAGGTTTGCTTCGACGGCCTCGAAAAAACCCACGTCAACGAGGTGGTCGTACACCCGCCAGCCGGGTTTGACGAGTTCTCGGTAGAGTTCCTCCGGTTCCCGTTCACCTTCCGGAATGCCGGCGTCTCTGACCTCCGGTAGTCGAGCGAGCTGTGTCACTATCTTCGGCAACTCCTCGTCCAAGAAGTCAGCGTCGAGTTGCCCCGAGAGGTCGCTCCGAATCGCCTCGCCCATCGAGGCGAACTCCGGATCGGTTTCGGTATCGATGGTCCCGCGTAGCTCTTCGAGGGTCACCCGTTCGCCTGCCGTCGATTCGCTGATGCCGAGGTTCTCCACCAACTCGTCGTGGTCCTCGGTCGATACTTGCGGCCTGTTTGCGTTTGCCATGGGGCATCGACTGTTATGTAAGCAGGTATCATAAATTCCTGTCATACTTGTTCAGTTAGTGACAATATATGCTGTACTTTCGTTGTCGGGACAGCCGCCCACGGGCGTCGGCCTTCGGGAGCGTCAACGTTATTCGTCGAATCATCGTTATCGGATAACATGGCAATCGGTACCGACGTGATCGCCCGCCTTCGCCAGCCCGAATACATAGGCGAGAATCGGTGTGTTCCGTGTACGGTCGTGAACGCGCTTATCGCGGTTACGATTGCGGGGGTGGTTTCCGCTACGTTCCCCGTGCTGGGCGTCGTCGCGTTCGCCGTCTTCGCGGGCGTCATCTACCTCCGTGGATATCTCGTTCCGGGCACGCCGACGATCACGAAACGATACTTCCCCGCGCGCGTGCTCCGGCTGTTCGGCAAACAACCCGCAGTCGAGGGCGCGTTCGAGGTGAGCGAACCGACCGGAACCGGGTCCGAGGATGCCGACGGCGGGACGCTGACCGGCGTTGTGACGCGAACCGAGGACGACGACATCGATCTCGCGCCGGAATACCGAGAGGAGTGGCACGAACGAATCGAATCCGTCCGAGAACGCGGGCCGGGGCCGGCGGACGTTCGCGCGATGTTCGACGCCGAGGAGGTTTCCGAATACGGCGAGGGGTCCTTCGTCATCGACGGGACCAAATCGGTTCGGTGGGGGTCGAACGCGGCCCTGGTCGCGGACGTGGCCGCCGCCGAAATTTTGGAGGATCGTCTCGATGAATGGACCGAGTTCGATACGGACCGGCGGCAGTCGGTATTGCGGGGACTGCGGCTGTGTCTCGAACGGTGTCCGGATTGTGATGGTCCGGTGTCGGCCAGCGAAGAGCGCGTCGATCCCTGCTGTCAGAAACCCCATCTCGTCACCGAGTCGGTCTGTCGGGACTGTGGCGCGGCGATTGCCGATGCCGCCGTGGTGGACGACGGCGAAGGAGAAACCGTTCGGGTGCGGCTGCTGCGGTCGTAATGCCGTTCACTGTGTCACCGCCTATTTCATACGTTCGCATACCAAGGACAACCCACTGAGAAACCGCACCATGGAAACGACGAAACTGACCGTCAAGCCGATGACGAACCGATCCGTCGGGGAGGAGATGGCGGTGATCGACCGAAGGGTGATGGAGGACTTGGGTCTCGAACGCGGCGATTACGTCGTTATCGAGAGTCACAACGGCGAGGACGCGGTGGCGAACGTTCGACCGGGATTCAACGACGCCGACGACCGAACGATTCGCATCGATGAGGAGCTTCGGCTGGCAACGGCGGTCGAATTCGGCTTACGGATCGCCGTCGGGATGGCAAACGCGATGTCCGGAGACCGTATCACGGTCGACCTGCCCGAGGACCTCCCGACCGACGACCTTCCCGGTCTACGGGTCCGGGACGCCCTCGTTGATCGCGTCGTCACGGGCGGGGAGACGGTCGAGATCGCGCCCGAGGGTCCGTCCCCCGAGGCGTCGGGACAGCGCGTGCCGCTGCGGATCGCCGACACTGATCCGTCGGGGCCGGTCATCGGGAAGGACTGGACCCGGATCACGGTCTCGGAGACGCCCGCCGAGGATCTCTCCGTCGAGGATGGTGAATCACGAGGGTCGAACGCCGTCACCTACGAGGACGTCGGCGGCCTCGACACCGAGCTGAAGCAGGTGCGCGAGATGATCGAACTACCGATGGATCATCCCGAATTGTTCGACGCGCTCGGGGTCGATCCCCCGCGGGGCGTCCTGTTGTACGGGCCGCCGGGAACCGGGAAAACCCTCATCGCGCGGGCGCTCACCACCGAAACCGACGCTCACGTACAGGTGATTTCGGGACCGGAGATCGTCTCGAAACACCAGGGCGAAACCGAACAACGATTGCGAGACGTGTTCGAGAACGCCGAGGAGAACGCCCCCGCCATCGTCGTCATCGACGAGATCGACTCGATCACGGCCAGTCGAGACACCGGTAGCGATACCGACCGGCGCGTCATCTCGCAGTTGCTCTCGTTGCTCGACGGTCTCGGGGATCGTAGCCGGGTCACCGTCATCGGGACGACTGACCGGGTCAACACCATCGACCCCGCGCTGCGTCGACCCGGCCGCTTCGACCGCGAGATCGAGATCGGCGTCCCCGACCGGGCGGGTCGCAGCGAGATCTTCGAGGTCCACACCCGGGGGATGGCGCTCGCCGACGACATCAACCTCGAAGCTTACGCCGAGAACACCCACGGCTTCGTCGGCGCGGACATCGAGAACCTGATCAGGGAGAGCGCGATGTGTGCGCTCCGGCGGGTCCGCTCCGATATCGATCCCGACGCCGACACCGTCGATCCGGCGGTTCTCGATGCGCTTCGCGTGACCGACCGGGACATTCGGCGGGCGCTCAAAGGAGTCGAACCCTCGGCGCTGCGGGAGGTGTTCGTCGAACTGCCGGACGTGACTTGGGACGATGTCGGTGGCCTCGCCGACGCGAAAGCCCGACTCCAGGAGAGCGTGCAGTGGCCGCTCGCCTATCCTGACGCGTTCAAGCGGGTGGATCTGCGCCCGGCCAAGGGCGTCCTCCTCTACGGGCCGCCCGGCACCGGGAAGACGCTGCTCGCCAAGGCGGTCGCAAACGAAGCCGAGTCGAACTTCATCTCGATCAAAGGCCCCGAACTGCTGGACAAGTACGTCGGCGAATCCGAACGCGGCGTTCGTGACGTGTTCGCCACGGCCCGGGAGAACGCGCCGACCGTCGTATTTTTCGACGAACTCGACGCGCTCGCGGCCGAACGCGGCGGGGATGCGGGCGGCTCGAACGTCGGCGAGCGCGTCGTCTCGCAGTTGCTCACGGAACTCGACGGCCTCGAAGCGCTCGAAGACGTGGTCGTGATCGCCACCACCAACCGCCCGGACCTGATTGATGACGCGCTGTTGCGCTCGGGGCGGCTGGATCGCCACATCCACGTCTCGACCCCCGACCGGGAGGCCCGCCGCGAAATCTTCGGCGTCCACACCCGCGAGAAACCCCTCGCGGACGACGTCGATCTCGACGCCCTCGCACGCGAGACGGAGGACTATGTCGGCGCGGACATCGAGGCGGTCTGCCGCGAGGCCTCGACGGCGGCTGTCCGGGAGTTCGTTGACGCCTCGGACGCGAGCGTCGAAGGGATCGTCCTGACGCGCGAGCATTTCGAACGGGCGCTCTCGGCGGTCGAATCGAGCGCTGATGACGGCCCCCGTATCGACTGATCAAAAACGGATCGGCCAAATTTCCTCACGGCAGCGATCCGTCAACAACCGTTTAGTGTCGAGAGCGTGCAGATGACTACCATGTTGAGTGCCACCGGGCCGTTGCTTAGGGTCGATGTGGACGAGCGCACGGCCCGCGAGGAATCCATCGACAGGGTTCTCTCGGAGTTCATCGGCGGGCGTGGTGTGGGCACGAAACTCGCACACGACCGACTGGCCTTTGACGCCGATCCGCTGGGACCGGCGAACGGCCTGTTTTTCACGGCGGGACCGCTGCAGGCCTCGAACATGAGCTTCACCGGGCGGATGAACTGCACCGGGATTTCGCCGCTCACCGATGGCCTACTCTCCTCGAACGCCGGCGGATTTCTCTCGCGGAACTTCCTCGCAACGGGCTACAGCGCCGTCGAAATCCACGGCGAGAGCGACGACCCCCTCGTCGTCCACGTCAGCGACGACGGGGTCGACTTCGAGGAAGTACCGGACCTCGCGGGCGCGCCCGTTCCGGCAGTCACTGAGCACGTGACCGCCGACCGCGACCTCGACGCCTCCCACATCGCCTGCATCGGGCCGGCGGGCGAGAACCTCGTGCGCTTTGCCTCGATCATGACCAGCGAGAACCGCACCTTCGGTCGGGGCGGGCTCGGCGCGGTCATGGGCGCGAAAAACGTCAATGCGATCACGTTCGAGGGTGACTCCGCACCGGAAATCGAGCTTCCGGCAACGGAAACGGCGGTCCACCGCGACGCCGCCGAAAGCGATAGCATCATGAAACGACAGGGGACGGCGGGACTCACCGAGTTCGCGGATCAGGTCGGAACGCTGCCGACGCGGTACTACGCCGAGCGCTCGTTCGAGGGCAGCGAGGCGATCAGCGGCGACCGCATCGAAGAGAAAAAACACGAGAAAGGGACGTGTTCGGCGTGTGCCTTTGCGTGCAAACTGCCGACCAGCGACGAGGACACCGGCCTCGAAACCGAAGGGCCGGAGTTCGAGACGGTAATGGCCTTCGGCAGCAACGTCGGAGTCGACGACGTGGTGTCGGTGATGAACTCCAACGACCGCTGTGACGACCTCGGCATGGACACGATCAGCTGTGGCGCGACGGTCGCGGCGTATCTCGCCGCCAACGACGAGTTCGGCAATTCCGAACTGATCCACGAGTTGATCGAGAGAATCGCCTACCGCGAAGCGGAGGGCGATCTCTTAGCGGAGGGGATCGACCGGATTCACGACGACCTCGGCGTCGAAAACTGGACGATGAAGGGGATGCCCTTCGCTGCCCACGACGGCCGCGCGCTTCACGGTCAGGGACTTGCCTTCGCCACGGCCAACCGGGGGGCCGACCACCTCTACGGCAGCCTCTACGTCTACGAGTACCCGATGGTCGACAGGGATCGCGCGCTCGATCCCGAGGGACTGGAAGGCAAACCGGCGAAACTCGTCGAACGGGAAAATCACAACGCGGCCCTCGACAGCGCGATCCTGTGTAAGTTCTCCCGAGATTCGGTCGGCCGCGAGCGCCTGACAACCCTGCTCGATGTGGACTACGAAGACCTGCTTGCGGTCGGCGGTCGGGTCGTCGATCTGGAGCGCCATTTCAACAACCGCCGCGGGTTCGACCGCGCCGACGACGACGCCCTGCCCTACGACCTGCCGGGGTTCGACGAGGCGCTGTCGGAGTACTACCGGCTCCGAGACTGGAATCCCGACGGAACCGTTCCCGAAAACGCGCTCGGCCCCGCCCCTGCCGGGCGTTGATCGGATCGCGGTCGGGAACCCGTGATCTATGGGCTATCGCCCCACTCGGGTTTGTCGCGCGGGGGTGCCAGCACCCCGACGCCGACGGCGGGCTCGTCGCCTTGGTTTTCCGCGCCGTGGTGTTCGTCGCTGGAAAACAGATACGAATCGCCGGGTTCGAGCGTGATCTCCTCGCCCTCGACGGTGGCCGTCAGCGTTCCGCGAACGACGTAGCCGATCTGTTCGTGGTGATGCTCGTGGGCCGGCAGGGTCGCGCCGGGCTCGATGCGCCAGTATTTCATGTCCGCACGCCGTCCCCCGGCGAGATCGCCCAGGAAGACTCCTTCTGCGACCTCAGTTACGTCCGCGCCGTCGGCGTTGATCCGATCCATGATACCAGTACCCGTGAGTGGTATTCGGAAGACCGCTTATAAACATTCCGCAGAAACCGTTAAGTCAATGTGTTCCATTCACCCACGAGTATGACATCCGATGGCACGATACGGTTGTTCCATCTCCCGTTTTCGTTCATGCTCCCGCAGAAGGTGGCGAGCGAGCGGGGGTATTTCGAGGCCGAGGGAATCGACGTTGAGCTAATCGAGCGCGACCGGGAGGCGGTAGACACCAAGTATATCCCGGCGGAGACGACCCTAACGGGCGATCACGACGTCGACCTCTACCCGATCTGTAAATGGGAGAGTCTCAAACGGACGTGGGACATGGACGACGGCCGGATCGTCGCAAAGGGGACGTTCGCGGATCTGCCCTACGCCGTCGTCACCCGGCCCGACACCGACATCGAGACGCCGGCGGATCTCGCGGGACGGCCGGTGGCGATCAACCGCCGGACCGGCCAGGAGTACACCGCGATGCGGGCGCTCGAAGAGCACATCGAGCCCGGAAACGTGACCCTCGCCCATCACGGGATGCCGACCGACCGGCTCCGTGCGGTGCAGGACGGCGAGGTCGACGCCGCGACGCTGCTCGATCCCCACATCACGCTCGCCGAGCACCTCGGGCTGCAAACCGTCCTGGAGTTCGAAAACCACATGGGGATCGTCGGCTCCGACCGGATCGACGACGGCGTCTTCGCGTCGTTCATGGCCGCGTACGGTCGTGCCGTCGAGGAGATCAACGCCAACCCCGACGTCTACCGCGAGGAGTACCTCGACATGCTGGCGAAGGACCTCGAAGTCGCGCCCGGCCTCTTCGATGAGGTCGATATGAGCGCGGTGTTTGCCGATGTCGGCGTTCCCGAGTACGAGGTGCCCGAACCAGCCGAGGGCAACGATCTCGACGCCCACCTCAACTGGATGAAAGCGCGCGACCTGATCGGCGACGAGGCCGACATCCGCACGCTCATCGCCCCGCTCTGACACTCATGGACATCGAAACCCAACAGAGCGCGCTCGACGCCCACCACGAATCGGCGGGGGAGTTGCCGGTACTGCGCGCGCGCTTCGAGCACAACGGTAGCCCCCGGTACATGCTCTATACGATCAAGAAGTTCGGCTTCGACCACGACCACGACTTCCACCTCGACGTGGAACTCGTCTCCGACGAACTCGAAGGCGGCGTCGAGACCGTCGAGGCCAAGCTACAGGAGGGCGACGCCGACCTCATCGACATCGACTACATTTCGACGGCCCGCGAACGCGCCGAGGGCGCGCCCATCGTCGCCATCCACCCCTACGGGCGAACCGTCGGCGGGCTGGTCGCGCCCGAGGATTCGCCCATCGAGGGTCTCACGGATCTGCCCGACCGCCGCATCGGCGTAGTACGGCGGCTCGACAAGAACTGGATCCTCACCCGCGCGGCCTGCCGGGAGTACCACGGGTTCGATCCCGACCGGGAGGCGACGCCGGTCGAGTCGGGATCGAAGGTCGAACTCACCCGAATGCTCCGGGACGGCGAGGTGGACGCGATCCTTCAGTTCTGGCCCATCGTCCCCGAGATCACCGGAACCGGCGACTACCACGAGGTACTCCCGATGGCGGATCTCGTCCAGCGCCTCGGCGAAACGGGGCGCAAACTCCCGATCTCGACGTTTCTCACGAGCGAGGACTACCTCGCCGACAACCCTGAGGCAGTTCGTGGCTTCAAAGGCGCGTATGTCGATGCCGTCGAACGCCTGACGAGCGACGACGACCTCTGGAAGGAGATCGGCGACCGGCTGATGTACGAAAACGATCCCGCGGTGGTGCGTGCGGTCCGGGACGGCTGGCGCGACATGGTCGTCGCCGACTGGGACGAGGAGACCATCGCGGGTATGGAACGGCTGTTCGATCACTTGCTGGATGTCGCGGGAGCCGACGCGCTCGGCGTCGATGGCGTCCCCGAAGATATGTTTCGACTGGAGGTCCCATCATGGAAACGATAGGGTTGCAACTCAACTGGGAGCCGAACGGGTTTCAGTCGCCGTATTTCCTGGCCCAAGAGCGGGGGTTCTACGAAGATGAAGGGTTGAACGTCCAGTTCACCGAGGGACACGGCTCGCCGTTCGCCGCCGAACAGGCCGCCCGCGGGCGAACCGAGTTCGCGCTCGCGGGGGCCAGTGCCGTCCTTTCGGTGCGGAGTCAGGGACTCGATCCGCTGGCCGTGGCCGCGGTCACCCAGAAGACGCCAGCGGCGGTCTACACGCTCCGGGACGTCTTCGGCGAAGCGCTCGAACGACCCGAGCAGCTCGCGGGCCGGACCGTCGCGCCCTCGGCGACGAAAACCCGGATCCTCACGGCGCAGTTGCTCGAAAACGCGGGTATCCGTGACGAGGTCGAGTTACTGTCGGTGGATCGCTACACCCACCACCGCGTTCAGCACAAGCTACTCGACGGCGAGGTCGACGCCGCCGTGGGCGTGGTCACCAACGGCGCGGAACTCCAACACGACCACGGCCGCGCGGCCGACGAACTCCCCATCGGCAACCACCTCCCCATCTACGGGATGACGCTCGTGACCGCTCCCGATTTCGCCGACCGAAACCCCGAGACGGTGCGGTCGTTCCTGCGCGCGACCGCCCGGGGTTGGGTCGCGGCGACCGACGATCCCGGGGCGGCGGTGGACGCGCTCGTCGCGCGCAACGTCACCCTCGAAGGGAACCGCGGGATCGAGGGTCTGAAGTTCGAGACTGCAGCAAACGACCTCCAGTTCACCGATCACGTCCGCGAGGCCGGCTGGGGGAATCATGACGGGAATCGCTGGCGGACGCTTTCGGATACGCTCGCCGAAACCGACCTCCTCGATGGAGGGATCGACCCCGAGGCCGCCTGGACGAACGACTATCTCGATAGGGATGCCGAACACATCGGGGAGTACGCCGACCTGATCGACCGGTAGCGGCGCGCGAGCCCAGCTACCCCCCCCCCCGTCGGGGACGAGCACGTCGTCCTTCATGAGTTCCCACTGCTGGTCGTACTCCGTGATGTTGGCCACCTCCTCGATGAACTCCTCGTCGTAACCGAACCGCGAGAGGAGATGAAATCCCATTTCGAGCCCCGAGGAGATGCCGCCTGCGGTCACGATTCGGCCGGTATCGACGATCCGGTGGTCGTCAATGTCGGCCTCGGGGGCGATCTCGGCCAACCGGTCGATGGGCACGGTGTCCTCGGATGAGTCGCCGTACTTGCGGTTCGTGGCTTTCCGGTCGTCGAGCAGCCCGGCCTTGCTGTACACCCACGATCCGGTACAGACGCTCACCAGCAGGGTCTCATCGGGGAGGTTCTCCACGAACTCGTGGAGCCGCTCGTGTGCATCTCCCGTCGGGTGCCGACTCCGCCCGGAATCAGAAAGGCATCCATGTCGGGGTCCTGATCGAGCGAGTAGCGAGGCATGACGTTCATGCCCGCCGTCGTCTGAACCGGATTCTGATTGTCCCCGATTAGGAACACGTCGAGTTCGGGGTCATGCGTTGAGCGACGGTGAACACGCCGAACGGTGCTGTGAAGTCGATGACTTCCACGCCGTCGAAGGTATAGATGCCGAGTCGATTGCCCATTCTATCGGTAGTATACATTCGATGAACAATAACAGTGGTGGCGCTCGCGTTTCTCGGCCGTATCACCCCATAGTTCGTGGTCATTCTGGTCCGCTTTCGCTTTCCATTGTCGCCATTTACGAGCACTCGACCGCAGGTTTCGATGCTCGAACAACCCATAGTTATACTTCGTCACCGCATCGATGGCGACCATGCCGTTCGGTGTTCCGCCGGAACTGATCTCGCTTGCGCTCTTTCTCGTTGGGGTCGTGCTGGTCATCGCAAGCGTCGAGACGTTCATCGAGGCGGTCGCCGAAAGTGCGCTCACACTCGGCATGTCGGGATTCTTTTTAACCGTCGTCCTCGCCGGGACCGACCTCGAAAACGCGATTCTCGGTCTCGCGGCCGTGGTCGACGGACTTCCCGGCCTCGCGCTCGGCACCGTCTTCGGGGAGGCGCTGTTCGTGTTGGGCGCGGCCGTCGGGCTCGCGGGAGTGCTCACACCGTTCGAAACGTCAGTCCCGCGGTCGTACCTCCTGCTCACGCTCGCCGCCCCAGCCTTGCTGTTCGCGCTCGCGCTCGACGGGACGCTCTCGCGGTTCGACGGTGCGGTACTGACGCTGGCCTTCCTTCCTTTGCTCGGGGTAGTGTACGCCCTCGAACGAAACCAGCGAACGCGGTATCTCTCCGCCGAGGAGGTAGAAGAGGCGCTCGAAGAGGACGAGTCCGAGGAGAGCGAGGACGCGACCGACGACTCGCTGCGCGAGCGATACGAGGGCTGGTATCAGTTGGGCGTGGCGCTCGTCGCCACCGTCGGAATGACGGTCGGCTCCGAACTCGCGGTGACGGGCGCGCGCGGCTTGCTTTCCGTCCTCGGCGT
Organism: uncultured Halobacteriales archaeon; assembly: GCA_964403315.1. Taxonomy (GTDB): domain Archaea; phylum Halobacteriota; class Halobacteria; order Halobacteriales; family Halalkalicoccaceae; genus CAYOFZ01. The sequence goes on along the minus strand of CAYOFZ010000020.1, from coordinate 7,152 downwards.
CACGGGGCTCGCCTTCGGCGCGACGGTCATGAGCTTTATCGCCTCGCTCGAAGAGCTGTTCTTAACTGTGGAACCCGTCCGCCAGGGCCGTCCCCACCTCGGCGTCGGCAACGTCGTCGGGAGCGTCCTGTTTTTCGTGACCGCGAACGTCGGCGTACTCGCGCTCGTCCGCCCGATAGATACCGGAGGAACGGTGTTGACGGTCCACTGGCCGTTTTTCGCTGTAACGCTCCTGTTGGTCGCGGGGGTCTTCGTTCGTGGTCGGGTCGGCCGCGCGGAGGGGATCGTCCTGTTGGGATTGTACGCGGCCTACTGGGGTGCGAACTACCTACCGTGACTCACCCGCCCAGAGGTACGCCACCGAAGGCCACGAGTGCGATGATCCAGTAGGCGACATAGAGACCGCCGAGCAGGTAGCCGTGTCGGCGCTTCAGTTCGCCCCTGTACATGAAGGACGCGGCGAAGGTGGTGACGACGATGATCGCCGGCAGGTGGAAGGTCAGGACCGACGCTCCGATGTCGAGTTCGCCGACGAGCATGATGATGCCGACGTTGCCGGTCACCGAGAACAGCACGCTTCCGATGACGTTGCCGACGCCGATCTCCGGGACGCCCCGGCGGACCGGCTCGATCGTCAGCATGACGTCCTCGAAGGTGAGAATCGCCGTCAGGACGGTCGCCCCGAAGACGGTCTCCTCGATACCGAACCCGGAAACGACGACTTCCGAACCTGCCTCCAGCAACATCGACGCGAAGACGATGCCGACCAGCGCGAGGACGGCGAAGCCGAGCCAGATCCATCCGGATCGGTTTCCGACGAGGCGGTCTTCGGGAATCCCTGCGACCGGATCGGGGAAGGCCGTGCCGCCGTCGGGCCGGGCCGCCGTACCGCCGTCGGCCCGGACCGACTCCCCGAGTTCGGTGCGTCGGAAGACCGGCTGGTCGCGCCGGTGCTCCCGGACGATGAAATAGCTGAACGTCAGGACGAAAAAGCCCAGCAGAACGATACCGTGGACGAGCGTCAGCGTCCCCAGCAGGACGAACGGGATGAGGACGAGCGGCGACAGTGTGAATAAGGCGATGTAGTCGTTCGGCAGATCGACCGGGAACGGCCGAACGATTGCCGCGAGCGCGAGCGTGACGCCGATGATCGCCAGCCCGGTGCCGAGCGCGGTTCCGAGAGCGGCCCCTTCGAGTCCGCCCGATGCCAGAACGAGCCCGAGGATCGTGTCGTCGAACTCGAACCCGGTGAAGACGATGGCGAGCGCGAACAGCGACATCTTCAGTCCGAGCGCCGCGCGGGTGAGATAACTGATCAGTTTCTCAGCACAGACCGTCAATAACACCACCCCGAGGGCGAGAACGAGTACCGCGCCGAGCAATCCTTGTCCCTCGACGAAGCCCCCGATTGCACCCTCGATACCACCTTCGCCCCCTTCGCCTCCCTCCTGTGCGAGCGCGGGAGCGGCGACCAGCGAGGCGGCGATCGATACGACGATCAACAGCATGACGAGCCGGCGGCGTGACATCTTCCCGTCCGTACACAAGTAGCCACCATATAGCCTTGGTATCGTATATCAATATTCGTTGAACAACGATACACGCAGTGATCGCGGTCGGATCGAGTGCCCTGAGGAACGTATTTGTGGGTTCGCCATCGGGAGTCAGGTATGGACGCCGTCGATCACATCAACGTCGACGTGAACGACCTCGGTTCGTGTTTCGAGTTCTACCGCGACGTTCTCGGCCTTGATCTGGTGCGTCCGCCCGAGGATTTCCAGGGCGAGCACGCGATGTTCGAGGCCGGCGAGACGGTCGTGACGCTCGCCGAAACGGGACGGGCCGAGCGCTGGCACGAGACAGGACTCGATCACCCGCTGGATAAGGCCCACGTCGCCTTCGAGACCGACCGGGCGGACTATGAGCGACTGATGAACGACCTCGACGAGCAGTTTCCCAAACAAGGTCCCTACGACTGGGGCGAGTTCGAGGGGTTCTACTTCCTCGATCCGGACGGCAACCTACTGGAGATCGTCACCTACGAATCGCCGGCTGGTGGACGGGAGCGACCGTTACTCACACACGACGATATCGAGTGACGGGTGGAAGGGCGCGAGTCGGAGTCGGTCCGTATCACGCCCGTAGGAGATCGCCCTGTGCGAGCGCCGTCCGGAGCCGATCCCATGTTTCGGTGCGCTGCCAGCCCCAGCCATGAGCACGGACCGCGTCGCTGGCCGCGAACTCCTCGATGGCGTGCTCGAACGTCCGCCGAACTCGCTCGGACGATTCCCCGGTTTGGGCGGCGACCGCATCCACGGCGGCGTCGGGATCCCCACGGGCACTCGCCCAGCCCGCCATCGTGCCCGCAAGAAACCGTTCGAGCAGCGACGGGCGCTCGGCGAGCAGCCGTTCGTGGACGACTAGCGTTGGACCGTAGATCGGGAAGTGGTCGGTGACGAGGATCGAATCGACCGTCATGCCCCGCCGCTCCAGTTGCCGGGGGTCGGCAAACGACCCCGTGATGACGTCCGCCGCGCCCGAAAGCAGCGCCCGCTGTTCCTCGCCGGCGGTATCCACGAACTCGATTGCGTCCGCAACCGCCGTCCGTGAGAGAAAGAGCCGGGCAAGAACACCGGTTTCGGACCCTCGGGGCGCCCCGATTCGACGACCTCGCAGTTGCTCGATACCGTCGAGGGGCTCCCCGAACGCCTCGCGGGTCGTATAGAGGACGGTCATCGCGCGCTGATAGGGGACTGCGAGCGCCACCACGGGCGCGCCGTTCGCACGCGCCCGGACGAGGGTCGCGGCTCCGACGAGGCCTACGTCGGCCCCGCTGGCCACGACGCTTTCGAGCGCCCGTCGGGATCCCTCGTAGTGATCGATGTCCACCGAGATACCGTGGTTCGCGTAGCCGTCGTCGAGGGCGGCGTAAAATGGGACGTGGAGGCCGTTTGGATGCCAGTTTAGTCCGAGCGTGAGGTGATCGGCGGTCGCGCCGTCACCTTCGGGGGTCGCGTGATCGGTCAGTTCCTCTGTGGCGCGGATCGAACGGGCCTGCCGGCACAGCGCCGCCGCGTGCCCTTCGTGAACGCGCCGGACGGTCGCGTCCCTTCCGTCGGTCGGGTACCACGCCTTCGGCGGTCGGCCGCTGGCGTCGGTTCGGGCCGCCGTCGTCGAGACGACGCCACGCTCTTCGAGGCGTCCCAGTGCGTCCCCGACGGCGGTGCGGTTCAGTCCCGTGCCGACGCGGACGGTGAGTCGGGTCGCCGGGTCGTCGTTGTCCCCTCGTTCGGCCCGCAGGAGTAGATACGCAAGCACACGAGCGGAGTCCCGTCCCAGACCTACCGCCAGCCGCTCGATGAGAGTGTGGTCGTCCTCGTCCAGTACCCCGAACTCGACCGTGCGCATCGGTACCGTGTCTTCCCCGTATTCGCTTAAGTCTGTCCGTCGATCCACGCCTCCATAGCGGAGACGAAGCCGATTTAGGCGGCCACGGGCTAGAGTCGTCAATGAGTCAGGGCCAGCCCAATCCCGAAGTCTACGAGCAGGGCCGTGGCATGGACGCACACAATCAGGTGATGCGTGAAATCCGCGCCGAGAAGGACGACCACTACGATCCCCACGAACCCACCCGAGTCTGGATCGACGAGGACAACACCCCTGACGGGGTCCGGGAGAGCCTGACGATCATCCTCAACACCGGCGGCTGTCGATGGGCACGGGCCGGCGGCTGTACGATGTGTGGCTACGTCGCCGAAAGCGTCGAGGGTGGGAGCGTCACCCACGAAGCGCTGATGGACCAGATCGAGGTCTGTCTCGAACACGAGCGGGAACACGCGGAAGAACCCTGCCCGCTCGTCAAGATCTACACCTCGGGGTCGTTCCTCGACGAGCGCGAGGTCGGTGCGGAAACCCGCCGTGCCATCGCCGCCAAGTTCGCCGACCGCGAGCGAATCGTGGTCGAGAGCCTGCCGGATTTCATCGAACCCGAGCGGGTCGGCGACTTCACCGACCGCGGACTCGAAACCGACGTCGCGGTCGGGCTCGAAACCGCGACCGACCGCGTGCGCCACGACTGCGTGAACAAGTACTTCGATTTCGAGGACTTCATCGAGGCGAGCGAGGCCGCCGCCAACGCGGGCGCGGGGATCAAGGCGTACCTCCTCCTGAAGCCACCGTTCCTCGCGGAATCCGAGGCGGTTGCGGACATGAAGCGCTCCGTTCGCCGGTGTGCCGAGTACGCCCACACCGTCTCGATGAATCCCACGAACGTTCAACGGCACACCATGGTCGACGAACTGTACTTCCGTGACGGGTATCGTCCACCGTGGCTCTGGTCGGTCGCCGAGGTTCTGGAATCGACCGCCGACACCGACGCCATCGTGATCTCCGATCCCGTGGGTCATGGATCGGATCGTGGTCCACACAACTGCGGGGAATGCGACGACCGCGTTCAGCGCGCGATCAAGGACTTCGATTTGCGACAAGACCCAACCGTCTTTGTGCAGGTTTCTTGCGAATGTGAGCGTACCCGGGGAGCGGTGATGAGCCGGGAGGCGAGCTTCAATCTGCCGCTCGCCCGGTGACTTAACTGGAAGCTAATTTTTCGTATGGGTGTAATTAACGAAGTGGGATGGGAAACGAAAACCGAGTACCGTTACCCATCGATATCAATGCCAGACGGACCCATCGACGAAGCGGTCGTCCACGCCGACGGCTGGTTCGTTATCAGAAACACCGACAACCCCGAACAGTGGCTCGCCATCGACGAACCCATGGACATACGTCGCTAGGCGAACCCCGAGAGGATTCCTTGGCCGTCCGTAGGGCCGATATCCGGAAGTGCCGCGCGTTCGGGATGGGGCATGAGCACCGCCACGTTCGCGCGCTCGCCACACACGCCCGCGACGTTGTCCGTCGATCCGGTAGGGTTCGCCGCCGCCGTGATCCGCCCCTCGGAGTCGCAGTACCGAAAGAGCACGCGGTCCTCGCGTTCGAGGGCCGCGAGCCGGTCGTCGCCGATCTCGAATCGGCCCTCCCCGTGGGCGATGGGTAACTCGATCACCTCGCCAGCTTTGTAGGCCGCGGTCCACGGTGTTTCGGCGTTTTCGACCCGCACGTGGGCGTGCTCGCACTGAAACCGGGCGCTCCCGTTGGTGGTGAACGTCCCCGGTGTCAACTCCGCTTCACAGCTGATCTGTGCGCCGTTGCATACTCCCAGCACGGGCGTTCCGTCCGCCGCCGCGGCCCGAACGTCGGCCATGATCGGCGAGCGGGCGGCCATCGCGCCCGCCCGGAGGTAATCGCCATACGAGAACCCACCCGGTAGGACGATTCCCGACGATTCCTCGGGGAGACCGTTTTCGTGCCAGACGATCTCGCTGTCGATCCCGAGTTCGCCAAGCGCCAGCTTCGTATCGCGGTCACAGTTCGACCCGCCGAATCGGATGATTGACACCGTCATTCCCGGGGTTCGATTTCGACGGTGTAGTCGTGGATCGTCGGGTTTGCAAGCAGGCGGTCGGCCATTTCGCCTGCGCGCCGCTCGGCCGTGTCGGCGGAGTCGGCGTCGAGGTCGATCTCGAAGCGATCCGCGGAACGCAGACCGTCGAGGTCGAATTCGAGGCGTTCGAGCGCCCGCCGGGTGGTTTCTGCCTCTGGATCGAGTACCCCCGATTTCAGCCGGACCGTCACGACTGCGGTGTAGGCGGTCATCACTCGAATGGGCGTGATCGTGCTCAAAAGCTCTTTTCACTCGGGGGTATGATACTCGATCATGGAGTGACGTGATTTTGCGGTCGAGTCTATAGCTTCCGGATCCGTTCGATCGCCGTTTCGAGCGCCGGCGCGTCAAACCACGCCTTGCCGGTGTAGGCGTTCGTCCCGGCGGAATACAGCCCCGAGGCGAGATCGATCACCTCCCCGGAGAGGGGTTCGGGATCGCGCTCACAGAGGATGCGCCAGTCGGCGACCTCGCGCTCCGTAGCTTCCGTTTTCGCCCGGTCGATGGCCTCGACCCATTCGGGCTGGCTGCGTTTGTGGTACTGTCTGAGCACCTCCTTCGAAACCTGTTGGCCGTCGTAGGAAAAACGGTTCTCGTCGAAGGTGCCGACCACGTCCGCGACGCGGACCTCGCCGCCGTCGTAGAGACACTCGATTTTGCCGTCTTCGTGGACGAATCCCGCGGATTCGGCCCGGTCGGTCACGGCCCTGTTCACGTCGCGGGCGAGGTCTTCGAGGTCCTCGACCGCCGCCCGCCCGGCGATCCGGTCGGCCTCCGCGCGGTCGAGATACCGGTCGGATTCCTCGTACTTGGTGGAGAGCTCGATGATCGGCTCGTCGAGATCGACCGGTTCGTCGGGCCACTCCTCGAAGCCGAGGCCGTGGTCCGCCGGGTCGGTCCGCCGGCGGAGGCTCGATCCCGTCGGTACGGAATTGCGAAAGACGATCTCCAGGGGGATCAGGTAGTTCTCGCCGGCGGCCCCGTGGTAGGCGTCGTAATCGTACTCGCGGCCCTCGCTGGGCAGATCGGGAACGGCCACGAGATCGATGGCCATCTCCCTCGGGGGACCATCGGCTTCCGAGAGCGGAACGACCTCGCTGGTGACGCCGCGGTAGTGGGTCGGGACCCCCTCGGCTTCGAGCACCTCGAAGTTGGACGCCCCCATCGTACAGAGGCTCGCGCCCTTCCGGGGGATCGTATCGGGCATGCGCCCCCAGTCGAACACCGAGTAGGCGTCGGTGAAAACGAACGAGCCCCGGCCCGGCTCGTCGGCGGTCGGCTCGCGGTCGATGTGGAACTCCTTAACGCTCGTCATGGGTTGGCCTCGTGGCGCGCATGTACGCTCTCGCCGACGGCCGAGTATGAACGTTCCCGTTTTGAGCGGGTCAGCCGTTATGGTGCTCGATGGTCTAAAGCCAACATGGACGGGGATATCGATCGTCTCGCGAGCGAGATCCGTGGGGCCGATTCGACCGTCGCGCTGACGGGCGCGGGCGTCAGCACCGCCTCGGGCGTGCCCGACTTCCGTGGCGAAGACGGGATCTGGGAGGCCGAGTTCGATCCCGCCGATTTCAATATCGACCGCTTCCTTGCCGATCCGGCGGGCTTTTGGGACGACCGGCTCGACCTCCACGAGGCGATGTTTCCCG
>CAYOFZ010000019.1:0-20440 GCA_964403315.1 uncultured Halobacteriales archaeon | reverse complement strand
CCGCGCTGACGACCCCGATCCGCTGATCGAACGTCATCGCCCCGAGGACGTAGACCAGCGCGGTGTTGAGGGTGGCGACGACCGCAAGCGTCACGCGGGGTTGGTCGAACAGCGCCATCGAGACGGCGAACAGTGCCGCCGGCACCGGCGAATATTTCGGATAGAGCTGCCCGCCATCCTGGATGAAAAACCACGGATGGAACGCCTCAGCGAGGTTTCCGGGGGGAAACATCCGGAGTTGGCCCTCCAACAACATCGCGGCCTGCCGAAGGTACACGCCCTCGTCGCGGTTGACCGAGTGATACGGGAAGACGTTCGTGGCGATGGCGAACACGATAACCCCGGTTGCGAGCGCGATCAGAAGCGCAGCGAGTCGCTCGCGGTCGAGCCAGCGCGTCGAAACGGCATTCAGGCGGGTGTGACTCTGACTCATATCAGCTGTTGATTCCGGCCGAACACGTCGGATCGATCGGCGGTATCAGTCACCGGCCACGCGCTGGCCAGCGGGTTCAAGCGCGTCGAGACATGACAGCCAGTCGAGCATGTGTTCGCCGACGTGGGTGAAAAACTCGCCGTTGCGATACTCCTCCCAATCGCCGCCTTCGAGCCGTCGGGCCATCGTCTCGAAGATCTCGGCATAGCTTTCGGCATCCGCGCCCGCGTCGTCGATGATCTCCCAGAGGTGTTCGTTGAGTTCCAGCCCGGCGACCTCGTTGTGCAGATCGTCGAACGTCGAGCGGGGGGCTTTGTTGTGCTGACACAGCGGCCCGCCATTATAAATCTGGGTACCGAGCACGTCACAGGCACGCTTCAGGAACACGCCCGACCAGATGTCGTCGAACCGACCCACGTCCCAGGGGTTGTCGTCCATCGGGAGCTGATAGAAGGCCGGGATCACCTCGCGCTCGAACGCGAGGTTCATCGAACAGACGGTGAGGTAGTTGCCCTCGCTGGCGACGAAATCGTTGGTGAAATCCGCCTCGGTCGTCAGCGTCTGGGCCTGGCCCTGCAGGTCGCCGTCCATCAGGATGCGCACGGCGTCGAGATCCGGGATGTTCGTCCACAGCCCCTGTGAGGCGACGATGTCGTCGACCTCGGCGGTCTCGGTGTGGACGGTTTCGCCCATCGCGGAGTAGGGATACCCCCGGGGGTAGAGCCCGTGTTCGTCGACGTTTTGATGGAGAACGTTTACCCACTGTTCGTTCGAACTCACTTCTTCGATCTCGCCCTCGAACCCGAGGTTCTCCATGTGCTGACCGAAGAAATCCACGTCCTCGTGGGGCAGCGTATCGTCGTCGATGAACACGCCGTACTCGAAATCGTTCGCCCACATGTACAGCAACCCGAAACTCGTCTGGGCGTGGCTCGCCGCCGGGACGAGGTGATCGTATTCCTCGACGCCGTGGTCCTCGAACCACTCCTCCCGATTGGTGCCATCGAACACCGCGCCCGAGACGCCCTCCTCGTCGAGCATCGACTCCATCGCGTCGGTTTCACAGAAATCCTCCGTGACGAGTACGGTATGCAGCCGCGAGAGGTCGAACCCGTGGTCGCGGGCGTTCTCGAAATACGCGCGCATGCACTCGTATTCCCGTATCGTGGGGACGATCACACAGATGTCCTGGCTCATGCTCGTATCTTTCTACTTACCCTAAAAAGATTGCCGATATCCGCGCTACGCCTCGAGGGTCACTCGCGGGCAGCCGCCGACAGCGAGACATCGAGTGCGGCCACCGAGACGCCGCCGCCGGCGAGCGTGATGGCGTTTTTCAGCGCGTGGTCGACGAGCGCTGCGCTCAAGGCCGTGCTCGGGCTGACTGGGGTCAATCCGACGACCAGCGCGGTGAAGGCCGCCTCGTAGAGTCCGATACCACCCTGCGAAAGGGGCACCACTTTTGCGAGGTTGCCGACGCTGACCGCGAGGGTGCCGACCACCACCACCGTTCCGGTATCGAGACCGGTTCCCAGCGCCACGAACACGAGCACGGCAGTGAGGGCATCACACGCCCATATGAGGAGGCTCCCGGCACCGATGGCCGCAAGCGCCCGCGGATTCCGGGCGACGACCGCCAGATTGCCGCCGAACTGCACCCCGATATCGACGATCCGACGGATCGTCGGGTGATCCGGTGTCCGCGCTCGCAGCACCCTCCCGAACCGTCGGTCGCTGTGGGCGGCAACGACGATCACGCCGGTGACGACGAGGGCAACGCCGCCGACCCCGATGGCGGCCCGAATCGCGGTGTTTCCGCCGACCTCGCCCGCTAATCCGGCAGGTCCGCCGTAGCTGGTCGCTACCAGCCACGCGAGCGCACCGCCGGCCAGCACCGCGATGGCCACCAGATCGAAGGCGCGCTCGACCGCGAGCGAGGCGAATCCCGAGGGATATGGGACCTGCTGATAGGTGTTCACCAGATACGCCCGGACGGCGTCACCCGCCCGCGCGGGAATCACGAGATTCGCCGTCTGACTTGCGAACACCGCCGCCGTGAGAAACACCGTTCCGCCGTGATGGCTCATGGCCGAAAGCACGTCGGCATACCGGCGTCCCCGAAGCGGCCACGAGACGAGATACACCGCGACCGCACCGCCCAATGCCGCGGGATTGGCGCTCGTGATTTCTGTGACGATGGCCTGCATATCGACCGCCCGAACCGCCACCAGCAGGCCGATCACCATCACCACCGTCCCCACGAGCGTTATCCGGCGGCGCGTGAGCCAGGAGCTACCGCGCCACCGACCGTCGCCCCGCTCGGGGTTGGGTCCCTCCATGTGCGATACCTGACGCTGACGGGTAGTTAAATCCATGCAAACCGCGGCAAACCGCGGGAACTCCACTCATACCAACCGGTTCGATTTCTCGGTATACAGTCCATTCCCCGATCAGCCCAGCTCCGCGATCAATTCTCGGGCTGCGCGCCGCACGGCGGCGTCGCTCGATAGCTCGGTTTCCCAGCCCAGTGCGGCGAGTTTCTCGACCGACAGGCGCATCTTCGGCACGTCGCCAGTCCAGCCGCGGTCACCGCCGGTGTACTCGAAGTCGGGATCGACCCTCATTTCCTCGCTCACGATGTCGGCGATGCGGGTGACCGACGTGGTCGTTCGCGTGCCGAGGTTGTAGGTGTTCATTCCGTCGCCGGTGTGCTCGATGATGTGGGTCATCGCATCGATGCAGTCCTCGATGTGCATATAGGATTTCTCCTGGCGACCGTTACCGAGGATAGTCAGGGTGTCGGCATCCGCACGCAGTTTCTCGATGAAATCCGGAATCACCGCCCCGCGCAGGCCCGGTCCGACGACGTTCGCAAACCGGAAGTTCCACACCGTAAAATCATGGGAGTGGGCGTACACCGAGAGCAATCCCTCCTCGGAGAGTTTTGCGGCACCGTAGATGCTGATAGGCTCTAGCGGCGCGTAGTCCTCGGGCGTGGGGCGCGGGGCCTCGCCGTAGACCGTCGAGGAGGAGGTGAAAGCGACGTTCGTGACCCCGACTTTCTCCATCCGTTCGAGGAGGTTGTAAGTCATCTCCCCGTTGGTCTCGAACTGCGCGCGCGGGGTGTCGGTATTTACGTACTTGTCGGCAGCGAGGTGGAAGACGGCGTCCAGATCGGCGGTCACGACCTCGGCGACCGCGTCCGGGTCGGTGAGATCGGCCTCGATGAACTCGGCCCCGTCGGGCACTCGCTCGCGTTGCCCGGTCGAGAGGTCATCGACGACGATCACGTCACTACCGTTGGCCCGCAGGCGTTCGACGAGCCCCGAGCCGACGAACCCAGCGCCCCCGGTTACGAGCACCCGTCCGTGCGAGATCGACATATGGATACGACTGATGACGCACTATTAACCGTTCCGTTCGGCGATGGAAACGGTCCCCACAGGGATCACTGATCGATGTCCTGTCCCCAGAAGCCACCGTGTTTTCGCACATCGATATCGCCCTCGACATGGGTCTGACAGGCGAGTCGGAGCCCCGAATCGAGATCGTGGGGCCATTTCGAAAGGCGCTGTCGTTCGCCGTCGCTCATCCCGCTCACCGAGCCATCGACCTCGACCGCACAGGTGCCACAGATCGCCCGGCCGCCACAGTTCAGGTAGTCCGCTGAGCCGTTGTGGGGTGACAGACCGGCTTCGAGCAGCGTCTCCCGCAGTTCATCGCCTTCCTCGCACTCGATTCGCTCACCCTCGAATTCGATGGTTGGCATACCTACCGATTCGGAAGCCCTCGATAAAACGTTTGGGCGGCGTTCGTAGATCGAGCGGTCGGTCGGGAAGGTAACACGGATAACCATCCGGGTCGAACGGCCTTCCGTATGACCGCTCAACTCACCGACGAGCCACAGACGGTGATCGTCACTCACGAGAACCTTGAATACGAGTTCGAGAAGATCGATGCCTCGACGGTCCGGTATCGCTTCGCCAACGAAACCCGCGCCGGTGCCGATGCGGATCGGAATAACCCTGTCGATGAAGAAGACATTCCACAGGAAGTCGTGGATACGCTCCGCGCCAACGGGTATACCCACGAATAGCGCATTTCTCTACCAATCGAGAACTACGACACCTGTGACAGTAGGAAAGCCGGCAATATCGGTCAGTCGGAAGGGTGGTCCATAACAGACGATTTGATATCGCAGCAAACGGTTTACTTAATATGTGTATTATTGAAGCTATACGCGCTTGTCACGCCGATAGTTCGGTGTTTTCGTGGTATCGAGAACGCGGAAACGAACCGGCTGTAATCTACACGTTTTAGTGGGTGGGACTCGACCCCGGTAGCATGCGAGACGTGTACGCCATCGGGGCGGGCCAGTCACCGTTTGGCTCGTTTCCCGATGAAACCTACCAGTCGCTCTTTCGGACCGCCTTCCAGCGCGCCACCGACAGCGCCGGCGGGTTCGACCCCGACCGAATCGAGGAGGCCTTCCTCGGAACGCTCGGGGTCGGTGGCCGCCAACTCGGACTCTCCGGACCTGCCGTGACCGAGCATGTCGGCCTCCACGGCGTGCCGACCACCCGCGTCGAGAACGCCTGTGCGTCGAGCGGCTACGCTTTCCGGAACGCGGTCCGGGCGATCCGCTCGGGCGCGGTCGATGTTGCCTTGGCGGGCGGCTACGAGGTCATGACCGACACGAGCGCCGACCAGACCAAGTGGTGGCTCGGCGTCAGCGGCGAGATGGGCTGGGAGCGCCTGTCGGGAACGACCTTCGCGGGCGTGTACGCCCAGATGGCCAGTGCCTACCTGAACAGATACGACGCCACCCCCGAAGACCTCTCGCGGGTCGCGGTGAAAAACCACGCGAACGGTGCCCAAAACCCCAACGCCCAACTCGCGTTCGAGTGTTCGCTCGAAGAGGCAACTCAGGCCCCGACTGTCGCGGATCCGCTCACGCTGTATCACTGCTGTCCGACGACCGACGGCGCGAGCGCGGTCGTGCTGGCGAGCGAGGACGTTGCCAGCGAGGTCGAGGCTCCGATCCGGGTGGCCGCGACGGGCGCGGCGAGCGACCGGGTCGGCCTGTTTCAGCGCGACACCTTCACGGGCATTCCCGCGAGCCGGCGGGCCGCCCAGCGCGCCTACGAGGAGGCCGGCTACGGGCCCGAAGCGGTTGACGTCGCCGAGGTGCATGACTGCTTCACCATCGCGGAGTTGCTCGCCTACGAGGATCTCGATTTCTGCGAACGTGGCGAGGCCGCCCGCCTGCTCCGGGAGGGCCGCACTGACCCCGACGGCGATCTGCCCGCGAACACCTCCGGCGGCCTCAAGTCCAAGGGCCACCCCATCGGCGCGACCGGCACCGGCCAGATCACTGAACTCATCGAGCAACTCCGGGACAACGCCCACGTCCAAGTGCCCGACGCCGAGGTCGGCTTGGCCCACAACGTCGGGGGCAGCGGCGGTGGCGTCACCGTCACCGTCCTCGAACGGGGGGCACGATGAGAGGGATCGATACCGCCGGGATCTACGTTCCCCGGCGTCGCCTCCCTGCCGAAGAGATCGAAGCGTCGTGGGGGACGGCCCCGTCGGGGGTCGAGTCCAAGGCCGTGCCCGGGGCCGACGAGGACGCGATCACGATGGCGATTGCCGCCGCCGAAGACGCGCTCTCACGGGGCGGGATCGACCGCGACGACCTGACCTTCCTCGGGCTGGCGACGACCACGCCGCCGCTGGAGGAGGAACTCCTGACTGGTCGGCTCGTTCGGACGCTCGGCCTTCCCTCCGAAATCACGACCCGCGCGGCAACACAGAGTACCCTCGGCGGCGGTCGCATGCTCGCACGCGCGCTCGACGCCGAGGGGCCGGCGCTCGCAATCGCCGCCGACGCCCCGCGGGGCGATCCTGACGGGGCCGACGCCTTCGGGGCCGGCGCGGCGGCCTTCCTCGTGACCGACGACGCGGCGGTCCCGATCACCGATCTCGCCTCGTACACCGACGACGCGCCTGGCATCCGGTTTCGGCAACGGGGCACCGACCGGGTCAAGGGCCTCGGCATCACGAGCTACGACCGCAGTGTCGTCGGCGAACACGTCGGCAACGCGGTCGACCGACTGGCGGTAGCACCCGAAGACGCCGCGGGCGCGGCGATCCACCAGCCCGACGGGAAGTTCCCCTACCGGATGGCCGGCGATCTCGCTGGCGAAGCCATCGCCCGCGGAACCGTCGTCGACCGCGTCGGCGACACGGGCGCGGCGGGCGTCCCCCTCGGGTTGGCGGCGGCGCTCGCGGCCGCCGAGCACAACGAACGAACCGTCGGGGCCTTCTTCGGGAGCGGCGGCGGGGCCATCGCGCTCGCCTGCGAGGGCGGGCTCGACCGCTCGATGGACGAGCTGGACGGCGGCGTCGAGACCGATTATCCCCAGTATCTCCGTGAGCGGGGGTACATCGCCGACGGCGAGGTCGCCGGCGGCGGCGCGAACGTCTCGTTGCCCAACTGGCAGCGCGAACTCGCCCAGCGTTATCGGCTCGTTGCCGGTCGGTGTCCCGACTGTGGCGAGCTCGCCTTCCCGCCCGAAGGCGCGTGTCCGAACTGCCAGGCGCTCGTCGAGTACGAATCGGTCGAACTCCCCCGGGAGGGTGAAGTCGTTGCCCGCACCGTGATCGAACAAGGGGCTGCCCCGCCGGAATTTGCCCCCCAGCAGGCCCGCGAGGGAGCCTTCGCGGTCGCCATTATCGAGTGTGGCGGCGCGACCCTGCCCGCGCAGGTCGTCGATTGCGATCCCAAGGCGGTCGCGGTCGGCGATCCGGTCCGCGCGACCATCAGACGGATCTACGAACAGGAGGGGGTGCCGCGCTACGGCGTGAAGTTCGTTCCAAACGAAAACGATTAATTCGCCAGCACGCGCTCGATTCCGTATGAACGTTAGCGTCCTCGGTGCGGGCACGATGGGCGGCGGCATCGCGCAGGTCTGTGCGATGGCCGGCCACGAGGTGACGATCCGTGACATCGAACCGGAGTTCGTCGAGAGCGGGATCGACTCCATCCGCGAGACCCTCGATGAGGGCGTCGAGCGCGAAAAGGTCGCCTCAGAGGAACGCGATGCGGCTCTCAACCGGATCGGGGGCACGACCGACCTCGCGGCGGCGGTCGCCGGGGCCGACCTCGTCGTCGAGGCCGTCCCCGAGGAGATGGAGTTGAAACGGGAGACAGTCGCCGATGTCGAGGCCGAAACCGACACGGAGACGGTGATCGCCTCGAACACCTCCTCGCTGTCGCTGACCGAGATCGCGAGCGCGCTCGACCGGCCCGAACGGGCCATCGGGCTGCACTTTTTCAATCCAGTTCATTTGATGGATCTGGTCGAGGTGATCGTCGCCGAACAGACGGGCGACGACACCGTCGCCTTCGCTGAGGAGTTCGTCGCAGGGATCGACAGGGAGGCGGTCGTCATCCGCGATACGCCCGGCTTTGCGACCTCGCGGCTGGGAGTGGCGCTCGGTGTCGAGGCGATCCGGATGGTCGAAGGGGGTGTTGCGGACCCTGCCGATATCGACCGGGCGATGGAACTTGGGTACAACCATCCAATGGGACCGCTGGAACTGACCGATGTCGTGGGACTGGACGTGCGCCTCGACATCCTCGAAGGTTTGCGCGAGGAACTCGGCGAGCGGTTTCGTCCGCCCCAGTTACTGAAACGGAAGGTCCGTGCGAGCAAGCTCGGCAGGAAAACTGGCGAGGGCTTTTACGTCTGGGAAGACGGTGAGCGAGTCGGAATGGCGGGCGAGTGGGGCGAACAGTGAGCTTCGGCGGGATCGAAAAGAACCCGCTCGCCCTCGAATTCGCAACGAAGGCGATCCGTGAAAGCTTGCGGATGGATCTGCGCGACGGTATCGAGTACGAGGCCGAACTGTTCGCGCAGCTATTTGTCACGGCGGGCAAAGACAAGGGAATCGACGCCTTCCTCGAAGACCGCGAACCCGAGTGGCAGGGCCGGTAGCGACGAATATAATTATTTGAAGACCGAAACGCGAGTAATGAGCAAACTCGACAGAATCGCAGCGGACGCGCTCCGGGATCGGCTCGCGGAAACCGACGATCCGAAGGCGGTTCGGCGGCTCATGATCGCGCTCGCGTACAAGGACGGCGAATCGGTCGAAACCCTCAGCGAGCGATATGGAACCCCGAAATCGACGATCTACTACTGGCTCGACAGATTCGAGTCGCGCTCGATGGAGGCGGCCCTCGAAGACGACTCGCGTCCGGGCCGTCCACGGCGGTTGACCGACGGGGAACGCCGCTCGCTCGCCCGCGATATCGAAGGTTCGCCCGAGAATCGAGGATACGAGGCCGCCGAGTGGTCGCCGGGGTTGGTTCGCCGCCATATCACAGCGGCCTATGGCGTCGAGTACTCGTTGGGTCATGTCCGCCGGCTGCTTCGAGAGGAGTTCGAACCAGTCTACGAGTAGTTCTGTTTGTTAGATGTCCGTAATCCGTGGATAGTTCTCGTCGAGCGCGGCGGCGTCCTCGGGCAGGAGCGCGACGACGATGTAGGGAACGTACTGATCGAGGTACTCGATCAGGGTGGCGATCCGCTCGGAGTCGAGGGCTTCCAGCGAGTCCAACAGCATGAACGGCACCTGTTCGTGGACATCGTGCGCGAGATACCCCGCGAGCGCAACGATCAGGCCCGTCACCTCGCGTTCGCTCTCGCTCAGATGCTCGACCGAATCCTCGTAGGTCACCCCCTCGTCGGTGCTGCGGGTGACGTGGAGGTCGAAGGTCGCCTCGCCGCTCCCGGCGGGTTCGAGGCGTTCGATCCAGATCCGTTCGAGGTTGGCGTATTCGAGCAACCCGAGAACGGCGTTCATGTGTTCGTTGAACGCCTCGATGGCGTCGCGTTCGAGGCGTTCGATCCGGGTGCGCTTTGCTTCGAGGTCCTCATCGATTCGCTCGCGGCGCTCTTCCAGTTGGTCGCGTTCCGCGAGCTGTGTTTCGATGTCCGCGATGTCGTCCTCGATGGCGTCGCGTTCGCGTTCGAGGCGGTCGCGTTCGAGTTCGTGGCGCGTGACCGCCTTCTGGGCGGCGAGCAACTCCTCGTCGTCACCGTCAGCTTCGACTGCCGTTTCGAGCTCGTCGATCTCCGCGAGTAACTCCTCACGACGAGTTTCGAGGTCCGCGATCCGGCCGGTTCGGTCGTCGAGTTCCGCCTCGATGTCCTCGAGCGTGTGTTCGAGTTGTTCGCGTTGCTCGCGGGTTTGCTCACGATCCGCGCGCTGATCGGTGAGCGCGTCGAGTTCGTCTGCGAGATCAGTGCGTTGCTGTTGTTTGTCCCGTCTGAATTCCCGGAGCCGCTCCAGCGTTGTCTCGATGCGGTCGGTTTCGACGGTGCTGCCACACGTCCAGCAGGTGACGTCCCGCGACCCTTCGGCGAGCAGGCGGTCGGTGACTGATTCGCCCTCATCGTCGGCGAGCAGTTCGGGGTACTCGGCGTCCGCGAGGTCCTCGTTGAACTGGATCACCGTCTGGAGCTGGGAGACGGTTTCGTCGAGCTCGCGTTTCCGCCCGCGAAGCCCTTCGATGCGGTCGGCGAGATCGTCGAGTTCCGCCTCGTCAATAGTCGGCTGGTCGTCGAGTGCTTCACGGAGGTCTTCGCGTTCGGCTTCCAATGATTCGACGCTTTCCTCCTCGGTTTCGAGTTCATAGGTGACGTCTTCGAGGGTTTCGCGCGTCTCCCGAAGCACGTCGAGTTGCTCCGATTCCACCTCGTCAGGGTCCGATCCCTGGGTGGCTTCGAGGGTTTCGCGTGCCGCTTCGAGGTCGGCCTCGACCGTTTCGAGTTCCGAATCAAGGCGCATGCGTTCTTCCTCCAGCGACCCGAGTTCACGTTCGAGCGCCGAGAGGTCGGCGAGTCGGTCGTCGATCTCGCGTTTTTCGGCCTGCAGGCGGTCGATCTCGTCGTCGATCCCCTCGACGTCGACGGGTCGGAGGATGAGGTCGCGCAGATCCTCGCCGCGGACGACCGCCCGGCGGGCCGCGTTCGATTCCAGCAGAAAGGCGAACAGATCCGCGAGTTGAGGATCGTCGAGATACGGATCACCGTCGAACGAGATCGCGCCGTTCTTCCGGACCAGTTCCCGGGTGTAGGTTTGTTCCCCGAGGTCCAGTTCGACGTGACCGGCCTCGGCATCGCCTTTCAGCGAGGCGCGGTCGCTGCCCAGGGCGGCCATGATCGCCCGCAGAAACGAGGTCCGATTGGTCGCGTTCCGACCGGCCAGCGCGGTCACGCCGGGACCGAATTCGACGGTCGTGGCGTCAATTCCGCCGATGTTCTCGGCGCGCACCGTGACCTGTTGTTGTTCCATCGGGGACATGGTCGTATGTCCTCCGGAGTGGGGATAAATCTTCAGCTTGCGAGATATCCGATTACACGAGTACTTCCGTAATCAGTTCTGCTGGCAGGGACAGCCGCCGGCTTCGAGAAACGACTCGACGGAGCGGACCTCACCGCAGGCCTCGCAGGTCACCCGAATATCGACGAACACGCTCGCGGCGTCGCTTTCGATGGCGTCGGATGCCGCGAGCCGTTCGATGGAGTCCGTCGTGACCGCGCTCGTCCGACTTGCGAGGGCGTTGATCTTGTCGATTTCGTTGTCGATGCGTTCTTCGGGATCGCGCTCGACATTCGAGGGATGGATCGCGCCCCGGCGGTCGGTGAGGTAGGTGTAGATCGACTGGTGGGAGACGAATGCCGACTCCAGAGCCTCGACATCGACGCCGGCCCGTTCGAGTTCGCGGCGGGTCTGTTGGCGCATGCCCGCGCTGACTCCTTCGTCAGTGAGCAGGCGGTAGCGGTTTTCGACCTCGCCGTCGAGCGAGCGAACGCCCGCCCTGGTCAGCGCGGCCTCGAGCACCTGACGGTTGAACTGATCGGCGAGTGCACGCAGGCTGTGTTGTTCCCCGGCGGCACCCGTCCACCGAGCTTCGAGTTCCGCGCCCAGTCCGTCGAGGTCGTAGTCCGCGATGACGTGCTCGATTTTTCCCTCGGGACCCGACGAGTCCGTATCCGTCCGTTCGTCGGTCATTGCTGTGGCTTCGTCGCCGGGGCGCATTAAATACACCGCCCGGCGGATGACTCGGCCGTCTACTCGAACCGTCCTTTGTATTCGACGAACGGCTCGTCTTCCATGACCGCGCCGCGGCCGCCATCGATCAGCATGCTCGCGCCGGTCATGAAGGCCGCATCATTGCTTGCGAGGAAGGCCGTCGCGCCAGCGACGTCCTCGGGATTACCGATCCGCCCGAGCGGGTGGACCGACTCGACGCGCTCGCGGCGCTCGTCGGGCAGTTCCTCGCGGGTGCGCTCGACCTCCACCCAGCCGGGGTTGATCGTGTTCGCGCGGATCCCGAGCGGGCCGAGTTCGACCGCGAGCGCCCGTGTCATCCCGTTGATGCCAGCCTTGATCGCGTTGTACGGGAAGTGTGCGGGCATGGTCGAAAAGGCGTGATTCGAGGAGATGTTGATGATGCTGCCGCCTTCGGGCATGTGCTCGATGACGTGCTTCGCACCGAGCCAGTACGCCCGGAAGTCGGTTTCGAGGACGAAGTTCCAGTCCTCGATGGTCGCCTCCGCGGCGGTGGTGTCGGTCTGGACTCCTGCGTTGTTCACGAGGGTGTCGATCCGTCCGTATTCGTCGACGGTCCGCTCGATCAACCGCTCGATGTCGGCGGGTTCGCGCATGTCCGCGCGAACGAAAACGGCGTCACCGGCATGCTCTTGGAGGCGGTCGGCAACTGCCTCGCCGTCCTCGGCGCTGCGCCCCGAGACGACGACCGACGCGCCCTCGCTGACGAACCGTTCGGCGATCCCCGCGCCGATCCCCCGCGTCGAGCCGGTGACGATCGCCACGCGGTCGGAAAGCCGTCCGGCACATGGCGTCTCCTCCATCGTCACCACTCCGCGACCGACCCGTCGTCGTGTCGCCAGACAGGGTTGTGCCAATCAACGGTCTGTTCGGCCTGCTCCTCGACGTACGCCTCGTCGATCTCGATCCCCAGCCCCGGTTCGGCGGGTACGTCGACGTAGCCCTCCTCGTACTCGAAAACGCCCGGATCGTCGAGGTAATCTAACACGTCTCCACCTCGATTGTAGTGGATGTCGAGGCTCTGTTCCTGGATCAGGGCGTTGGGCGCGCAGCTATCGACCTGGAGACACGACGCCAGCGCAATCGGCCCGAGCGGGCAGTGCGGAGCGAGTGCCACGTCGTAAGCTTCCGCCATCGAGGCGATCTTGTTCACTTCGGTGATCCCGCCGGCGTGCGAGAGGTCGGGCTGGATGATGTCCACGCTTTGGGTTTCGAACACCTCCTTGAAATCCCACCGCGAGAACAGCCGCTCGCCCGTGGCGATAGGGATCGTCGTCCCTGCCGCGATGTCGGGCAGGGCGTCGTTGTGCTCGGGAAGCACCGGTTCCTCGATGAACATCGGTTCGTAGGGTTCGAGTGCCCGTGCGAGCCGTGGGGCCATCGGCTTCGCCACCCGTCCGTGAAAATCGACCCCGATGTCGACCTCGGGACCGACCGCCTCGCGGACCTCCGCGAGGCGATCCCGTGCGGACCCGACCGCCGCTGGCGTGTCGATTCGGCGCAGCTCGCCCGTGGCGTTCATCTTCAGGCCGGTAAACCCCTCGCTGACCTTCTCGCGTGCGGCCTCGCCGACCTCGCTCGGTCGGTCGCCGCCGATCCACTGATAGACGCGAACGCGGTCGCGGGCCCGTCCTCCGAGGAGTTCGTGGACCGGTGCGCCGAAGCGTTTCCCCTTGATGTCCCACAGCGCCTGATCGATGCCGGCGATGGCGCTCATGAGGACGGGACCGCCCCGGTAGAACCCGCCGCGATACATCGTCTGCCAATGGCCCTCGATGCGGGCGGGGTCCTCGCCCAGTAGGTAGTTGTCCATCAGCTCCTCGACGGCAGTCCGGACGGTTTTGGCCCGACCTTCGACGACGGGCTCGCCCCAGCCCACGAGGCCGTCGCTGGTCTCGACACGGAGAAACAGCCACCGTGGGGGAACCTCGTAGAGTTCGTAGTCGGCGATCCCCATCAGGGAAGCACCTCGGTTCTGTCCGCTTCGAACTCGCGGTTGTGAAGCGCCTCGCCGGTGTCGGCGTCGAATAGGTGAACCGCCCCCGGAGGGAATCGAATCGTGACGTCCTCGCCCTCCTCGAACGTGACCATGCCGTTGACGACTGCTGTGAGGGGAACGTCGTCGCCGATACGGAGGTTGACGTTGTTCTCGTTGCCCCTCGGTTCGACGACGCCGACGGTCGCCGGGACGGTGTGGTCGTCCGCAGTCCCGCCGACCTCGATGTCTTCGGGACGGATACCGAGGGTGAGCGGTCGGTCGGTCTCGACTTCCAGTTGGTCGTCGATCTCGGCGGGAAGGGGATACTCGAAGCCGTTGCCGATGAGAACGTCGCCTTCGTAGCGCATGTCGAAGAAGTTCATCGAGGGCTCGCCGAGGAACCCGGCAACGAAGCGGTTCGCGGGGCGGTGATAACACTCAAGCGGCGGGGCGACCTGCTGGAGTCGCCCGTCGTTGAGGATGGCGATGCGGTCGCCCATCGTCATCGCCTCGGTCTGGTCGTGGGTGACGTAGATCGTCGTCGTCCCCAGATCGTCCTGGAGGCGCTTGAGTTCGGTGCGCATCTGTGAGCGCAATTTCGCGTCGAGATTGGAAAGGGGCTCGTCCATCAGAAACGCCGCGGGATCGCGCACGATTGCCCGGCCCAGGGCGACGCGCTGTTGCTGACCGCCCGAAAGTTCGCCGGGTTTGCGGTCGAGCAACTCCCCGATGCCCATCATTTCGGCGGTGGACGCGACGCGTTCGCGGATCTCGTCGTCGGGCATGTCGGTCGATTCTTCGAGCCCGAAGCTCATGTTCTCCTGAACGGTCATGTGGGGGTACAACGCGTAGGACTGAAACACCATCGCGATGTCACGTTCTGCGGGCTGGCGGTCGTTGATCGTTTGACCATCGAGGGTGATCGCTCCTTCGGAGACGGTTTCGAGTCCGGCGATCATCCGGAGCGTAGTGGATTTTCCACAGCCGGAGGGACCGACCAGGACGATAAACTCCCCGTCGTCGATGTCGAGCGATGCGTCGTCGACGGCGACGATCTCGTCGCCGCCATCGTCGAAACGTTTGGTGACGTTATCGAGCGTTAGTTGTGCCATTCGTCTCCTCCATGATGTGTACGAGAGGGCGGGTAGTCTTTGTTCTTGTTCATATAGTTTTGCGTATCAGTCATGCTATGTCCTCCCGGCGACGCCGCGGGCGAACTGATCGCCGAAGACGATGAACACCAACAGCGGCGGCAGCGCGGTCAGGAACGCGCCGGCCATCCGCAACCCGAAGTCGATCCCTTCGAGGCTCGTCCCCAACCCGACCAGCGAGAGGGTCACCGGTGCGGCGGGAGCGCTCCCGCTCCCGATCAGGATCAGCGCGAACAGTAGTTCGTTCCAGATCTGGGTGAACTGGAAGATCAGCGTCACCGCGAACATCGGTCCCGACAGCGGCAGGACGACCCGGCGATAGATGCCGAAGACGCTCGCGCCATCGAGTTTGGCCGCTTCGATCATCTCCTCGGAGAGACCCATGTAGTAGCCTCGGAACAGCACCGTACAGATCGGAATGCCGTAGGCCGTGTGGGTGACGATCAACTTGACGATCTCCGCGTGGTAGGGCTGGAGGACGGGCAACGCCCACAGCGGCGAAAGTAGGTCCCGAACCGGAATCAACGACCAGAACTGCGACAGCGGTACCAGAACCGCCTGATAGGGGATGAACACGCCAGCGACGAACAATATGAGGATCGGAATCTGACCCCGCCAGCTGACCTGTGTGAGGCCGTAGGCGGCGAGACTTCCGAACACCGCACCCAGGATCGTCGCCGGAACGGCCAGCAATGCGCTGTTGACCAGCCCGGGCGCGAGCGCGTCGAACGCCGCCACCCAGTTTTCGAGGGTGAATCCCCCCGGTCCGGGCGGGAGGTACGGCGCAGTGCGGGTGACCGCCGCATTGGTCTTGAACGACGTAACCAGCCCCGTCTCGATTGGGACGAGGAAAAACGCCGTCAGGACGACCAGTATCGCATACAGTGCGATCCGCCAGCCCTCGATGCTGTCCCGTAGGTCGCTCGTCGTGGAACCGCTCGGTTGGGCAACGCCGCCGTCGGTCGCTATCGTGTCGTCGGTCATAGTTCCCCCCGCTGGTACTGCGAGTAGAGATACGGCGCGATCACGGTGAGTGCCAGCAGAAAGAGTACGATGGCGATCGCCGCGCCGTACGCCCAGTTCTGTTGGGAGTAGGCCTCGCGGACCATCATGGTTGCCAGGATGTCAGCACCCGCTGCGGGCCGGTAGGAGCCAAACAGCGCGTACAGGAAGTCGAAAGCCTTGAGCGCGACGATCATCAACACGACGAGCGCGCTGATCATCGACCCTCGAAGCTGGGGAACGATCACCCGCCGATACATCCGAACCGTGCTCGCACCGTCGATGCGCGCCGCCTCGAAGTGTTCGTCGGGAATGGTCCGTAACCCGGCGAGGAAGACCACCATCGCATAGCCGCTGAACTGCCAGATCAACGCGAAGATCACCGCCCCGAGCACGAGCTGTGGGTTGCCGATCCAGTCGGGTTGTAATCCTATGATCCCGAGTATTCCGTTGACGATCCCGTTTTCGATGTTGTACATCCACGTCCAAAGCTGGGCAGTCACCACGAACGAGAGGCTAAACGGTAGCAGGTAGATCGTCCGGAAGGTGTTCTGAAAGCGCAGTGTCCGATCCAGCAGGATCGCCAGTACGAGCCCGAACCCGACACAGATGACGGTGAACGCGATGAGCAATACCACCGTGTTCCGGGCGGCGGCGATGAAGTTCGGATCACCGAACAGCTGGATGTACTGCTCGAGATCGAGCGAGGAGTACTCCGGATTACCGTATCCCGTCATGTCGGTGAGCGAGATCAGCAGGTTCCACCCGATAGCGCCGTAGACGAACAGCCCCATCAACAGAAACGGCGGCAGCCAGAACGGTAGCGAGCCGACGAACTCGCTGTTGGTCCACGAACGTACCCGCCCGGGCAGGCGCGAGCGAAGCGAGCGGTCGGTCACCGTCCCCCCGTCCGTACGTACTGGCCGGTCGTCCGACCCGGCGTCCGCACTCCCGTTGCGAGCGAGCCGCCGGACGGTCCGGGAGACCGCGTTCAGCAAACGTCGTACCACGTCAGTTTGACCCGGAAACGGTATCGAGCATCCCCTGAGTCGCGGCGTCGATGTTGCCCGCACCGAGGAACTCGTTGGTAATGACTCCCTCCAACTCGCTCAAGACATCCGATGTCACGGCGAGTCCGTGGGCAATCGTCGGGGGTTTCTGTTGGAGGTTACCGTACTCCTCCATGGTCTGGGTGAGGTACGGGCCGAACGCATCGCTCGAAACGTCGGTGCGTGGTGGGATCGATCCCTTGTACTGATTGAATCGTACCTGCGCGTCGGGCGAACCGACATACGAGAGGAAGGTCCGGGCCGCCTCGGGGGTGGGACCGTCCGCGGGCATGGGAAACGAGTCCAGATGCATCCCGTACATGTCTTCAGTCCCGGGGAAGGTGACGTGGTTCCAGTCGGTCTCGTACTCGAAGCCATCCTGATTACGGTACGCTCCGGCGGCCCAGTTGCCGTTGTGAACGAATGCAGCTTCGCCGTTCATGAACTTCTGGTTCGCGGTGGTGAAGCTGATGCTCGAGACGTCGCTGTTGTAGTACTGGGCGTACTGCTGGATGATCTCGAACGCCGATCGGACGGCGTCCGCATTACCGTTTCCATTGAGGAAGTCCATGAACGCCTGATAGCCCGACTGACCCTGCATGACGACCTCCCAGAGCTGGAGGGTCGTAAAGGGGTTTTGCCGTGCCTGAGCCATGCCGACGGCGTCGGTGTTTTGATCGACTTGCTGTAAGGCACCGACGAGATCGCCTGGAGTCGAGAAACTCGTGGGGTCGACGCCCGCCGCTTCGATGACGTTGACGTTGTAGAAGAGGTCGTTCATGCGGTGGGAGCCGATGGGGACCGCCACGTACGGGCCGTTGCCGATGCTGTCGGCGCTTTCGCCCACCTGTGCATAGGTTTGGGCCGCTTCCGAGTAGTTGTTCCGGAGCTCGTCGGTCCAGACGCTGTCGCCGATATCGCCAAGCAAGTCGGCTGAGGTGAATTGAACGAGGTTCTTGCCGGGCCAGTCGGCCCACGAACTCGGGAGGTTGCCGTTCTGGGCGCGGTTCGAGATGGTGGTGTCGAGGTTGGTGTTACCGCCGCCGCCGACGGGCTGGAAATTGGCGTTGATATCGGGGTGGGCCTCATTGAACCCCGAGATGAGATTTTCGACTGCGGTCGCGCCGTCACCGCCAGTCCAGCCGTGGAGTACCTCCATTGTCCCTCCGCCGCCACCGCCGCTGCTGTTGTTGCCACCGCCGCCCATACAACCGGCGAAACCGGCCGCACCGAGCGCTGCAGTCGTTCCCAGTAGCCGCCGTCGCGTCACGTGCTTGTTGCCATTTTCTGGCATAGCTATCTATTGATTGTTCATGGAAGTTAAATGATTTGGTAGGTGTGAACATACACACTATATGTAGCATTAGTTACGTATTTTGTTGCCTATATGTTCACTATACATCCATATTAGTCAATTAATGACTATTTACTGGATAAAAAATCCGTAAATATAGTAAAAGTATTGACTCAGAACAGAAATAAAAATATTCGACTGGAATACAAGCTGTCGGAACCGATCCCGTTTGGTTATACTATCGTTCGTACATCATCGTGCAGATTCGTCGATCCGTACTGGCGAATACGCACAAATAGATACGACCGCCAAACCGTCCGGATCCGGTGATCCACACGCAACACAGCGTGGATGCCCAAAGGTTCGGCAGTAGCTCCGGTGTGATTTCCTCATTGGACGTATTGTTGAATCAGGGCGATCCTCGACGACGTTCCGATACCGAAATGTTCAATATATCATGATAGAGTTTATAGCGGACGGAAATATCTCGTCGTGCCTATCGACCGGAATCCGGGCGTGTCCGAGATCATGACCCACCAGTTGCTGACAGGTCGACGCTGGATCACTGTAAACCGCATCACCTCATCGCTAATTCGGATTAGAAGCGTTATGAGTCAAACCTTCACAACTACTCATGATGCATACTAAATTCGCTCGTTCCATCGAAGTCGGTGGAGTGGCGGTTTCGGAACGCTATCCGGGGGAGAGTGATGTACTGAAAAGCACGATGCATCCTTGCGGAATCGATTGTGGTGTTTTCAGGTGGAAATCGGATCGTCTCAAGCCTGATAACTTATTTGTGTACCTGCCCATTCAATCTCTGTAGACCACATGCACGAATACGTATAATTGTATCATCTATCGATAGAATTATTGTTAGTCTACCAAATAAGAACACTTATCCGGTCTTGTGATGATATTGATGTGGGCAGCTCGTCAGTGACCGATCATGAGCGATGACGATACCACACGCACGTCGGTAGCGACGTACGTTCCCGAGTATCAAAAACGGATTTGGGCAGATCATGCCGATGACCTCGATATGTCCCAAAGCGAGTTCATCCGAACGATGGTACAGGCAGGACGGCGAGGGTTCGACCCCGATGCCGGGAACGACCGGTCCTCGGAGGCTACCGGCAAAACCATGGATGACTTCGAACGGCGAATCGAGCGGGCGCTCGCGGATCGGGATCACCTCCCGTGGGACGAACTCGTCGAGGTCTTGGCCGACGACATCGAAGACCGGATCGAAACGGCCCTCGAAACGCTCCAGGCCGAAAACCGCGTGCGTTACAGCGGGCGCGAAGGAGGATACACTCTCACCGAGGATGATACATGAGCGCGTCCGACGATCCCATTACCTATTTCCTGCAGGACATCGAATACCAGGGGAAAACCGAGCGCACGCGCGATGCGTACGAACGCGTTCTGCGGGATTTCGAGGCGTTTCTCGGCGAATACCCCCACGTTGACACGTTCGATGAGGTGACCCACCGGGCCTGCATGGCCTGGATCCACGGCCAGCGCGGCGAAGTCGCCGAAAGCACGCTGGCGACGTACGCTTCCTATCTCCATCGGTTTTACGGCTACATGACCCAGATCGGCGAGTTCGAGGAAAACCCCATGGCGCTGGTCATCGAGGGGATGGACGAATCCATCGATATCGATCCGACGCGCCGCGAGATCAGCGTCCCGGAAATGCGCGAGTTCGTTGCCGGGATCGACCACCCGCTTTCACGTGCGCTGATCGTCACCCTGCTGAAAACGGGGATGCGCGCGGGGGAACTGTGCAACCTCGATTTGCGCGATCTCAATCTCCCGACCGACGCCATCGAGCTCGAGACGGAGATCCGGCCACAGCTCCACGGCAAACCGAACTCGCTCTATGTCTCGCCCGACCCCGAACGCGGAACTGCCATAAACGGCGAGACACGAACGGCCTCGAACAAACGCAAACGCCCGACCGTAATACCCATCGACGACGAACTGGGCGAAACGCTGGTTCGCTGGCTGGCGATCCGCCCGGACTCCCCCTCATCGGCCGATCCCCTGTTCGTCAGCACGAGCGACCGATGGGGAGCCCGGGTTACGCCGCATGCGGTCCATCACACGGTCGAGCAACACGCCCGCGAAATGGGGTGGTACCGAACCGGCGGCGGTGCGAGCGAAAACGTCACGCCCCACTACTTCCGGCATTTTTTCACTACATACCTTCGCGGGCAGACCGGCGAGCGCGGGATCGTCAAATACCTTCGCGGCGACGTGGCCGATGACATTATCGATACCTATACTCATAACTGGAGCGGCCGGGTTCACGAAACATACGAGCAATACATCTACCGCCTCCAGTAATAAATAAACTATATATAACGATATAGAATCGTGGAA
>CAYOFZ010000018.1:0-20766 GCA_964403315.1 uncultured Halobacteriales archaeon | reverse complement strand
CCGATCCCCGAGGAGATGGTGAGATACACCATGTCGTCGGGGTTGCGCTCGGCGTGAAATCGCTCGCCGATCACGCCCGCGATGGTGTCGTTGTGCAGATACACTTGCTCGGAGCCGATGAGTTCCTCGATGGGACCGGTCAGAGGGATCGTCTCGACGGTATCGGGGAGATTCGCGGGATCTTCGATGGTGCCTGCCGCGAGATCGAACGGCCCGAAACTCCCGATGCCCGCCGCGCGCACCTCGCGGGGTTCGACCCTGGCCCCGCCACAGGCCTCCCGAAGCGCGCGCAACACCGCCTCGGTGACGTCGATCCCCGTCGGCCCCGGGGGCGTTTTCCGGCGAGCGCTCGCCAATATCGTCCCGTCCTCGTCGGCGACGGCCGCCCGGATGTTCGTCGCCCCGAGGTCCACGCCGGCATAATACATCCTTGGTTCCCGAAACGACGGGCGCGCCACTTAACTGCATAGATTCACCCAGCGTGATGATATCCATGCACAGGCCTGCCCGGGGATTATCCGGATCCTCGCATTAGCCCCTGCTGTCATGAGCGGCGATTCACGCACCCGACCGACCGATGACGACGAGGGAAAGAACGTCCTCGATGCGAGCGGCGAGCGCGTCGGGATCGTCACCGCCGTCGAGGAGGGGGCCGTCCACGTCGAGACCGACCCCGGCATCACCGACGAAATCACCGCCCGCCTGGGCTGGGGCGACACCGAGGACACCCACACCGTCAGCGAAAACGAAATCGAACGCATCACTGACGACGCACTCCGCCTCCAGTCGACCGAACCGAGCGAGCCCGGCGGACCGGATGCGTCCGACGCCCCCGGCACCGGAACGCCCACCGAATCGGGCAGTGAAACCGGCGGGGAGCGAACCGATGAGACGACCTCCGAGGGGATGGCCCACGATCCCGACGAGGAGCCCTCGACTGGCGAGGCCGCGACCCGCGGCGTCGAGGAGGAAAACACCGATCTCAGCGCCGAGGAGGAAACCACCGGCGTCGGTGCCGAAGAACACCCGGAATCGGGAGCCGGCGCGCCCGGCACCATGGATTCGGGCCGGCCCGACGAGGGTCCGCCCGCCGAGGACATCGGCGACGCCGACCGCCGGCGCGGAAGCGAGGACGTCGCCGACCCTGCTCCGGAAGAGCCACGCGGCTCCGAGGACGTCGCCGATCCGACCCCCGAAGAGCCCCGCGATACCGAAGACGTACGCGAGAAAACCGACAGACTCAGCGAGGACGACCAGGACGACGACCGCGACCGGACGTAGATCGGGGCAGGCCGATCAATCCCGGACGAACGTGACCGGACACGGCGAGGAGAGCATCACTTCCTGGGCGGTGCTGCCGAAGACGGCCTTGCCCGCCGGGCTCCGGCGGCGACCGCCGACGATCACCCGGTCGGCTCCGGCTTCCTCCGCGAGATCGACGATGGATTCGCCGCGGTTTCCGACCGCCC
Organism: uncultured Halobacteriales archaeon; assembly: GCA_964403315.1. GTDB lineage: Archaea > Halobacteriota > Halobacteria > Halobacteriales > Halalkalicoccaceae > CAYOFZ01. The sequence goes on along the minus strand of CAYOFZ010000018.1, from coordinate 19,297 downwards.
CGCGGACCTCGTAGCTGACGCCGGCGTCGTCGAGCGTGCCTGCGATGGTGCGGGTCGTCGAATGCCGGGCGGCGACCTCGCTGGGATCGGGGTTCGCCCCGGGATCGAAATCCAGTTGCTCGACCACCTCGTCGAACTCTCGGCGGGTGAACACGTGCGCGAGCACGACGTCGGCCCCGGTCGGGTTCGCCACGTCGATGGCCGCCTCGGCGAGTCGCTTGGTTCTGTCCTCGTCTTCCTGGCCGACCGCCAAGAGCACCGTCTCGATTGCCATGTTCCCCGTACTTCGTCGCGTGGTATAAACGCTTACCGGGAACAGCGACCGAATCCACGCGCCTATGAGGTCGCTGGCCAAACGCGGAGTGTGATCGAACCCGACCTCGACGGGCGGACCGCACTGGTGACCGGCAGCGCGAAAGGCCTCGGGCGGGCGGTGGCGCTCGCGGCGGCCGAGCAGGGCGCGGACGTCGCCGTCCACTACCGCACGAGCGACGGGGCCACCCGCGAGGTCGCGGATCGGGCCGGCGAATACGGCGTGGAAACGACGGTCGTCCGGGGTGACGTCACCGATCCGGTGGCCGTCGAGGAGCTCTTCGAAAGCGTCGAAGCCGACCTTGGGTCGGTCGATGTCCTCGTCAACAACGTCGGGGCATTCGCGCCCCGCCACTGGGCCGACATCGACTTCGAGACATGGAACCGGGTGCTGGCGACCAACATCAACGGGACGTATCTGTGCTCGAAACGCGCGCTGTCGAACATGCGCGAGCAGGGATACGGCCGGATCGTCAACATCGGGTACGCCTCCAGCGAGAAGGGGCTGATCAACCCGAAAAACGCCCCCTACTTCGTGGCGAAAGCCGGTGTCCTGATGTTCACCCGGATGCTCGCGGCCGACACCCAAGACGACGGGATCACCGTCAACGCGGTCTCGCCGTACGTGATCGAAAACTCGGCGGAGTTCCCCGAGGACCTCCCGAGGGGGCGGCCCGCCGCCTACGAGGACGTGATTCAGGCGCTGTTTACCTTTCTCGACGAGGACAGCGACTACATCAGCGGCGCGAACGTCGAAGTGGACGGGGGCTGGCTCCCCGAGGAGGTGTGATCGGCGATCCGAACCGTGCCGGGCCCGAAGCGTCGAACTTCGCCCCGGGAATTATACTGTCGGCCGTCGAACGGGCGACCGTATGGTTGTCGCATCGCTCGTGGGAGTCCCGGCCAACCGACGGGGACGTGAGGTGGATCGATGCGCGATCTGACGGGGCTGTTTTCGCCCGAGCGGGTCGCGGTGATCGGGGCGACCCCCAGCGAGGGGTCGGTCGGGCGCGCGATCATGGAAAACCTGGTGGGATTCGACGGCGAAGTCGTCGGGGTCAATCCCAACTACGAAGAGGTCCTCGGCGTCGAGTGCGTCGATTCGGTTGCCGAGGCGGGCGATCCCGATCTCGCGGTGGTGGTCGTCCCGCCCCACATCGCGGTCGATGCCGTCGCCGAGGTCGGCGAGGCGGGCATCGAGAGCGTCGTCGTCATCACCGCCGGCTTCGCCGAAACCGGTAGCGAAGGAGCGACCCGCGAGGCCCGACTCAGGGAAACCGCCGCCGAGTACGACCTCGACCTCGTCGGGCCGAACAGCCTGGGCGTGATGAGCACACCAGCGGGGCTGAACGCCACGTTCGGCCCCGAAAACGCCCTGTCGGGCTCGCTGTCGTTCATGAGCCAGTCGGGCGCGTTCATCACCGCCGTGCTCGACTGGGCCACCGATCAGGGTATCGGGTTTAAGGACGTGGTCTCGCTGGGCAACAAGGCCGTCTTCGACGAGGGTGATTTCATCGCCGCGTGGGGCGACGACCCCGATACCGACGTGATCATCGGCTACCTCGAAGGCATCGAGGAGGGCCGGGCGTTCATCGACACCGCCCGCGAAGTCACCCGGGAGACGCCGGTCGTGCTCGTCAAGTCGGGACGGACCGATGCCGGGAGCCAGGCCGCGTCCTCGCATACGGGAACGATCGCCGGCTCCGAACGGGCCTACGAGGCCGGCCTCGATCAGGCGGGCGTGCTCAGGGCCGAATCGGTCCAGGAGCTGTTCGATGCCGCGGAGATGCTCGCAAACCAGCCACTGCCGGACGGCGACTCGGTCGCGGTGGTCACCAACGCAGGCGGCCCGGGGGTGCTGTCGACCGACGCCGTAGGCGACTCGCGGCTCTCGATGGCCTCCTTCAGCAACGAAACGCTCGATGCCTTCGCGGCGCGACTCCCGGAGGAGGGCAACGTCTACAACCCCGTCGACATCGTCGGCGACGCCGACGTCGAGCGGTTCGAAGGCGCGCTCGACACCGCGCTCGCCGACGACAACGTCGATATGGCGCTCGTGCTTTCGGCTCCGACCGCCGTGCTGGATTACGAGGAACTCGCGGCGGCGACCGTCGAGTCGCGCGAAACTCACGACAAGCCCGTCGCGGCCTGTTTCATGGGCGGTGCGCGCGTCGACCCCGCCGCCGAACGCCTCCGTGAGGCGGGGATTCCCAACTACTTCGATCCCGCACGCGCGGTCTCCAGCCTCGATTCGCTCGCGGCCTACCGCGAGATCCAAATCCGGGAGTACGACGAACCCGCTGAGTTCGAGGTCGACCGCGAGCGCGTCCGCGCGTTGCTCGACCGCGCCCGCGAGCACGGGGACAACCGGCTCGGCGTCGAGGCCATGGGGATCCTCGACGCCTACGGGATTCCTACGCCGGCGGGCGAAGTCGTCTCCGACCCCGCCGATGCGGAGGCGGTCGCCGGCGGGGTCGACGGCGAGGTCGTCATGAAGATCGTCTCGCCCGACATCACCCACAAATCCGACATCGGCGGCGTGAAGGTCGGCGTTCCTGAGGGGGAGGTCCGGGACGCCTACGAGGACCTCGTGACCCGCGCGCGCAACTACCAGCCCGACGCGACGATCCTCGGCGTCCAGGTCCAGGAGATGGTCGATCTCGATTCCGGCACCGAGACCATCCTCGGCATGAACCGCGACCCGCAGTTCGGCCCACTACTGCTCTTCGGCCTGGGCGGGATTTTCGTCGAGACGCTTGAGGACGTGAGCCTCCGGGTCGCGCCCGTCAGCGAACGCGAAGCCGGCGACATGATCGATGGAATCGACGCCGCCCCCCTATTGCGGGGAGCCCGGGGACGCGAACCCGTCGATGAGGACGCCATCACCGAGTCGATCCAGCGCCTCTCCCAGCTCGTCCGTGACTTCCCCGAGATCGTGGAACTGGACGTCAACCCGCTCGTGGCCACCCCTGAGGGGATATGGGCCATCGACATCGCCCTCACCATCGAACCCGAACAGGAACAGCAACAGGAGGACACCACCCAATGACCGAAACCCTACTCGTCGCCAGCACGGAGGAAAGCACCGGAAAGACCGCCACCGCGCTCGCGCTCGGCCAACTCGCCGCCGACCGGGGCCTGTGGGTCGGCTACATGAAACCCAAGGGAACTAGACTTCAGAGCAACGTCGGCAAGACCATCGACGAGGACCCGATGCTCGCGCGGGAACTGTTGGATCTCGACGCCGAAATGCACGAACTCGAACCCGTCGTCTACTCGCCGACGTTCATCCGAGAGGCGATTCGGGGCCGCGAGGATCCCGACGATCTGCGCGACACCGTCACCGAGCGCTTCGAGAACCTCGCCGCGGATCGGGATTTGATGCTGGTCGAGGGGGCGGACACGCTCGAAACCGGCGGGATCGTCTCGCTCACCGACTACGACCTCGCGGACCTGTTCGATGCTGAGGTCGTGCTGGTCGCGTCCTACGAGTCGGCGGACGATACCGATGAAATCCTCGCGGCCACCGACCGGCTCGGTGATCGCCTCGCTGGCGTCGTGTTCAACAGCGTTGCGGACGCCGATTTCGATGCGCTGGAATCCGACGTGGTTCCCTTCCTCGAAGGGCGGAACGTTCCCGTACTGGGCGTGCTCCCGCGGGTGCGCGATCTCGCCGGCGTCACTGTTTCGGACCTCGCCGACGAACTCGGCGCGGAACTGTTAACCAGCGCACCGACCGATAGTTATGTCGAGCGGTTCCTCGTCGGCGCGATGGGCGGGGAAGCCGCGCTCAGGCACTTCCGGCGCACCCGCAACGCCGCGGTGGTTACCGGCGGGGACCGCTCGGACATTCACACGGTTGCACTGGAGGCCTCGGGGGTGAACTGTCTCGTGCTCACCGGGGGACTGCGGCCATCGAGTGCCGTCGTCGGCAAGGCCGAAGAGCGGGGCGTGCCGATCATGCTCGTCCAGTCCGACACCCTCTCGACCATCGACCGCGCCGAGGACGTCGTCCATCGTGGGCGCACCCGCGATGCCGAGACGGTCGAACGAATGGGCGAGTTGCTGTCCGAACACGCCGACATCGACGCCCTGATCGGGGCCGACGCGGACGACCAGTGACCGTCCGATGGCTCGGTAACGGATCACTTGGCGGCGTGGGCGCGTTCGACCGCGTCGCAAAGCGCCTCGCGGTCGGGGGCGTATCCCAGATGGGAAAAACACTCGCAGTCGGACGCTCCAAAGCCCACGATCCCGGCGTCGGGAAGCGCCCGAGCGACCGCACACTCGATGTCCGCGCCCGCGGTGCGGACTACCCTACCGATTTCCGTTGCGGGGTGGCCGAGCAGATAATCGATATGCCAGTGGCGGACCTCGCGTTCGCCGCGGGCGAGTTCGCAGTGGCGGTCGATCCGGGAAAACCCGCCGGAACCGAACGCGCTGCCGGTGTAGGCGTACCAGCCCGCCGGGAATCGATGCTCGCCGAGTGCGCCGACGGTGATCGATGCCGGATCCGGCACCCGAACGAGCAGGGTGTAGGTTCCGGCGGTCACGGTCCGGGCGGCGTTCGTGGCGCGAGCGGGAACCGGTTTTCGGTCACGCCTCGGAGGTGTCGGTCGTCGATTCCGGTTCGTTGGCCCGGCGGGTGAACAAAACCAGCGCGAAGAGGATCGGTGACACCACCGCGAGCCCCATCGCTATGATGACCGCTATTATCCAGAGGTCCATGCTCTCACTCCCGCTCGATGGGGCAGTCGCTGTGTATTCCGCAACATACGGTGACTATGGGTCGATCATCGGTATAAATCTGCCGGCCCACATTACTGTCGGTCGCAAGCCGTTATACGACCGATCGTCTCACAGCCCGAGGCCGAACAACCGGTTGGCCGTGAGCGCGACCAGTACGACCAACAGCATGGCGACGAACACGGAGAAGGCCGCTCCCCATGTTGCGAGGGCGGCGACGCTGCCGACGACGGCGCTGCCGGTCGCACTCACGATCATGTAGGCCGTACGCACGAGGCCAAAGCCCGCGCCGCGTTCCTCCGCCGAGAGGAAGTCCATGAACCGCGGGAGCAACGCCGCGCCCCAGCCCATCGCAATACCGATTAACAGGATGGCGACGCCGATCACCGTGAGGCCCGATCCGACGATCAACAGGCCATACCCCGCGATCCCGAGGACCGCACAGGCTCCCGTGATCGTCTCGCGGCCGAAGCGATCCGAGAGCGATCCGATGGCGGGCTGGGTCAGCCCGTGGATCACGAAATACGCCGAAAACAGCGCGCTGGCGAGTCCGAGCGAGTAGCCGTGATGGACCGATAGAAACGTCGGCAGAAACGACGCGGTCGCCTGCCAGGTGAATTCGAAACACACCGACAGTACCGCGGTAAACGCGATTTCCGGGCGGGTGAGGAGGTCTTTTACCCGCGAGAGCGCGAATCGCTCGCGGATGGGCTGGTTTGGACGGGGAGGTTCGGTGGGCCGGATCCTCCAGGCAAACAGCACGAAAATCGGCAACGCGCCGACCGCTCCCAGTGCAATCGCATAGCGCCAGCCCAGTTGCGTGGCGACCGCGGCGGCCGCGATGGGGGCAAGCAGACCCGCGAGCGGAGCCCCCGAGTTGTGAACGCCGATGGCGAACCCGATATCGTCGAACGTTCGGGTCAACAGCGTGGTCGCAACGCTGTAATGCAGTCCCGCGCCGGCCCCGAGCACGACCGTCAGAAACAGGAACGCGAGTATCGACGGCGACAGCGCAAGCACCACGCTTGCGACCGCCGTTGCCCCGATGGCGATCAGGATGATCCGGCGCTCGCCGTACTTGTCCGCGAGCACACCCGAGGGAAACTGCGAGCAGGCGTATGCCATCCACAGTCCCGTCAGCGCCAGCCCGGTGATCCCCGAGGTGGTGTTGAATTCGGCTTGGATGGCGGGCACGACGGGACTGATCACCAGCCGGGCGACCATCGTCGCAAAGAACGCGAGCGTACACAGCGTAATCACCGTCGACCGATAGCTCCACCAACGCATCGCATAGGAATCGCTCGGCCAGTCCGAAGTTTTCATCGATCCCGGAAACTATGAGTAATGGGTGCATAGCACGCCTATGAATATCGTCACCCTGCTTCCCTCGGCGACCGAGATCGTCTACACGCTCGGGGCCGAACCCGTCGCGGTCTCCCATAGCTGTGATCACCCGCCCGAAGCCCGCGAGAAACCCGTGATCACCCATGCCTCGGTCGATCCCGACGCCGACAGCGCCACCATCGACGAGCAGGTCCTCGAAGCCGAAGGCGACGGCGGGGTTTACGGGATCAGTACCGAGAAACTCGAACGCGCCGATCCCGACCTGATCGTCACCCAGGGGATCTGTGAAGTCTGTGCGGTCGACACCGTGCTGGTCCGGGAGGCCGTCGAGGACCTCGGTATCGACGCCGAGATCCTCACGACCGATCCCCACAGCCTTGAAGACGTATTCGACGACATCGAGCGCATCGGCCGGGCCATCGGCCGCGAGGACCGCGCCGCCGACCTCCTCGCGAGCCTGCGAGAGCGGGTCGAAACCGTCCGAACGCGTGCGCCCGAGACGGGACCGCGCACCCTCGCCATCGACTGGATGGATCCCGCCATGGTCGGGGGTCACTGGGTACCAGAACTCGCCGCCATCACCGGCGGGGAGTACGGTCTCGTGGCGGCGGGCGCGGCCTCGACGCCCGTCGAATGGGAGCGGGTCCGGGAGTTCGACCCCGAGGCGCTGGTCGTCGCACCCTGTGGATTCGGGGTCGACCAAACCCTGGAAAACATCGACGACCTCACCGCCCGGGAGGGCTGGGACGAACTGGCGGCGGTCCGGGAGAACCGCGCCTTCGTCGTCGATGGGCAGTCGTATTTCAACCGGCCGAGTCACCGACTCGTTGACTCCTTGGAGGTCCTCGCCGGCCTGCTCCATCCCGACCGGTTCGATCCACCGGTCGAGGACGCCGCCCGCCGACTTCGGGCGAAATCGCCCGCGTGATTCCGGGCGATACGCGAATTCGAATCCGGTTCGAACCGAAATCGCTTTCCTCACCGCTGGCTGATCAGTCAGTCAATGAGTGATACGGAACGGCCCGACACCCGCCGGGCGATCATGGGATCGACCTACCGGGCGCTGTGTGAGCACGGCTACGCGGCGCTGACGATGCAGGACATCGCCGACGAGCTTGGAAAGAGCACCTCGCTGTTACATTATCACTTCGATACGAAAGACGAGTTGCTGGTCGCGTTCATCGACCATCTGCTGGAGGAGTTCGAGGAGCGGATCGAGACGTCCGCCGACGACCCGCCCGACGAGCGCCTAGCGGAGTTTCTCGACCAGTTCGTGTTCGCCCCCGACGACGAGCGGGCGGCGTTTCACACCGCGCTCTTGGAGCTTCGCTCTCAGGCCCCGTTCAACGACGCCTACCGCGAACAGCTCAGGCGCAGCGACGAACTGACAAGAGAGACGCTCGAAAACATCATCGAGGACGGTATCGAAGCGGGTGTATTCCGGGCGGACGCCGACCCTGAGGCGGTCGCACAGTTGCTCTTCGCAACCCTGGACGGTGCGCGCGTTCGCCAGGTCACCCTCATGGAGGCGGGTTACGCCGCGTCCGTCCGTGAGGCCCTCTACGAGCACGTGATCGATGACCTGCTGGTCGAGGAAACCGAACGAGCGGGCCAGTGGGATCGCTGACTCCATAGATCAGGCGTAGGCTTCGAACTCCTTGCCGAAAACGAGGAAGTAGCCCGTCCCAGCGAGGCCGATAGCGGTGGCGAGCGAGAAGGCGAGGGTGGGACTGCCCGCGAGCAGCGTCCTGCCAGTCAAGGGGTTCGTGAGGCCGCCGTAGATCGCGCCGCCGACCGCCGCGCTCGGGATGACGACCGTGTTGCGAACGAGGTAGTACGACCCGGCGACCCGTCCGCCGGCGTCCTGCCGGGCGGGGCCGACGATCAGCGCCTTGTGGGTAGGGAGGCCCGCAAAGCGAAGCCCCGAGAACGCGAACAGCGCGGCGACGACGGCGGCGTTCGCGGGCGCGGAGATCAATAATACCGGAAAGATCGCGTAGACGAAAAACCCAATGCCAACGACCGGCTTCAGTCCGACCGATTCGGCCAGCTTGGCGGCGGGCGGCATCGAGACCAGCGCGACGGTCATCTCAATAGCGAGCAACACGCCGAAAAACACCGCCGGCGACAGCGAGAGCGGTCCCAGTTGCAGGCCGACCTCCAGAAACCGGGTGACGACGATCACGAAAAACACGTACACCATGCCGTTGGCGAAGCGTACGAGCGTGTCGCCGATCAGCAGGGGACGCAACGGCGCGGGCATCGCCCGCAGGTCGGCGACGACCTCGCGGACGCCCGCGAACTCCTCGCCGAAGGTGTCCTCACTCGCATCGTAGAGGTAGTGCTGGGCGGCGGTCGCAACCACGCCAAACACGACCGCGACTCCGAGCACGTACCGGAAGCCAACGGCGAAGTCGGCAAAGACGTACAGCACGCCTGCCGCGAGCAATGGGCCGATCAAAAAGGCCGTCCGGCGAAAGATTTCGGTGCTCGCGAATCCGCGGGCGAGCCGGCTCGGTTCGACCGCCTGCTTGACGATGGCGAAGGTCGCGCCGAGGCCGAAGGACTTCCAGGCCTGGGCGAAGGCGAGACCGACGAAGATCCAGATCCATGGCCCCGCGAGCGTGATCGTTCCCAGCGAAGGTGTGACCAGCCAGATCAGAAAGCCGAGACTCGAAACCAGCCCGAAGGCGGTGAGCGCGAACCGCGAGCCCACCCGGTCGGAGAACGCGCCGCCGGGGTAGGGATAGACGGCGCTGATGACGTTGCCTGCGGTGCCGAACAGGCCGATGACGAACGCACCGGCTCCGAGCGCGGCCATGTACTCGGGGATGTAGCGGCTGGTCATCTGAAAGCCGAGGCTGAACGCGAACATCGCGGTCGAGAGGACCAGGACATCGCGTTCCAGCGAGAAGAACTGCCGGAACGTAGCGAGGGCGGTAGGCGAGTCCGACTGCTTGCCCATACGAATCCTACCGAATACGGGAGCAAAAACTCCGGGGTCAGGCCCGCTCGACGATCCCCTCAAAGGCCTCGACGAGTTTCGGTCGCTTGCTCCGGTCGTAGAGGGCGGCCGCGGGGTGAAACACCGGCATGACCTCGCGGCCCTCGCTCTCGAAGCTCCGCCCGTGGAGGTCGGTGATGGTCTCGTCGGTCCCGAGGATCTCGCGGGCGGCGAAACTCCCCATCGGGACGATCACGCTCGGATCGACGCCCTCGATTTCGGCCTCTAGAACCGCGCTCCAGGCCTCGATCTCGTCGCGGTGGGGATCGCGGTTCTCGGGTGGACGGACCTTGACGAGGTTGGTGATGTAGAGATCCTCCCGGCCCAGTCCGACTTCCTCGAGGATCGAATCGAGTTCCCCGCCGGCCCGACCGACGAACGGTTCCTCTTGGTTGACTTCCTGTTCGCCGGGGGCCTCGCCGATCAACAGTACGTCGGCGTCGAGCGGGCCAGCGCCGGCCACGAACCGCGAGCGGTCGAACTGTTCGTCGGGCACGGCCGCGAGTTCGTCCTCGAAGGTGGTTTCGAAATCGGATGCCATCGGTCGGACGGACGGTCGCCGTGCTATTCAGTCTGGGGCGTCGGGTGGCGGTCGAGTTCGAGCGTCGTGGGATCGAGCGTGTAATACCCCTCCCAGGCGGGCGCAAGGCTCACGACGCGCGTTTCGCCGAACTCCCCTTCGACGTGCTCGTGATAGTGCCCGACGAGACAGAGGTCGGGCACGAGTCTCTCGAGGAGCGCGTTGATGGGGTCACAGCCCACGTCGTGGCCGGAGCGTCGCAACAGGTCGCGTGGTGCTTCGTGGGTGAGGAGCACGTCGACGTTCGGGAGATCCATCGCCTGTTCGACCTCTTCGCGAATGAAATGGCGGCGGCGGTCGCCCGACAGCTCCTCGCGGGCGTGGTCGTACCGGGTCGGCGCGTAGTTGCCCGAAAGCCCGGCGACCCGTAGCCCGTCGAGTTCGACAGCTGTGCTCGCAAGCAGGGCCGGGCGGGAATCGGTGAGCGCACGGTCGCCCCGCCGGAGTGACTCGATCACGTCGAAGTCCTCGTTGTTGCCGGCGACGAACCACGTCGGAGCGGGGAGATCGTAGCACAGCAGATCGCCGACTTGGAGGGCGCGGTCCTCGTCTGCGGCGCGATAGGCGGCAAACAGGGCCTCCCGGCGGGCGGGATCGTCGGCGTGGGCGTCTCCAAGAACGAGCATAGCCGTCGGTAGTCGCTCCGAGGACAAGCCCGTTTCGCGAGACAACCGGTTTTTGGTCCCGCGCGCCGATTGGCCGGTATGGACATCGAGGTAACTGACATGGATCACGTGGCGATCCGGGTGAGCGATCTCGACGCCGCGCTGGAATTTTATCACGACCTGCTGAGTCTGCCGATCCGGGACCGCGAGCGCTTCGAGGACGGCGACCTCCCCTTCGTCGCGGTGGTCGCCGGCGGTCGCCACCTCCATCTCGTCCCCACCGACGAGTCCTTCGACGTGGACGGCGAGCATATCTGCTTGCTCGTGCGCTCGAACGACACCGACAGTCGTGAGGCGATGGATACCCTTCTCGATGAGTTGCGCGAGGCCGGGGTCGAGATCGAGGAGGACGAACCCTACGACCGGTTGGGCGCGTACGGCCGGGACTGGGCGGCCTACGTCCGCGATCCCGACGGTCGCCGGGTCGAGTTGAAACTCCACTGATCGGGGCGATTCCAAAACGCAATAAGGGCCCGATCCACACTATCACATAGTGACGCGGACACAGATCACGCTGATACAGATCGACAACTACGGGCCCTGGACCGTAACCCCCGAACCCCGGCGGGAAGTCGATCTACAGACGCTGCAATCCCGGCTGTACGCCGACCTCGCGCAACTGGTCGGCCGGGAGGGCGGCTACGTCTTTTTCGCGCGCTTCGACAACATGATCGCGGTCACCAATGGGTTAGATCTCGACGACCACGCCGCCATCCAGGAATCGATCGGGAATCGTTACCCCGTCTCGATCAGCATGGGTGTCGGCACCGCTCCGATCCCCCGAGTTGCGCTCACGGATGCCACGGAGGTGCTCCAGACCGCCGGCAGCGCACAGGACCACAACCGCCGCGAGATCCTCGGTGGCGAGACCCTCGCCGGGGCCGACCGCTCCGAGGATGACCTCCGGATCGCCCATTTCGACGTGATCAATGTCACGGGAACCTACACCGACCAAGTGGATGCTTTCGAGACGTTCATCGCCGTTGAGCAGGGGTACGCCGCCCTGATGCGACACATGCACCGCGAACACGACTCGCTGTCGTTTTTCGTCGGCGGGGACAACACCATCGCGGTCTGTCCGGAGGTCGAAGAGGGAGCCTACGAGGACGCCGTTTCCCACGTCGAGGAGGCGGCGGGAGTCTCCCTCCAGGTCGGGGTCGGGACCGGAAGAAACGCTCACGATGCCGGTATGGCCGCGAAACACGCCCTCGAGGAATGTCGGTACAACGGCACCCGGATCGAACGAGCGCCCGTAGCCGACGACTAACACTGAGGTCCGAATAGTTACACTATTGCTTTTATTATATCATATCGGATACAGCTCGCAGCGACAGTAATCGTTGTACGGGCAGTCACACGGACAAATGAACGGGCGAAGCGGGGCCGAGAATCTTCCGGATGCCCCGGACGAGTCCATTCGGGGGTACTACGGCTGAGAATACTTAACTACCATGCATATGAAGGCCATAGTCGTAATTAACGCCGTTTAAAAAACTGTGTGAACGAACAATGATCCGATCAACTAACCGTTTACACAGGGTGCCAGCGGATATTGACGCCATCAATACACAATCTCACAATGTGAAACGAGTCACCGAGTCGCTCGTCGCTTGGCAGTGTACAGCGAGTTTCGACGTAGCTCACTGTCGGATCGTTCCGCTGTCGAGCGACAACGCAGCGACGAACGAGTAGATCAGAATGGGTGTGAACGATATCGATTCACAACGCCATACGATCGTCTCGAACGACCGCCGAAAATTCCTCCAAGCGTCGGCCGCCGCAGGTACGGGTCTGCTCGCCGGCTGTTTCGGTGCTGCAACGCCGACCAGTCGAACACTGACGCTCGGCTACCAGCCGTTTTCCGCCCATGCATGGGAGGCGCTCGTTATCAAACACGGGAATTTGGCGGAGAAACACCTGCCGGACGGGTACTCGGTCAGGTGGCAGTCGGCGCTTCAGGGAGCAGTCATCGGTAACCGGATGAGCGTCAACAAAAACCAGGTCGGCTGGATGGGCGATATGCCGGCGCTGACGACGATCTCACAGGATGCAACCCCGGTCAGTCTGGTTGGACTCGCCAACTGGTCGCGGGGCCAGCAATGTAACCTGCTGGTCGTCCCCCGTGACTCAGATATTCGAAACACTAAGGAGATCGCCGGCAAGACCGTCGGCGTCACGACGGGGTCGTGTACTCATCGCTACCTCCTCCGGGTGCTCGAAGCCGAGGATATCGACGTCACGATCGAGGACACGGGTATCTCCACCATTCTCGCAAACCTCCGCGAGGGCCGGATCGCGGCCGGCCTCGGCTGGGAGCCCTCGATTGCGAAGTCGGTGTTTCAGGACGAACAGACCCGGTACGTCAGCACCGGGGCCGAATACGATGTGATCGATGCAGGGGGACTCGTGATGACTGACTCGTTGATCGAGGACCGTCATGAGGCCGCGAAAGCGATCCTAAAGGCCGAACTCGAAGCGACGCACGTTATGGCAACTGACCACGAGCGGACGCTCGATCTCGTCTCACAGGAAGAAGACCTCCGATATTTCACCCGTTCGGCGCTGCGGTGGGGGGTATACAAGGACCCGCCGATCGGGGAAGATATCAACCGCTTGGAGTTGGCCACCGACTACGAGAGAACACCACGCCCCCGAGAACTGATGAAGCGGACCGGACCGGAGTTCCTCGTCCGCCTCGGCATTCTCGATACCGTTCCGGCGGACGACCGCTACAAACCCGGAGTGCTCGACGAGGCGGCGACCGAACTAGCCGAGACGGTATCGTGGGGCCCGCGACAGGCCAATTCGTCGCAATCGGAGGGATCCTCGTGAGCACGTCGACCGTCAGCGACTCTATCGCCGAATGGGTCGAGCGAACGACGGATCGCCCGTCGTTGTACCGACGTGGACGCCAGTTCCTCTCGCTCATCGGATTCGTTGCCGTCTGGTGGATCTTCTATCAGTTCGGCTTCCTCAACTTCGAGTACTTCGTCAGTCCGACTGCGGTGTTCGTGGAGTTCGTGAACGTCCTCCTCGGCCAGCCGATGACCGAAGGCGGGTCCACCATCTACCTCCACGCTGCCTACTCGGCAGCGCGGGTGATAGTCAGTGTCGGCGTCGCGGCGATACTCGCAATCCCGCTCGGGTTATCGGTCGGTACGAATCGACGGTGGAAGAACGCCCTCTATCCCGCGCTCGAGGCGTTCCGACCGATCCCGCCCATCGCATGGCTACCGGTCGCCATCGTCCTGTTCCCGGCGCTCGAACTCTTCGTAGCGGGTCAGTCGCTCGGGGTGCCGATTCCTGCGCTGTTCGTGGTGTTTATCGGAGCGTTCTTTCCGATTTTCATCAATACTATCGAGGGCGTGGGGAACGTGGACGACGAGTACGTGCGCGCCGCGGAAAGCCTCGGTGCGTCCTCCATGGGGGTCTTTCGACACGTCCTCCTGCCGGCGACGCTACCGTCGATCATCACCGGACTCTCGCTCGGCGTGGGTCTGGGCTGGATCACGGTCGTCGCCGCCGAACTGATCACCGGTGGCCCTGGACTCGGCTATATCATCATTCAGGCGTCCCGGCTGTTGAACAACGAGGCAGTCGTCGTTGGCATGCTCGCCATCGGCGGGCTTGGATACGCGTCGTCGGCGCTTGTCCAACTCGCTGGCCGCCGGCTGACGCCGGGGTCCGATTCGACCGGAGAACTCTAACCCATGAGCGAACGCGATACGAGCGATACCCGTACCGACCGAGACGAACAGCACGCAAGCGATGCAGCGGGCGGAGGATCAGGCCTGATGACAAACACGAGCGCGTATTTGGATCGGCTCGAACAGTCGGTGTCCCTGCTGGCCGTTCTCGTCGTCTGGCTGGTTGCCACGACGGTCGTCGGAGCTATCCCGAGCCTACCCTCGCCGCCGGAGGTGTTCGTAGCGTTCATCGACGCGGCGGCGGGATCGTCGTTCTGGGAGGAGGTCGCCCGGAGCACGTTTCGGGTGTACTTCTCGTTCGTGCTCGCGGCCATCGTCGGCGTTCCACTGGGCTTGTTGATCGGCCGGAGCAAGGTCGTCGGCGACCTCACGTTTCCGGCGCTCGAAGTCCTTCGACCCATTCCGCCGATCGCGTGGTTCCCGGCGCTCACCATCATCCTGTTCACGCCGGCGAACATCGTCCGATTTATCATCTTCCTCGCCGCGTTCTTTCCGATCCTCCTCAACACGATCGAGGGGGCCAGAGGCATCGAAACCGAGTACTCACAGGCCGCGCAATCGCTCGGTGCATCCTCCTGGCAGACGCTGCGTCACGTCGTCCTCCCCGGAGCACTGCCCTCGATTCACACCGGGCTGGTCAACGCGATGGGGCTCGCATGGGTCAGTCTCGTCGCGGCGGAGATCTTATCGAGCACCGGCCTCGGCTATTTCATCTGGAACGCGTTCACTGCCGGTGCATACCCCAACATCGTCGTCGGAATGATTACGATCGGGGTATTGGGCTACCTCTCCTCGGCGCTGGTTCGACAACTCGGTGCTCGGCAGCTTCGATGGGTCTGAACACGCCCAATCGACACGAGAAGTAACCGTACTGCTACCGCACCGCCGCGAGGAGGGAGCCGAATCGTTTTGTCGTACGCCCCTCAATCTCGATTCATGTACACCGTCTCGGTCTCGACCGACTTCGTCGCCCAGCATTACCTCACCGTCCCCGATCCCGGTCCCGAGGGCGACCCTCATTCCCATCACTACGAACTCGAAGTCGAATGTCAGGGATCGGATCTCGACGAATACGGCTACCTGCTCGACATCGACGAGTTGACCGCCGCGGTCGGGGGCATCGAGGAGCGCTACCGCGGCGAACTCCTGAACGACCGCGAGGAGTTCGCGGACTTGAACCCAAGCGTCGAGCACTTCGCCCGGATCGTCGCCGACCGGCTGGCCGGAGACCTCGACGTGCCCGAAGTCGAGACGCTGACAGTCAGACTGTGGGAGGACGACGTCGCCTGGGCGAGCTACGAGCGCGGGCTCTGATGTACGTCGGCCTCGTGATCTACGGCGACCTCGAACCGACCTCGGGCGGGTATCGCTACGACCGCCGCCTCGTCGAAGCCCTTCGGGATCGTGGCGACCGCGTCGAGGTGATCTCGTTGCCCGAGACGGGGTACTACCGAAGCCTTGTGCACAACGTCTCGCGGGGGCTATGGCGTGCGCTGGATCGACCCTTCGACGTACTGCTACAGGACGAACTCTGTCATCCATCGCTGCTCACCCCGAACTATCTTGACCGCGAGTACCCCATCGTCTCAATCGTCCACCACCTCCGGATCGACGGGGTCGGGTCACGGATCGAGCGCCGATTCTCCCGCCTTCTCGAACGAAACTACCTGGAGAGCGTCGATGCCGCCGTCTGTGTGAGCCGAGCGACCCGCGAGGCGGTTTCGCGGCTGGCAGGGGTTCCTGGAACCGTCGCGTGGCCGGGTCGGGATCGATTCGATCCCAGGATCGACGACGCCGCCATCCGCGAGCGTGCTCACGACGGGGCACTGGAGGTGCTGTTCGTCGGCAATCTCGTCCCCCGAAAGGGGCTCGACACGCTGATCGAGGGGCTCGCGCGGGTTCGTGGCGACTGGCAGTTGACCGTCGTCGGGGAATCGACCGATCCTGACTACGCCGGTTCGATCCGGCGGTCGGTCGAAAAACGCGGACTTGCCGACCGAGTGACCTGGACGGGCTGGCTCGATGACGAGGCGCTCGCCGAGCGATTCACGACGGCCCACCTGCTCGCGGTTCCCTCGACCCACGAGGGATTTGGCATGGTTTATCTGGAGGGGATGGGATTTGGCCTGCCGGCGCTCGCCACGACCAGCGGCGGCGCGAGCGATCTCGTGACCGACGGGAAGACGGGGTTTCTGGTCGAACCGGGCGATCCCGGGGGAGTCGCGCGGGCGGTCGGCTCGGTGATCGACGACCGCGACCGGCTGGCCCAAATGGGTATTGCCGCCCGCCGGCGCTACGAACGCCACCCCACCTGGGACGACACCGCAGGGCGGATCCGCGCCTTCCTCGAAACGCAAGTCGGGAAACGATGACCCGGTTCGCCGTGGTCTGTGGCACGACCCACACCGCCGCTATCGAGGGGATCAGCGCCGCGGGCGCGACGCCCGAACTGATGGCCCATACCCCCGCTGCCGACAGCGAAATCCTCGCCTACGGCCAACCCGCGTTCGCACCGGTGACCCCCGTTAGCCCGACGGGCTGTCCCACGCCGGCGATCATCACCCGGGCGATACGGGAGTGTATCGGGTTCGACCCGGTGGTCGTGGACGCGGGGCTGACCGGCGAGACCGCTGCCCCGATCGTCGCGCTCGATGGACGACCGGGTGTGGACATCCGCGAACCCGCCGCCGTTCCCGAGGCCCGGGGGATCTTCGAGCGCGCCCGCGAAGTCGGGACCGCACTGCCCGACGAGGAACTGTGGATCGGCGAGACCATCCCCGGCGGGACGACGACTGCGCTTGGCGTCCTGACCGCGCTGGGCGAACCCCTGACCGTCTCGTCGTCGTTGCCCGAGAACCCGGTCGAACTGAAACGGCGGGTCGTCCGCGAGGGGCTGGCCGCGAGCCGTCTCGATTCGGGCGACGCGGCCGACGAACCCCTCCGAGCCATCGAGGACGTCGGCGACCCGGTGCTTTCAGGTATTCTGGGACTGGCGGTCGGCATGCTCGAATCCGGGGCGGAGGTGACGCTGGCCGGTGGCACCCAGTTGCTCGCGGTCGCGGCCTGCATCCGTCATCGCGGGATCGACGCGCCGCTGTCGCTTGCGACCACCTCGTTTGTCGCAAGCGGAGCGACCGACCTGGACCGGGCGGCCGCCGATCTCGACCTCGATCTCGTGGTCACGAACCCCCGGTTCGAGCGCGCCGACCACGTTTCGATGGAGCGGTATTGCGCCGGCGAAGCGAAGGAAGGCGTCGGCCTGGGCGGGGCGCTCGCGCTGTACGATCAGGCGGGCGAACCTTGGGATCGGCTTCACGAGCGGGTCGTCGCGGTCTACGAGCGCTGTCTCGACGCGTAAGTGATGGGATCCTCCGCTCCTGCATGGTCGAACGCCTCCAGCCGATAGGTACAGGCATCGCAGGTTCCACACGCGGGCGCTTCGTCGCGGTAGCAACTCCAGGTGTGCTCATAGGGTACGCCCAGTTCGAGGCCGCGTTCGGCAATGTCGGTCTTGCTCCACTCGACGTAGGGAGCCTCGACCGTGATTTCCGTACCCGGTTTCGTCCCCGTGTTCACGACGTCCTGAAATGCCTCGAAGAATTCGGGCCGGCAGTCGGGATAGCCCGCGAAATCCTCGCTGTGGGCCCCGATAAAGACCGCCTCCGCGCCGCGGGTTTCGGCGTAGGAAACCGCCATCGAGAGCAGGTTGGCGTTGCGAAACGGAACGTAGGTACTCGGAATCCCGTTGCCGTCGGTCGCGTCTCCGATCTCGCGGTCGTCCTCGATGAGGCTCGATCCGCCAATCGTTGCGAGATGATCGGTTTCGATATGCAGGAAGTCCGTGGCGTCGAGTTCGGCGGCGATATTCCGAGCGCACTCACGTTCTTTGGTTTCGGTCTGCTGGCCATACGAGGTGTGCAGGGCGGCGATCTCGTAGCCCCGGTCTTGGGCCTCGTAGGCGGCGGTCGCGCTGTCCATGCCTCCGGAAAGCAAAACGACGGCTTCCGATTCGCTCATACCCGAGGTAGATGGACCGACAGGATAGACCCCACGGCTCAGGTGCCCGGCGCGTCGTTCCAGAGATCGACGTGGAGCCGCGGTGTGTACCGGAAGCCGTATTCCATCGCCAGATCGGCGACGGCTTCGCGGGTTTCGTCCAAGCGCTCGCGGGTCGCACCTTCGGGCATCAACAGGACGTTCTCGTCGAGAACGGCCACCCGTTCGCGGAGGCGACCGAGCAGATCGGTGATCTCGCCCATGTCCTCGCGGTCGGTGACGACGAACTTCAACTGGTGGTCGTAGCCCTCGATCAGCGCGGCGAGGGCATCGAGGTCGATCCGCCGGTCCTCGTGGCGGTCAGCCCATTCGCCCGCGCCGTCAGGATTACGCTCGGCGGTGGGCGTGCTGCTTTCGAGTTTCGGGCTGACGCTTGCGAGATCGACGGGCGCGTCGGGGACGATGGTCCCGTTGGTTTCGACGGTGGTGTGATAGCCCCGTTCGTCGAGGCGACGGAGGAGCCGCTCGCTTCCGTCGTGGAGCAGCGGCTCGCCGCCGGTGAGGACGACGTGATCGGCGTTGTCATCCTCGATTTGCGCGAGAACGCCGTCGAGATCCATCCACTCTCCGGTAGGTTCCCAGGAGGTGTGATAGGAATCACAGAACCAACACCGGAGGTTACAGCCGCTGGTGCGGACGAACGTCGTGGGGACGCCGGCGAGTTTGCCCTCGCCTTGCAACGAGTGAAACAGTTCGTTGACCGGCAATCCAGTCCCGCGGGACCCGTCTTCGGATTCATTGGTGCCGACCGCCATATCGGAAGTACCCGCCGCATGGGGGTGAAGCTTGCGTGTCGTTACTGCCGGCTGTACGCCGTGAACGAATCCTACTCGTCCAGCCCGGCCCGCTCGCGCCACCGGGCCCGTTGGCGGCGTTCGCTGAG
>CAYOFZ010000017.1:0-20951 GCA_964403315.1 uncultured Halobacteriales archaeon | reverse complement strand
GACATCCGGCCTCATCTCGAGGTCGGCGAGAACGATCCCGTCCGCGAGGCGATGACCGACGAGGTCATCACCGTCCCTGAGGACGTTTCCGCCCGCGAAGCGCTCGAACTCATGTACGACCACAAGATCGAGCGCGTGCCCGTCGTCGACGAGGACAACACCCTCGTTGGCCTCGTTACCATGCAGGGCATCCTCCAACGGCGCGAATACGAACACGCCGTCCGCGACGAGAACGGTCGACTTCGGGTCGGCGTCGCGGTCGGTCCCTTCGAAACCGACCGGGCCACCGCGGCCGACGAGGCGGGCGCGGACGTGCTATTCATTGACTGTGCCCACGCTCACAACCTGGACGTGCTCGATAGCGCCCGCGAGATCAAGGCGTCGGTCGAGGCCGACGTGGTCGTGGGCAATGTCGGCACCCGCGAGGCCGCCGAGGACGCCATCGAGTTCGCCGACGGTCTCAAGGTAGGGATCGGTCCCGGCTCGATTTGTACGACACGGGTCGTCTCGGGTGCGGGCATGCCCCAGATCACCGCCGTCGCGGAGGTCGCGGACGTCGCAAGCGGACAGGGTGTACCCGTGATCGCCGACGGGGGTATCCGATACTCGGGCGACGCGATCAAGGCCATCGCCGCCGGCGCGGACGCGATCATGCTTGGCTCGTACTTCGCGGGCACCGACGAGGCTCCCGGTCGAGTCGTCACCATGAACGGCAAACGCTACAAGCAGTACCGCGGCATGGGATCGGTCGGCGCGATGAAATCTGGCGGCGGTGAGCGTTACCTCAAGGACGATCCCGAGGACGACGAGGAGTACGTTCCTGAAGGTGTCGAGGCCGCCACCCCCTACAAGGGAAGCCTCGAAAGCGAACTCAACCAACTAACGGGCGGTATGAAAAGCGGGATGGGCTACGTCGGCGCCGGGACGGTTCCGGAGTTCAAGGAACGCTCGGAGTTCGTGCGTGTCTCGCCCGCGGGCCAGCAGGAGAGTCACGCCCACGACGTGGTGATCACCGACGAAGCACCCAACTACAGCCCGGAGCAGGAGTAGCTACGCGAGCCAGGAGGTGTTTCGTAGGAATGCGAATCTACCGAGAATAGTTTTAAACTAAGGATACATATATCCGTTATATGAGTAGTGTTCTCGCTGATGTCCCATAGGGGAATTTATGGCGCTGGATGGTGAGCACCTTCCTGTTCGTACTCATTATAGGGATACCGATTGCTGTTCTCACATCTATTGATGAAGGGCCAATGGCTCCTGGATTCCAGTTTCTGGTAACAGTCCTCAGCGCGATTATTGCTGCCATCGTCGTATGGTCGGACGATATTCCATGTATCGGTGATGCTTGAGACGATGAATCAACGCGATAGCAGTTGATAGACTCTCTCTGTATCAACCGCACAAGACCGTGCGGTGACCGCGAGCGAACCCAAGCCGGAAAAAGGTCCATTAGAAGGTATAGCCGTACTCCTCGTGAAAGACGTAGGCTCCAGTCCCCCAGACGTAATTCTCACCGGGCCACCACGTCCGGGCGTTGTTCAGCCCACAGACCAGCACCTGTTCGTCGGGGTTCTCGGGATCGGGGGCATACGAGACCGAACCACTGTCGCCGTCGGCGAAATCCGACTCCTCACCCCATTTGAGCTGGCCGCGCTTGCAGGGATCGCCGTAGACACAGGTAACGCCGTCGATGGCCTGAATCGTTCCGGAAGTGTGGCCGCTCATCGCGCCAACCTTGTGGATCTCCTCGCCTCGTGCTTTGAGGTCAGCGAGGCCGATCCGGGAGAACTGCCCCGCGACGTGGGTAGGGTTCGCCCCGTAGATCGCGTGGGCCGGCGAAAACCCCCCGGTCGGGCGGATCACCGCGAGGTCTTTCGTCCTGTGGCGGTGATGTACCTGCCCGAGGGTGTGGCGATCCCCTTCCCCTTCCAAAAGCACGGCGAGTTCGTCGCTTTCGCCGTCTGCATACAGGTGGGCGGCGGTGGCGAAAAACCGCCGTTCGGCTGTAGTGTCGTACAGGGCCGGTGTGAGGGTTGCGACGCCGGTTGCGTTGCCGATGGCCATTCCGCCCGGAATCGCCGTCCCGGCGTCGAGATCGTATCGGTTTCTCGGAGGGTGGCCCTCGCTGTCCTCGCCCACGACGGCATCGATGATCGAACTCTCGACGGGGATCTCGCCGGTCAGATCCGCGACCTGCGTTGCGACCTCCTCGCTGTCGACATCGACGGCTATCGAGGCGTCCCGCCCGCCGTAATTGCCGGGCACGACGTAGGCGTTGAAGACGCCGTCGATCCCGTCGAGTTCGAGCGTAGCGTGTGTCGAGAGCACGGCTTGGAGGTCGTTGTACCAGCCGGCGGGGACCAGCCGGACACGGGGAGAAAGCGACGCCGGCTCTGCGGGGTCGTCGCGGGCGATGGCGTAGACGATGGGGACTTCGTCCTCGCTGACGCCCGCGAAATCGCCCGCCGAAAGATGGCTCGCGGTGGCCAGACTGAACCCAGCTGCGACAAGGGTTTTGACGAACCGACGCCGTCCCATCCGCGAGAGCGGGCGCTGGTGAACCCGTTCGGTACGCGGTTCGCTCCCATCGTTTCCTAATCTCGCCATCGAATTTAACGCTACAGTACGCCCTACGTGGTCGGAACACTTCAGTTGCGCTCTTGCGTACCCATGCTCGGGTCGCGCCGGCTTTACGATGCGCTGCTCGCGGTATTGCTCGCAGCGCAACAGTGGGCCGGGCGCGATTTGAACACGCGACCGTCTGGTTAAAAGCCAGACGCTCTGCCAGACTGAGCTACCGGCCCTCGACCCGTCGTTACGGCGTCGGAATGAAAGAGGTTTCCCTTTTCGCCGGATCTCCGATCCCGCGCCGCCGCCGGGGTCGGGAAACGACGGATCTCGGTGTCAGATCTCCTCGGCGATCTCGTCGGCCTCATCGGCGTTGACGAACGTGATCACCCGGTCGCCGCGCTGGATGATGGTGCCCCCACGTGGCGACTGAAGGGTTCCGTCGCGGATGATCGCCCCGATAACGAACTCCGTCGGTAGCTCGTGATCGGCATCCTGGAGGGATCGACCGGTTAGAACGCTGTCGTCGTCGACGACCGTTTCGAGTACTTCGGCGTTGTCGTGGTCGAGAACGGTGACTTCCTCGGTCCCGTGTCGATACACGACTCGGAGCATCTCCCCGGTGACGATGTCCCGGGGATGGATGACCTGATCAGGACCCGTCCCCTCGAAAAGTTCGACGACCGACGGATCATCGACGATCGCAACCGTTCGGGCGGCCCCCATCTCCCGGGTCAGCTGTGTGAGCAGGTAGTTCGTGTCGTCGTCCGCCGCGCCGATCACCAGATCAGTGTTCGGAAGGTATTTCCGTGTAAATCCCTCCAGATCAGTAGCATCGGCCTCGATAACGCTGGCCTCTCGAAGCCGGTCTTCGAGCCATTCCACCCGTTCGGCATCGTGTTCGACGATCCGGGGGGTGAACCCGCGTTCCTCGAACAGTCGAGCGATCCGATACCCGAGGGTGTCGCCCCCGACGATCAGGATGGTGTCGTCGGGATCCAACGCCGGTTCAGGGGTGAGGGTTTCGGCGAACCGGCTCATGTTCTGTGGGCTGCCGATGACGACGACGGAATCGCCCGCCCGAACAACCGTCTCGCCCTCGGGGATGAGCACCTCCCCCTCGCGGAAGACGGCCGCAAACGTCAGCGATGGGTAGCGATCCACCTCCGCGATGCTGCGGTCGGTCACCGGCGTGTCGTCCCCGATCTCGAACTGGGCCACTTCGGCTACTTCCTCCTCGAACGTATCGACGGCGTTAGCGCCGGGTAGCGTGATGGTCTCGACCAACGACCGTGCGGCGAGTAGATCCACGCACATCATCGTATCGACACCGAGCCCGCCACCGAGCGACTGCCAAGTTTCGAACAGTCCCGCGTCGTGAACACGTGCGATGGTGTGTGGATCGCCAGCACGTTTTGCGGCATTACAAACCATGATGTTGGCTGCGTCGCTGTCGGTGCTTGCGACAACGATATCCGCCCGATCCAGACCTATCTCACGGAGGGTTGTCGCTGCTCGACCGTCGCCGACCACTCCTGACACGTCGAGTTCCGTGGTGAGCGTGTCTATCCGGTCCGGATCGCGGTCGATGACCGTGAGATCGTGGGTGTCTGCGAGATCACGCGCGATGTTCGAGCCCACGGTCCCCGCACCGATGATATGGATCTCCATCTGTGTTCCCGGATCGAACGAACGGGTGGCCGGTTGTAAGTCTTCCCGGGAATCACGTGTAACGTGAAAGGCAGGGGATTAAGTAGTCGCCATGATTACGAGGTGGCGATGAGTACCGGCGTTACCATCTCTTCGACCTCTCGCTACGCTATTCTCGGCTGTGGAAGCGTCGGCCACGCCGTTGCCGACGAACTGCTCGACCAGGGCAAGGACGTATTGATTATCGACAAAGACGAGGATCGCGTCGAAACGCTGCGCGACCGGGATGTCAACGCTCAAACCGGCGATATCCGTGAGGAAGAAACCGTCCAAGCCGTCATCGACCGAGATGTCATCCTCATCCTCTCGTCGGACATCGAGGCCAACAAGGCCGCCGTCTCGAACATCCGGGAACTCGATGACGAGCAGTTCATCGTCGTACGGGCGAGCGACCCCGTCACCGGCGACGAACTCGCGGAGCTGGGCGCAAACAGCGTCATCAATCCCGCCGCGGTGATCGCCGAATCCGCACTCCGATCGCTCGAATCCGGCGAACTCGAGCACAAAGTCCAGAACCTCACGGAGATCCTCACCCAAACCGAGCGCAAACTCGCCATCGTCACCCACGAAAACCCCGATCCCGACGCCATCGCCAGCGCCGTTGCCCTGCGTGCCATCGCCGACCACCTCGGGGTCGACGCCGAGATCTTTTACTTTGGCGATATGGGTCATCAGGAAAACCGGGCGTTCGTCAACCTGCTCGACGTTGAGATGACTGCCGTTTCCCGGGACGATGAGGCCGCCTTCGTCGAACACGACACCATCGCGCTGGTCGATCACGCGATGCTTACCGACACCAACTCCGGGTTCGACGGATCCATCGACATCCTCATCGATCATCACGATATCGAACTCGAACGGGAGATCCCCTTCGTCGATACCCGCCCGCAGATGAACTCCACCTCGACGATCCTCACGAAATACCTCCAGGAGTTCGATCTGAGCCTCGACGAGGTGGTTGCGACCGCGTTACTGTACGGTATTCGCGACGAGACGCTGGATTTCAAACGCGACACCATCCCCGCGGATCTGACGGCGGCGGCATACCTCTACCCGTTTGCGAACCACGATACCCTCGAACAGGTCGAATCCCCCTCGATGAGTCCCGAGACGCTGGATGTGCTCGCGGAAGCGATCACCAACCGCGAGGTTCAGGGAAGCCATCTCGTCAGTAACGCGGGCTTTATCCGTGAACACGAAGCCCTCGAACAGGCCGCTCAACACCTCCTAAACCTCGAAGGGATCACCACCACCGGCGTGTTCGGGATCGGCGACGACACGATCTACCTCGCCGCGCGCTCGAAGGACATTCGTCTGAACATCGGCCAGATCCTCCTCGATGCCTTCGAGGGAATGGGCGAAACCATGGGCCATTCGACGCAGGCGCGCGTCGAGATCCCGCTCGGCATCTTCACCGGGATCGAAACCAGCGAGGACAGCCGCGAAACGCTGCTTGCGCTCACCGAAGAGGCCGTTCGACGGAAGCTGTTCGAGGCGATGGGCGTCGAAAGCGGGGACGGTGGAAACGGAGGGTAGTGGACCCTGTCGGACGAAGCGTGCAGCGAACTCCTGTGGGTATAAGGAGGGGGAGTTACGAGTACGAATACGGGTGTTCACTCATGGAACGACGCACGTTTATCAAATCAATAGGCACGGTAGGCGTTGCGATCACCGTCGCCGGCTGTGCCGAAGCCGGCAGGCAGGGAAACGGCGGTGCGGTGGAGGATCAAGGCAATGGCACCGACAATCGGACTGACGGTAGTACTACCGGCGGCCAGACCGCTGTCGGAGAGGGCGACGGTTAGGCGACGACCTCCTCGCCCTCTTCCTCGACGGTTTCGAGCCGCTCGATCACGTCAGTGACCAGGATCACGTCACCGACTGCCCGCACCCACCGATAGGGGATGAGCACGCCACGGGTTCCACGGGCGCGCTCGCCGAACAGTTCTTCGTTGGGTTCACGCAGTGCGATCCCGCTGACGACTTCGGTACTCAAATCGAGTCTGACGTCTTCGACTTCGCCCACGAACACGCCGTTGTTCGAGTACACTTCGCGGTCGATCAGCGACGTGATCTCCTGTGGATCGCGGTCCTGACTCATACACCCACGTTGAACGGTGGGGTATTAACCCTTGATGACTATCGTTGAGGCGTCCCGTTTCGGCTACTGACAATATAAACACCCGAAACAGTTATATACTAGATTTCATTCGGTGAGGGAATTTTCAGTCGATGACGTAAAGCTGGATGCCAGCATACGGTCGATGCCGGGTGCCTCTGACAAAACCGGCGTCGGGCGGTCGTTTCCATGCCCGGATTCACCGCCGCTTTTTCGGAATCGAAGCCCCTACGAGCATCGGCGACAGTAGTACCCATCGATGGTGCGCGAGATCACGTTGACGAGTCTTTACTCGGGGTTCCTGCTTTTCATACTGGGAATCATCGCCTTCGTGACCGGCCAGCCGTTCGTTTTTCCGAGCCTCGGCCCGACGGCCTACATCCTCTCGAAAGTCCATTACGCCGAACTGGTCGTTCCACGGCGGGTGATCGGCAGTCACACCATCGCCGTCGTCGCCGGTCAGATCACCTACCGCCTGTTTGCGGGCGGAACCGTCGTCACCGAAACGATGGCGGAATTTTCGCCCTCGTTGTTCTTACTGTCGGTAAGCGCGGTCCTCTCGGTGGTGCTGACCTCGGCGGGGATGATCGCGACCAACACCTCCCACCCCCCGGCGTGTGCGACCACCCTCATCATCTCGCTTGGCCTGCTCCCGACGCCCTCACAGGGTGGAATCATCATCGTTTCGGTGGTCGTACTGGTCGTGATGCACGAACTCGTCCTCCTGTTCGCCGAGCGGACCGGCCTCACGCCCGTGCCCGAAGACAGCCCGACGGAACGCTCGCCACCGCTCGAGGAGTCCTGATCCGGCCCAGACCTGAACGACTCGTGTCACTTCCGTCGCGCTCGCGTCCGGGAGTTTCGCTCCTCGTGGCGGACCACCGCACGCATCCCCGGGATCAGGTCGTAGCGCCCGTCGGTATCGCCGAGCACCAACAACGCGAGATAGCGCAGATACACGATCAGCGGGACGCGAACGAGCAGGACGCCCCCGAGGAAGGTCGCCAGATACGGCACTGCGAGCGCCGCGATGACCGCACGGCCTACGAGCGCCATCGACAGTCCCTGTTCGACGAGCGGGGCAGCGACGGCCGCGCCGAACGCCGAAAACGGGAGTGCGAGCGCGAGCGCGAACAACGCGACGAGCAACCCGCCCCCAACCGCAACGGCAAACCAGAGACCGCCGGCGACGAGCAGGTAGGCCACGTACTCGCGCCAGTCCGCCCGCAGTGTCCGAAGGAAGACCTGCCAGCCGGCCACCAGCGACCGCCCGTCGACGAACATGATCGGGACGACGAACGCCACCGTCAACCGGTCGAGAACCAAAAACAGCCCCCCGACGACCGCGAGGGGAGCAAGGAAGGGGGCCGGCCAAGGGCTTCCCAGAAGCAGTCCGGCCACGGCGGGCGTCAACACGACGAGCCGGAAGGCAACCACCTGAACACCGGCGTGCCACCATCGTTTGCCGCCGGCCACGAGTCGGATCGGCTCGCCCCGCAGAGCTTCGAGGAAGACGAACTCGAAGACCGTTCCGAGCAAAAACAGCCCGAGCGCGAGCACCCCGACGAGGGCCACCGCTCCCAGTATAGCCACTGAGGGCGTGGCAAGACTTTCGGTGACGGTATCGAGGACTGCGGGACCGCGGTTGAAATCGATGGCCAGCGGCGGTGTGAGCACGCCGACGAACGCCGCGAGCACCGCGAACCGCCCCCAGGCCATCGCGGACGCGCCTTCGAGCAAGCATCGCGTCGCCGTCGCCGACTCGCCGACCGCCCGGAGCGCGTATCGCATCACCCGCTCGCTATCGGCGGCGGCCACTTACCAGCACGGATACTGCTATGGCGCGACCGCGAGAGGGCGGATCCGCCCGCGACGAGGAGATCTCTAACCAGCGATCCCGCGTTCGGTCGCACCCGCCAAGTCCTTGAGACGCTCGGGGTCGATGGGAAAGACCGCGGCGGGCGTGCCCGCGGCCGCCCAGACGGTGTCGAACGCGGCGAGGGTCGGATCGAAGAGCACGGGTACCTCCTTCTCGTGACAGAACGGCGGCACGCCGCCGATGGACCAGCCAAGTCTCGATTTGATCGTTTCGGCGTCCGCCATCCCGACGCCGTCGGCGTCGATGGCGGTTGCGACCGCCGCTTCGTCGGCCCGGTTCGCCCCGCTGGTGACTGCGATCACGAGATCGTTGTTCATGTCGTCTCCGTCCGCCCGCATGACGATGCTGCTTGCGATTTGGGCGATCTCACAGCCGATGGCGTCGGCGGCGTCCGCGGCGGTTTTGGTCCCCTCGTCGAACTCGTGTACCTCGATCTCGATCCCGTAGCGTTCCCGGGCCCGCTCGCAGAACTCGGCCGCGCGTGGATGCATGGTCTTGGGTCGGCAACCGAGCTACAAAGATCACTCGGCGGTGGGGGTCTCCTCGCGGAACCGTGCGACTGTCTCCCGATCCGGCAGGGCAGTCATCGCCCCCGTCGCGGTGGTTGTGGTCGCCGCGACGGCGTTGGCGAACTCCAGCGCCTCGTCGAGACCGTCGCCGCCCTGAAGCGCGGCGATGGCCCCGGCGGTGAAGGCGTCGCCGGCACCGGTCGTGTCGACCGGGGAGACGGCGTAGCCCGGATGGGTGGCTTCGCCCGTCCACAGGGCTTTATCGGTGGCGACGCCGACGGCCCCCTCGCGGCCTCGCGTCACCAGCGTCGTGTGAGGACCCCGCTCGCAGACCTCGCGGGCGAGATCGGCAGGATCGGCGGCGTCGAAACCCGCTCGGGCGAGATCCTCGGGGGTGGCCTTGAGTACGTCCACACGGGAGAGCATCTCCTCGACCAGATCCGCGAACTCCTCGCGGTCGGCCCAGAGTTCGGGGCGGGCGTTCGGGTCGAACGACACGGTACAGCCGTGATCGCGCGCGCGAGTAGCGAGATCGAGCGTCGCCGTGTGAGCGGGCTCGCTCGCAAGGGTGACGCCGCCGAGATGGACCCACGAGATCGCTTCGAGCGCGTCGTCGGCCCGTCCGGATTCCATGCGGGTGTCGGCAGTGTCGTCGCGGTAGAAGGTGAACTCGCGGTCGGCGTCCTCGTCGTGGCTGACGAACGCGAGCGTCGTCTTCGCGTCGGGATCGCGCTCGATGAACCGATCCAGGAGGCCGTATTCATCAAGCCTCCGGGCGAGCAGATCGCCGAAGGGGTCCGCGCCGATCCGGGTCCAGAACCACGGTACCTCATCGAGGGTAGCGAGGGCGACCGCGACGTTCGCGGGCGCACCGCCCGGCCTGCGTGTGAACCGCTCGACCGTATCGAGGTCACCGGGGCGCTCGGGCAGGAAATCGATCAGCGTCTCGCCGGCGACGAGGATTGCGGGATCGGCCATATCGGCGCTTCGCGCGAGGCCACTAAAGGCGTGACGACGGCCACGTTCGACCGAACACTGGTGACTGTACGGACTACACTGGTACTATAACCGAAAACAAGTTTTTAGGAAAGCCAAAATTTCTTTTTTCCGAAAGCAATCTTTAAGAGGGAGGACGTTCTACGTAGAAGTGAGATGAGCACCCAGAAAACCGTCCGTCAATCGGCCGACACCGTCGAGGACAACGCGCTTCGCCTCGACCAAGAGAAGGCCGAACAGGTGATCGACGCGCTGAACTCCGACCTCGCCAACGCGTACGTCCTCTACCACCAGCTGAAAAAACACCACTGGAACGTCGAGGGCGCTGAGTTCCGCGACCTGCACTTGTTCTTCGAGGAGGCCTACGAAACCGTCGAGGAAGGCTCCGACGTGATCGCCGAGCGCGCCCAAGCGATGGGTGGCGTCCCCATCGCGGGTCCCTCGAACCAGGAAGACCACGCAACCGTCGAGTTCGAGGGCGAGGACGTCTACGACATCCGCACCTCGCTCGAAAACGACCTCGAAATGTACGGCGACATCATCGAGAGCATGCGCGAACACGTCGAGCTCGCCACGAACCTCGGCGACCAGGCGACCGCCGAGATCCTGCGCGAGATCCTCGTCGAGCTCGAAGACGACGCCCACCACATCGATCACTACCTCGAAGACGACACGCTCGTCGTCGAGGAAGCGATCCACGAGTAAGCCGGTCGAAGCGAGCGGCGGTTTTTCGTCGGCGGACCGAACTGCCCGCACCGTTTTGACGGTAGGGCACATCGGTACTCCCATGGCATTCAATCCTGAGTGTGTCGAGACGATAGCGTTCGATTCGTACGGCACCATCGTCGACACCACGACCGTACAGGAACCGCTCGCCGACTATGTCGAGGACCCGAAACTGGTGGCGAAGCTCTGGCGGGAACGATCGCTGATGTACGCGATGGTGGCTAACGAAATCGAGGAGTACGACTCGTTTTACGGAATGAATCGCACCGCGTTGCGATACGCCCTCGATTTCGTCGGCGCTGACGTGGACGAGGACGACCGCGAAGCGATCCTCTCGACGTACCACGACCTCGACGTGTTCGATGACGCCGTTCCGGGTATGGAGCGGCTTCGAGACATGGGATACGATCTGTACGTGCTTTCCAACGGAAATTACGAGATGCTCGACTCCCTCGTTGAACGTCTCGACATCGACGATCTGATCGAGGGAGCGATCAGCGTAGACGATGTCGAGACGTTCAAACCCGCGGCCGAACCCTACCGCTACGCCGCCGACGAGATCGGTACGCCAATCGAGGAGATCGCCTTCGTGGCGGCGGGCTGGTGGGACGTGCCCGGTGCGATCCACGCCGGAATGCAGAGCGTCTGGATCAACCGCCAGAACACGATCTGGGGGCCCTACGAGACCGAGCCCGACCTGACGATCGACACGTTCGATGAACTCGCGGACGAACTCGAGGAAGCGAACTAACCGCGCCTCATCGCCACGGTTCGACGGTCAGATCGGTTGCGATCCAGCCGTCGCTGTTTCCGTCCTCTGTGAACACCGTCCGGTCGGGGGTCGTTCGGAGGGCCGAAACGAGGGGGGCGGCCTCGTCGCGTTCATCGATCTCGCGTCCGTCCGTGACTGCCATGAATGGAGTTAGGCGAGCCTAAATGTATATAGGTTTTGGTACGCCTAATCCATCGGTCGGCGATGGTGGATACCTACCGACGAGCGACTCAACGCTTTTGTCCGCCGCCGGCCAACTCGGTGCCATGTCAACACCTCGGGACGACGATCTCGAAGAACGTATCAACGAGCTCCAGAACTCGTTGGAGGAGCTTCGTGCGGAGCTTCAACAGCCTCGGCCACCGCGTGGCCCCGGCGGGTTGCCGCGCCCACCGACGCCACGCGAACTCCTCACGTTCGCCGACCAGCAGGCGATCCCCACCGCGATCACGGTCCTCGAGGCGAACATCCGCGCACTCGAACTCCTGCAGGCGGCGCTGCGACTTGCCGACCCCGGTCGGACAGCCGCCGAGGAGGCCGACCAAACCCGTGCTCGAGCCGAGGATCTGGGCCGGCGGAGCCTCGATCGTCTCGACGACACCCTCCGAGACCTCCAGGAGGCTGCCCGCGGTGACACCTTGCCACGAAACGACGACGCCAGGGAGATCATCGAGGAGGCCCGACAGCTCCGCGAGGAGATCGCCAGCCGGATCGACGAAACCGAGCGACCCCGCGACCGCCCTTCCGAGGCCGATACTGCCGACACGGCGACGAACGGCAGCGTTGAGATCGATATCGAGGACGAACTCGATTCGATCAGATCGGAACTGGACAAGGACGGGGAAAACGACCCCGACGATCAGACCGGCTCGAACCGGTAGCCGTCCCAGTCCTGACTGGCTGATTCGCGGATCCCCGCGCCCGGTTCCCTGAGTTCCTCGACGTGGACCGGCCGGACCTCGTCGCCCATCTCCACGCCGTCGGTGGTGAGTTGGCCGAGCGCGCGCACCGACTCGCCCTCGATGTCGAACTCGACGATTGCCAGATGATTCGGCTCCCGGACCCCAGGCGGCGTCGCCGTCGAGGTCGTCCAAGTGACGACTTCCGCGGTGTGCTCGCTCAGGTCTATCTCCTCGACTGGCTCGCCGCCTTCGGGCCCCACCGGGTGACCGGGGTAGGTGATCGTGCCGTCGTCGTATCTGGTTGCCTTCATGCTGCCTCCAGGATGGTGGTGGTCACGCAGTTGCCGAAGCCGCCGACGTTACAGGCGAGTCCCACGTCGGCCTCGACCTGCCGGGGGCCGGCCTCGCCGCGGACCTGCTGGTAGAGCTCGTGGATCTGGGCGACACCGCTCGCGCCGAGGGGATGGCCCTTCGACTTGAGACCGCCGGAGGTGTTTATCGGGAGGTCGCCGTCGGGTTCGGTGACGCCGTTCTCGATGGCACGCCAACCCTCGCCCTTCTCGAAGAACCCGAGGTCCTCGCTCTGGAGGAATTCGAGGATCGTGAACATGTCGTGGAGTTCGGCCACGTCGACATCCCCGGGTTCGCGGTCGGCCATCGAGTAGGCGTCCTCGCTCGACTCGACGACCCCGCCCATTACCGAGGGGTCCTCGCGTTCGTGGACGACGTGTGTGTCGGTCGCGCCCGCGATCCCCGTGATCAGAGCGTAGTCGTCGGTGTACTCCCGTGCAACCGATTCGGGACACAACAACAATGCGGCACTGCCGTCGGTGATCGGGCAGAAATCGTAGAGCCGGAGGGGATCGGCCACGACCGGCGAATCGAGGACTTCCTCCAGGGTAACCTCCTTTTGGAACTGGGCGTGGGGGTTGTCGACGCCGTTTGCATGGTTTTTCACCGCCACCTTGCCCAAACTTTCGCGGGGCGCGTCGTATTGTTCGAGGTAGTACCGCGCCGTGAGGCCCGCAAACGAGGGGAGCGTCACCCCGTGTTTGTACTCGACGGGATGGGTGATCGAGGCGATCACGTCGGTCGATTCGCCCGTCGAGAGGTGGGTCATCTTCTCGCCGCCGACCAGCAGGGTCATCTCGCTCGCGCCGCTTGCGACCGACTGCCAAGCGGCGAAGGTGCCCGCGCCGCCGCTGGAACTGGTCTGATCGATGCGCTGGGTGTAGGCCGGGACGGCTCCGATATCGTGAGCGAGCATGTTAGGCACGCCGGTCTGGCCCTCGAACTCGCCGCTCGCCATGTTCGAGACGTACAGGTGCTCGATTCCGTCGGGTTCGATTGGCGCGTCCGCGAGGCAGTCGAGTGCGGCTTCCGCGAGCAGGTCTCGGAGCCACCCCTCCCGCTGGCCGAACCGGGTCATCGACGCGCCGATGATCGCAACGCGGTCCATGTTCGTAGCACACATGGAGGTGATTTATAAGTACGGGGGTACAGGATCGACCGTCCGTCACGATATCTGGGCTTCGCATAAAAGGGCGGTACTTATAATACAGTTATCGGACATTGGTAACGGGAGTCATGCCAGAGACGAAGATCGAGGTCGATATCGAAAAGCCACCGAACGATCAGCCAATGCCGCTCCACAACCGTTGGCACCCAGATATTCCGGCGATCATTAGTGTCGATCCTGGTGACGAATTTCGCGTCGAGTGTCTCGAATGGACCGGCGGACAGATCGACAACGACGACAGCGCAAACGACATTCGGGACGTGGATCTCAATCAGGTTCATTATTTGAGTGGCCCGATCGAGGTCAAGGGAGCCGAGCCGGGCGATCTACTAGTGATGGATATCCTCGATATCGGTGCGTTTCAGGGACACGAATGGGGATTTAACGGGATCTTCTCCCAGCAAAACGGTGGCAGATTTCTCACCGATCAGTTCCCCAATGCACACAAGTCGGTCTGGGATCTGCACGGGGTCGAGGCGACATCGCGTCACATCCCGGACGTGAGTTTCGAGGGAATGATCCACCCGGGACTCGTCGGCACGGCCCCATCACGGGAGCTCCTCGAAACCTGGAACGAGAGGAAACGACAGCTCATCGAAACGGATAACAGGGAGATCCCGAACCACCCGACGAAGGAGGACGAGCCACCCGCCGCCCTTCCGCCGGAAGCCGACGGAGCGCTCATGGGGAAACTGGAGGGCGACGAAGCCGAAGAAGCCGCACAGGAGGCCGCACGAACGGTCCCGCCGCGTGAAAAGGTGGAAACGTGGATATCAAGGATCTGTCGCTCGGTTCGCGGGTGTATTTTCCGGTGTTCGTCGAGGGTGGCAACCTCTCGATGGGCGATATTCACTTCTCACAGGGTGACGGCGAGATCTCGTTCTGCGGGGGTATCGAAATGCCGGGCTATATCGATCTGCGCGTCGATCTCGTCAAGGACGGAATGCAGGAGTTCGGCGTTGATCATCCGATCTTCGAGCCGGGACACATGGGCCCCGAATTCTCCGAATATCTCGTGTTCGAGGGGTATTCCGTAACCGAGAACGGCACCCAGCGGTATCTCGATCCTCACGTCGGTTATCGACAGGCCTGTCTCGATGCCATCGACTACCTGGGGAACTTCGGCTATACGGCCGAACAGGTCTATATGCTGTTGAGTACAGTGCCCGTCGAAGGCCATCTCAGCGGCGTAGTCGACGTTCCAAACGCCTGCTGTACCCTTGCGATTCCGAAGGCGGTGTTCGATTTCGACGTGGGTCCCGGTGCGTTGAGCGCCACGGCGACATCACGCGGACACGCCGCACGCACCGATAACCCATTGGGCGACTAGGTTAGAGGTCCATCCCGCCGTTGACGTCGATCACTTCGCCGGTGATGTACGACGCCTCGGGGCTGGCGATGAAGCGAGTGGTATGGGCGATGTCCTCGACGGTCGCAAAGCGATCAAGCGGGATCTGTTTGCGGATCTGGTCCTGGACGCGGTCGGGAACGGCGGCGAGCATGTCCGTCTGGGTAAACCCGGGGGCGACACAGTTCGCGGTCGAGCCGCTGTCGGCGAGTTCGAGCGCTATCGTGCGCGTGAACCCGAACATCCCGCTTTTCGCGGCGGCGTAGTTGGCCTGCCCGAAATTGCCCTGTTTACCGACCACGCTTGAAATATTGACGAGCCGGCCGTTGTCGGATTCGGAGATGTCGTCGAAAAACGCCTTCGTACAGACGAACATACCATCGAGGTTCACGTCGATGACGTTGTCCCATTCCGACCGCGTCATCTCGAAAAATCGCGTATCGTCGGTGACGCCGGCGTTGTTAATGAGCACGTCGGCCGGGCCGAACGCCTCGCGGACCTTCCGCTGCATGGTGGCGACCTCGGCCTCGTCGGTGACGTCGGCCTGGACGGCGATGGCGTCGCCGCCCTCGGCGTTGATGGTTTCGACGACATCCTCGGCTTCGTTTTTCGACGAGCGATAGTTCACCACGACGTTAGCGCCCTTGTCTGCGAGTTCCTCGGCGATGCCGCGCCCGATACCCCTCGACGAGCCCGTTATTACACAGGTTCGATCCTCGAAT
The DNA here is from genome assembly GCA_964403315.1 of uncultured Halobacteriales archaeon. Lineage (GTDB taxonomy): Archaea > Halobacteriota > Halobacteria > Halobacteriales > Halalkalicoccaceae > CAYOFZ01. The sequence goes on along the minus strand of CAYOFZ010000017.1, from coordinate 5,178 downwards.
CCCATGGTGATCACGGAGTCGGACGCCCCGCTCCGATATGTGAGGTATGCTATCGTACCTACCTAAGTGTTGTCCTGGTACTCGAAGCGAGGGGTAGACTGACCGGCTACCGGGAGTCAGTCCTCGGTCGTGGTCGTCCTCGCCTGCTCGGCCCACTCTTCGACCAACTCGGCGGAGAGATCGCTGTTCGCGGCGATCTCGTCGGGATCGGACTCGGCGAGCGCCTCAACGGTCGGAACGCCGGCATCCCGGAGGCGTTCGGCGAACTCGGGACCCACGCCGTAAATCGTTTCGAGATCGGTATTCGACTCATCCTCGCCTTCGGACTCGGGAGTTTCGGTGACGCCGCTTTCGTCGCCCGCGACGTCCTCCGCGAGGGCGGCGTCGGGTTCTTCGGGTTCTTCGACGGGCTCTGCCCCGGATTCCTCGACTGTGGAGTGTTCCTCGTACCACTCACAGACGCTCGGCCAGAGTTCGGCGTGGGATTTCGAGGAAACCGACAGCCCGATGTGGCCCGTGGGGAACTCCATGATCTCGGTGTCGTCGCTGCCGACGACCTCGTTGAAGGGTTTGCTCGCCTCCGAGGGAACGAGGTGGTCGTACTCGCCGACGATCTGGAGGACGGGCATGTCGATATTCGAGAGATCGACGTGCTGATCGCCGAGGTACAGCTCGTTCTCGTAGAGCTTGTTGTCCTGATAGATGTCCTCGAGGAACTGCTCGTAGGTCGCGCCCGCGACATCGATCCCGTCACTGATCCAGCGTTCCATGCGCGCGAAGTTCTCGACGAACTCCTCGTCTTCGAGGTTGTCGTACAGTTGAACGTACTTGGTGACGAAGTTCTGGACGGGATCCATCACCGCGAAGCCGATATCGAGGAAATCCGCCGGAACGTTGCCGAAGGTGTCGGTGACGGTTCCGGGCGAGTAGTACTCCTCTTCGCCCCAGAGTTCGAGGACACCACCCGTGCCTGTGAAACAGAGTCCAGTGGCCATCAGCCCGAGGTTTTGGACCTTCTGCGGTTCGAGGGCGGCGTACATCACGCTCATCGTCCCGCCCATACAGTATCCCAGAATGTTGATCGAGTCTTGCCCCGAGCGCGCGCGGACGACATCGACGCAGTTGTCGATATACCGGGTGACGTAATCCTCCAGCGTGAGCGAGGCGTCGAGCGTCGAGGGCTCGTTCCAGTCGATCATGTAGATGTCGAAGCCGTTCTCCAGCAGGGTGCGAATGACGCTGCGGTCGGGCTGGAGATCGAGGATGTAAGGCTTGTTGATCAGCGCGTACGTGATGAGAATCGGTACGTCGTGCTGGTCGTCGGTCTGAGCCTCGTAGTGCAGGAGTTCGAGTTTGTTTTCCTCGTAGACAACCTCGCTGGGGGTCGTTCCGACATCGACCTCGGCCATGCGCTCGAACTGCTCGGGAGCTTCGCTACTCTTCTCGATGGTGTCGGCGGTGCGCTCCCAGCTCTCGCGGTACATCTCGAGGCCGACGGTGAACGGGTTGGCGGTCATTCTTCGTCTTCGAGGTGGTCGATGACGGTGTCCAGTTTCTCCTCGACCGTGTGCTGGCGGCGTTCGAGTTCGATCAACCGCTCGCCGACCTCCTCGACGTCGCGTTTGGTCGCAAACCCGAGTTCGTGCAGCGTCTCGTTGGCCATCTCGTCGATCTCCTGGCGGTATTCAAGGGCATCCTCGACGGTCTGGCCCGTGGCGGCGGCGAAGGCTGTCGTGTCGGTAACGTCCTTGAACGCCTCGTTTGCGGCATCGAGCCAGATGTCGCGGAACTCCTCGGGCGCGACGGCGTCGTCGGCGACCGCGTCCATCGAGCGCTCGTAGGCCCGCTGGGAGGCTTCGATCCAGGTGGCGTAGGCGTCGGCGTAGCCCTCGACGCCGTCGGCGAGCTGATCGGCGTCGGTCGTCGTTTCAAGCGCGTCGACCCACGACTCGACGAACGCCGCCTGGGTTTCGACGTTCTGTTCCAACGTCTGTGAGAACTGTTCGTTCATCGCGTGCATGAATTCGTTCCACTGTTCGGGATCCGACATGGGTAGTTGTGTCTCTGCCATCGTGGAAAATATGGTGGGGAGTACCAAAAAGGTGGTTTCGGTTACTGCTGGACCGCGTCGGTTGCGTCGTCGGCGGACTCGACGGCGATCTCGGTCTGCTCTTCGGCGCGCTCGCTCGCGTCGAGGGCCGCCTCAGTCGAGTCGTTGGCCGCCGTTTCGAGTTGCTCGATGAACTCGTCGTAGGCATCGGTGCTTTCCTCGGCGAAGTCCTCGAAGGTGTCCCAGGACTCCTCATGGAGGTCGAGGAAGGCGTCGAACTGCTCGTCAACGACCTCGTGAACCTCCGAAACGCCCGCGCCGTCGAGGCCGGCGTCCTCGTATGCCTCGAAATAGGCGTCGACGGCCCGCTGGGTCGCCTCGACGCTCCGGCGCTGGGCCGACTCCTGGGTGTCGAAGGTGTTCTGGAACGCTTCGAAGGTCTCGCGTTGCAGTGCGAGACTCTGCGTGAACGCCTGATTGCTCTGCTCGATCAGTGCGCGCTGTGCGTCGAACATCTGGGTGATGGGTGTCGTGTCAGTCATTGTTGGTGTTGAGGGGAATGACGATTGTCTGAACGATATCGCCCTCGTCGATATCGAGTGCTTCTCGCTCCGCGTCGGGGATGGAGATGCGCCCGCCGCTCTGGACGCGGGTTTTGAACGTCGCCGCCCCCATGCTCATCGCCGAGAGCTGCGAAAGGCCGTCCATTCCCGCGTTACCGGTGGCATTCATCCCCGAGAGCCACTGCGCGAACAGCTGTTGTTGCTGCTCAATCGCCTCTTCGCCTGCCTCCTGCATCTGTTCGGTGAACATCGCAGGTGGCCACCACGGGTCGTCGGCGTCGTTCGTCATCTATCCGAAACAAGGACTCCTAACGGGATAAGTCTTACCCCTGAAACCCTCTCAATACCTCTTGATGGTGAACGATGTCAATACTGCTGTAATCCATCCTCCAGCCAAGGGAATTTAGGTAGCCCAAAATCGTTTCCGAATCGAAAACAGAGGTATGCGTCCCGCATTAAAAACTGAATAACCAAGTGTGCGCGTTCATAATGGGGGACCGATGAGTCGACTCAAGCATCGGAGTGGGGAGGAAAGCGAACCCGACGCCGAGGAGTACACCTTCGAAGACATGAGCGTCGTGATGGGAACCTACAACGAGGAGGAGGCAGTCGGCACCGTACTCAACGACATTGAGCGTGTGACCGACGGAAAGGCCGAGGTCGTCTGCGTCGACAGTTCCTCGGATCGGACCCCCGAGATCGCCCGCGAACACGGTGCTCGTGTGATCGAACAGGAACCTCAAGGCTACGGCGTCGCCGTCCGCGAGGCGATCCTCGCACCCGATCGGCCAATCGTGGTAACGACCGACTGCGACGATACGTACCCAATGGAACAACTCCCCGAGTTTCTCGATGCGATAAACGAGGGCTATGACGTGGTCAGTGGTGACCGTCTGTATCACGGCGCGGACGCGATGCCGGCGTTCAACCGACTGGGCAACCATTTGTTCGCGGTGCTTGCGAGCGCCCTCATGGGTCGGCGCGTCCACGATACGACCACCGGCATGCGCGCGTACCGCCACGAGGTCGTCGAATCCATCGAATGGACTGAAAACACCGGGCTGTCGGCGGAACTGCTCATCCGTCCACTGATGCGTGGGTACGCGGTCCGGGAAACGCCCATCGAGTACCGCGAACGCGCTGGCGAGACGAAACTCGACCCGATTCAGGGAGGCACGGCCATCGCCAAGTCGATCCTGAAGGTCGGCGTCGAAGAACGCCGTCGTTAGGCCGTCGTGATCCGGGTTTCGAATGAAACCCACTCGGGGTAGAGTTCGGGATGGTTGGGAAGATAAGTTCCCGCATTGCCACACTGGGTTCCGAGTGTACAGACCGATCGCTCGGATGGCCAGATAACCTCGACGCGCTCGCCGGTGGTCCGGACCGTCGTCTCCTGGCGGTAGGTGAGCGTCGAACCATCGGGCCCAACCAGCGTGACCGATAGAACGACCTCGTCGGTCGCCCCGACGGCTACGGACCTCCCGTCGAGCGCTTCCAACCGGGCCGTGTTCGATCCCGTCCGCCAGTCGACGCTGATCTGCTCGCCGGGATCGTCGATGATGTAATCGATAGTTTCGTTGCCCGCCGTCAGTTGCACCCTCGCGCGTTCGACGTCTGAGTCCGAGGGCACGCCGACGGTGGTCTCGGCGGCGAGCGCATCGCCTTCCCGAACCGAGAGGGGTTCGAGTTCCGGAACGACGTAACTATCCGCGCGCGCGGACCACTCACCATGGAACGCGTATCGGTAATACGTTCGGTTCGGGAAGGTATCCAGCACGGCGAAATCCCCGGTGGGGCCGCGATCAAGCGCGTACACCACCGGCCCGTCGAAGCCAGGATCGTTGCGAAGGTACTGGAACGGATTGATCAGTCGTTCTCCCGGCAGGAACACGAGGGCATTGTCGAAGTTGGTTTCCTCGAAGGGCTCGTACACCTGTTCGTACTTCTCCGTGTACGCGGAGTTTCGCTCGACCGGCGTCGAGACCACGCTCGCCTCGGCCGCGCCGACCACTGTTATACTCACCGCGAGCACGACCGCCAGCACCACGACGGCATCACGTGGCGAAAAGCGTTCATAAGCCCATCCATAGATCCACCGCCAGCCGGTTACTACCGCCAGCGCGGCGAATATCGATAGCGGCACGAGCAGATCGAAATGATAGTACGGACCCAACAACGAGATTAGGCCGTCCGCCGGATCGGTCATCGTCCCTAATACATTGTAATTTCCCCAGAACGCGACGTTGCCAAGCGGGATCGACACGAACAATCCTGCAAGCACGGTTTCAGCGACTCGACCCATACCGTCGTCTCGCCAGCGCCGGATGGTAATGGCGAGTCCAGTCAATGCACACGCGGTGCCGAGGATCCCGGCGGTGAACCACCGCGTTGCGAAATACCAGAGCACGTATGCGTTCGTGCGCAACGCCAATATCGGGGTATACTGGATCGAGTAGCTGTTGATGCGTCGCAGACCAAATCCTGGACCGTCGAGGGGGGCATACACTTGATAGGGAAAGACCAGCGGCGAGCCCGTCAGCACCGCGTTGTACGCGAGCGCCATCC
>CAYOFZ010000016.1:0-21134 GCA_964403315.1 uncultured Halobacteriales archaeon | reverse complement strand
ACCTCGATGGAGATCATCGACAACGCCCTGCCCCACATCGGCGGCGAGGAGGGCAAGATGGAAAACGAATCACGCAAGCTGCTCGGGAATTTCGACGGCGCGGAACTCGACCGCCACGATATGAGCGTTTCCGCCTCGTGCAACCGGATCCCTACTCTCGACGGCCATCTAGAAAACGTCTGGGCCGACCTCGATGAGGACGCGACTGCCGAGGAGGCCGCCGAGACGATGCGCGAGGCCCCCTCGCTTGATCTGCACTCCTCGCCCGACCAGCTGATCCACGTCTTCGAGGACCCTAACCGCCCCCAGCCCCGGCTGGACCGCGGGCGCGAAAACGGGATGGCGGTTTGTGCCGGCGGGATCCAGAAAACCGACACCGGCGTCCAGTACGACTGTCTGGCACACAACACCCTCCGGGGCGCGGCGGGCGCGAGCGTGCTCAACGGGGAATTGCTCGCCGATCAGGGATACCTATAGTATTACTGTATTTTCGGTATTTATACTGGAGACGGACGATACGACGGGATTCAGCTACTCCTCGAATCCCAATGCCGTTGCGAGCGCTCGCGCGATGTCGGTGTTGTCACGAACGGCATCGAAGTACTCGGCGGTCGGTCCGTGCGCGAACGCCGGTACGTCGGCTCCGGTATGGCCGTTCGTCGTCCAACCGATGCGGGCGCGTTCGTTGATGATGCCCTGAATCGCCGCCGAATCGCTTCGCAGTTCGGCCAGTTCCGAGTCGGTCAGGTTGTCGATACCGCTCCACTCCGCGACGATGGATTTCGTCTCGGACACGGAGTCGGCCGCTTCGAGCATGGTGGTGAAGCGAGTGGCGCTCGCCTGCAACGCATCGATGACGCTAATCTCGAAATCATAGGGCCCGTCCCGCCCGAGCGACATCCCACCGGTCGAGTGATCGGCCGTCGAAACGAGATACGTCGATCCCGAGTCGTCCACGTAGTCGATGAGTTCGCCCGCGACCATCGAGGCCTCGTGTTGTTCGGGAACGATGGCCGGGTCGTTTGCGTGACCTGCGTGATCGACACGACCGGATTCGATCATGAGGAAAAAGCCCTTCTCCGAGCTGGCCCGGTGTTCGAGCAGTTCGATGGCTTTTCGCGCCATGCTGGCGAGACCCGGCTGGGTGTTTCCATCCCGGTTTTGTCGGTCGACGTAGTAATCCAGGTGGCTCTCCTCGCTGAACAGACCCAGCACCGGCGCTTCTTCGATGGTATCGAGTTCGTCTGCAGTCTCGACGTAGGTGTAGCCTCGGTCTCTCGCCGCGGCGATGAGGTCCTCGCCGTCCTCGCGCCCCTTGGCGGTGAAGTCCGTCCGCTGGCCGCCGAGCATCACGTCGACGCCGCTCTCTTCGACGAACTGACGGGCGATTTCCTCCTGCATCCCTCGTTCGGGGACGTGCGAGGCGAACGCCGCCGGGGTCGCGTGGGTCAGTTCGGTGGTCGTCACCAGTCCGGTCGCGTAGCCTTCGTCACGAGCCGTTTCGAGAACGGTCTCGACGGGGACGAACTCGCCGTCCTCGCGGTAGCCACCGATAGCTCCGTTGTAGGTCTTAACACCCGTTGCAAAGGACGTCGCCGCGGCCGCGGAGTCGGTAATGATCTCCTTGGGGTCATCGGGAAACGTCGTGATGGTGCCGTGGGCGTCGTGGCGGTCGAGGCCGTGGGTCGTTTCATCTGGTGTGACGTTTAGCGGATAGCGCTCGGGGTCCTCTTGGTATGCGTTCAGATAGCGTGCCGAGCTGATCTGGGTCAAGCCGGCACCGTCGGTGATGAACGCGATGGCGTTGTCCGCCCCACCCCTACTGCTTTGGCTACCCTCGCTGTCAGTTACCGCCTCGTCGTCCGTGGCCGTCGCGGATCGACCGAATGCCATCGCCCCCGCGACCGTTCCGAGACCGCCCATAAACGTCTGTCGTTTAGTAGAAACACGTCGATTCGCCGGTCGGTATGGTTGCCCTCTGTATCGTCCATCACCGGTGAAATACCGTTTTTACGTAAATAATTTTATTATGAACATGATGAAATCCTTTAATCCAACTCAAAAGAACCAACACCGATGACGAACCGTTTTCGTCCGGTCGAACGAACGGACCACGGCCCGCGACGCGGCGATGGCTGTTGATCGCTCGAAGGAACACGCTTGGCAGGTCTTTGGAGCACTCCCTGACCGAGTCCCCCGGGACGGCGGACCGAGGGGACGACGATCTCGGTGGCTACACCTGCTGAGGGAGGTTCTCCGCTCTTGCTCGTTCGACGGCGGCTTCGGCGACCTCTTCGAGGGTCGCGTCCGCGTCCTCGGCGATCACGCTCAGCACCATCGCCAGGTGTACGAGATTCACGTTATTGAGCGTCTGTGGGTCATCGGAATCGGTCTGTAGTTGGTACTCGATTGCCTGCCCGTCGGTCTCGTCGAGAACCATCCCAACGTAAAACGATAGGACTGTGTTGCGCTGTAAGTCCTCGATTGCACGGTTGCGCTCTCGGTCAAATCTGTTTTCTGTATCCGACATCGTCCGGTGTTGGCGCCCCATCCGGAAATATACTGTTGGCTATAGACTGTTGTAGGATTCGCTCACATAGGTATAGCTGCAGCACAGGATTTCAGTAATGATACTATATATTATAATTAATTATGAAAATACTCTGAAAATTAGTACTGAACTCACGTACGAGATTACGACCGACAGTACGGGTTTCGCAACCCCTAAACTGGACTCGGTCGTACCATCGACAATGGACTGGACGGAGAAGTACCGGCCCTCGACGCTCGCGGAGGTCCGGGGCAACGACAAGGCCCGCGATCAGCTCCGCGAGTGGGCCGAAACGTGGACCGAACACCGCGATGCGGTGGTTTTGCACGGCAGCCCCGGCGTCGGGAAGACGTCGGCGGCCCACGCACTCGCAACCGACATGGGCTGGCCCGTCATCGAACTCAACGCCTCGGATCAGCGCAAGGCCGATGTCGTCGAACGGATCGCGGGTGAGGCGGCCAAAAGCGGCACGCTGACCGGCGGGGCCGGCGGACGACGGCTCGTGATTCTGGACGAGGCCGACAATTTCCACGGCAACGTCGACCGCGGCGGTTTGCGGGCGGTGACCAACGTGATCAAATCCGCCGATCAGCCGGTCGTATTGATCGCAAATGAGTTCTACGACATGTCCCGGACCCTCCGAGACGCCTGTGAAACCATCGAGTTCCGGGACGTGGCAGCGCGGTCGATCGTCCCCGTGTTGCGCGATATCTGTCGCCAGGAAGGGGTCGAGTTCGAGGAGGAAGCCCTCGAAGCCATCGCCGAGGGGACAAACGGCGACCTGCGGTCGGCGATCAACGACTTACAGGCCATCGCCGAACAAGAGGAGCGCTTGACGAGGGACGCGGTCGTCACCGGCGAACGCGACCGCACGACGGGAATCTTCGACTTCCTCGATGCGGTGATCAAGGAGGAAACCGCCCAGGGTGCGCTGTATGCTTCCTACGATGTCGACGAAACCCCTGATGACCTGATCGACTGGATCGAGGACAACGTCCCGAAGGACTTTCAGGGTGCTGAACTTGCAGGCGCCTACGGATCGCTCGCGAAGGCCGACCGCTGGCTCGGGCGGGTACGAGCCACGCAGAACTACTCGTTCTGGCGCTACGCCACTGACGACATGACCGCCGGGGTCGCGGCCGCCCGCGACGAACCCAAGGGTGGCTGGACGCGATACGGACCACCGAGTTACTGGTCGAAACTCGGTCGGTCACGCGGAGCCCGCGACCGACGCGATTACATCGCCCGCAAGATCGCCGAAAGCGAGGGCGTCAGCATGGGCACTGCCCGCCGGGAGATCCTTCCCTATCTGGCGATCATGACCCATCACTGTAAGAACCGGGATCTCACCGTCGTAATGACCGCCCGTTACGAGTTCGATCCCGAACACGTTTCCTTCGTCACCGGCAGCGGCGAGGATACGAACAAGGTTCAGGGGATCGTCGAGGACGCCCAGCGCCGCCGTGAGGAGGCGACCATGGAAGCCTCCGGGGGAGCGTTCGACGAACCGGATCACGAATACGGAACCGACGAACCTGAATCCGAACCCGGCGAGCCGGAATCGCCGTCGAATCCGGAACCCGAATCATGGTCGGAACAGGAATCGGACGAATCCGACTCCCAATCGGGGTTGAGTGACTTCATGTAGGCGTCGATTATCGTATTAGTCACGTCATAGCTATACTCGAATCGAACCACGTGTATTTCATGTCCAGTGCTATCGTGGCCGTGACCTGTCCACATTGTGGATCCCCGATCAGGGCGACGGCGACCGACGCCGGGATCGACGAACAGCGACTCAAGGGAACCGCCACCGACTGCAGCGACTGTCGGAGCAGCGTCGAATTGTACTACTATTAGGTCCCCGTGACCGCGATGTCTTCGGGGGCGGCCCGATGAGTCAACCATGCCGCGACGGCCGCGATCAGAAACACCGTCGCCATCAGCGTAGCGTCGAGCAACCGAACGAGATCGGTGTACACGTACCGGCCAAACAGCAGTTGCGCCCCGACCAGAACCGCGCCAATGGCCGCGAGCGAGCGCACCTGTCCGAGTCGGTCCGCGGTCGATTGGAGCGATCCGGCCCAGACGGTTGCGATCAGGAATCCGGCAAACACCGCGAGACCGATGGCGTAGTAGATCACTTGGACCGTTGCGGTATGCGTGACGAGGATTCCGGGCGAGAGCGCGACGAAAACGGGATACAGCGCGATCACCGCGAGCAGTACCGAGCGCGCTCGAGCGAGACTCGCTACGTCGGCTCCGAAATACCACAGCGTCGATAGGGTGATCGCCCCGAAGATCACGACTGCGGTGATGAAATGTCCGGTCAGCGCAAGAAACGTGTACGTGAGGACCGTCTGTGCACCGAGCCAGATCTGGATGGGCAGGAAAACGACTGCGACGGCCATTGCGCCGTTCATCCGCCGGTCGTTCGCGTAGCGCCACGTGCCGTACGCGCTACCGAGGATCATGAACCCGGCGGTCATCGCCACGAGACGGTGGAACCACTCGATGAAACTCGGCCAGTTGGCGGGAAAGAGCCCGAACACCGCCCCATCGCACAGCGGCCAGCGTGCCCCACAGGTCAGGCCTGCGCCGGCGGCGGCGGTGTATATCCCGAGCAACAACAGGACGTAGGTGATCCCCGTCGTCGCCAAAAGCAGGGTTCGCAGTTGCGAGCGTCTCATCGCTCCCACCCGGTAGTGACTCCGGTCATGGCTATCGATTCGATCTCGGGTCCGGGCACGTATAGGTCTGTCCGACCGTTCGTCAGTTTTGTGTGCTCGCCCCGAGAGGTACATCCGTGAAACGCACACGACTCGACACCTATCGGACGAAATACGGGGTTGAGACGGTCTGGTTCGCTCACCCCGAGAACTTCGCATGGCTCACCGGCGGAAGCAATATCGTCGACCGCGCGGGCGAGATCGGCGTCGCCGCCGCCGGCTACGACGGCGACGAGGTCGTCGTGGTTACCGACAACATCGAAGCCGAACGGCTCGCCGCCGAGGAACTGTCCGGCGAGCGCGTCCTCGAATACACCTGGCACACCGGCTCGCTCGCGGATGCGGTCGCCTCCTACACCGCCCGGCCGGCGGCGGCGGATTTCGATGTCCCCGGTTGTCGGTCGCTGGACGCTTCGGGGCTTCGACAGCCGCTCACTACCGACGAGATGGATCGCTACCGCGAACTCGGGCACGACACCGCCGAGGTGATCGAGACGGTTTGCCGGGATATCGAACCGACCGACACCGAACGCAAGGTCGCCGCCGATCTGCGCCGGGAGCTGGCCGCCCGGGGGATCGACTCGCCGGTAACCCTCGTCGGCGGCGAAAAGCGAGCCAAACAGTACCGCCACTACACGCCCACGACGACGAAACTCGGTAGTTACGCTCTCGCATCGGTGACAGCCCGTCGGAACGGTCTCCATGCGAGTTGTACCCGCACCGTCGCTTTCGATCCACCCGACTGGCTCGAATCCCGTCACGAAGTCGCCGCCCATGTCGAGACGGCAGCGCTCGCGGCCACCCGCGAGGTGGGGCGGCGTGGCGGCCGGGCCCGCGAAGTGTTCGACGCGATTCGGTCGGCCTACCGCGAGATGAGCTACGCCCGCGAGTGGAAACACCACCACCAGGGCGGAGCAACGGGGTATGCGGGACGGGAGTGGATCGCCACACCCCACCACGACGCCCGCGTCCGACTGCCGATGACGTATGCCTGGAACCCAACGGTACAGGGAGCGAAAAGCGAGGACACAGCGCTGGTCACCGCCGACGGCGTCGAGGTGCTCACTAAGACGGGTGACTGGCCGACCGAGACAGTGACGGCGAATGGGCTGGAACTCGAACGGCCCGCAGTCCTCGATTAATCGCTCGCGTGGCGGTTGGCCCGCGAGGGTGGGGGTGCCCCGGGACTGGTCGTTGCCCGCGAGACATCGGGCCGGACACACCGGGCGGGTTCGCGGTTGACGTGGGCGTACTCCTCGGGTGCGTTCGCAAGCGGATGAGCCGGGTTGTCGGCACCGTCGATGACCGCTGCCCGGAGTTCCTCGAAGCCGGCGATCCGGGCGCGAATCCCACGCCAGTGGTAGCGACTCCCGGGCGGGACGGTGATCTCCTCGGTCGGCCAGCCCTCGTGGGCAGGGAGGGTTGTGGCGTTGACGTTCGCTGCGAGCACGTCGTGATCGGTCAGCACGCCGATCCGGGCGGTCGATGGGGCGCGTGCAGCGAGCACATCCAGACCGAAATGCAGCGCCTGATACTCGGCGACATTGTTGTCCGCCGCCGCGGTCGGCAGAGCGTAGCGGGCGACCCGGGTGCCGTCGCGGGTCTCGACGATGACGCCCATGCCCCCTCGTTCCGGGGACTGATGATAGGAGCCGTCGGTGGCGACGTAGAAGTCCCGGTGATGGGTTCGGGGTGAGTGAGCGATGTGGGGGGTGGGGGCAGTGTCGAAACGGTCGCGCAGGGACTGACGGCCGTACGTGGCCATACCGTGGAGTACGGCAGCGATCCCATATAAATCATCTCCCGATGCGAACCGTTCAAGGGCGCGGGGGCCACACCCTCTGCGTGAGCCGCTATCGGACCCTCGCGTCGTTTCTCCTGCTTGCGGCCTGTTGGGGAACGGCGTTCATGGCGATCAAGGCCGGACTGGCGTACTTCCCGCCCGTGCTGTTCGCGGCGTTTCGATTCGATCTCGCTGCCGTCTGCATCCTCGCATACGCCGTCTACGCGACCGATCACCCGGTGCCCCGCACCCGCGGTCAGTGGGGGCTTACGGTCATCGGTGGCGTCTTTCTCATTGCGGGCTATCACGCCCTGCTGTTCGTCGGCGAACAGAGCGTCACCAGCGCCGCAGCCGCCGTGATCGTCAGCCTCTCGCCGCTATTGACGACGGCGTTCGCCCGGATCTGGCTGCCGAGCGAACGCCTCGCTCCCGCCGGACTCGCGGGTATGGGTCTCGGACTAGTCGGCGTTGCAGTTCTCTCACAGCTCGATCCCGACAACGTGCTTTCAGCGAACGTGCTCGCAACGGGCCTGATACTCGGTGCGGCGGCGGCGTTCGCGCTCGGAAGCGTCCTGCTCCGGCGCAGCGAGGCAACCCTCCCGGTCGAAACCCTCGAAGGCTGGTCGATGGTCGTCGGCGCGGTCGTGATGCACGTCGCGAGCGCGGGTCTGCCTGGTGAGTCGCTCGCGGCTGTCGAGGTGACTCCTGTGGCGGTCGGTGCACTCGTCTATCTCTCGGTGGTTTCGAGTGGACTGGGATTTCTGTTGTACTTCGATCTGCTTGATCGGCTCGGCCCCATCGAGATCAATCTCGTCTCCTACATCGCACCCGTATTCGCTGCGGTATCGGGCTGGCTGCTGCTCGGAGAGGAACTCGATCCCGCCACCGCCGCCGGCTTTCTCGTGATCTTCGCCGGCTTCTGTCTGATCAAACGCCGCGAACTCGCCGCGGAACTGCCGGCACTTCGTGCCGCCGCACGGCGGCGACTGTAACTATTCCAACACGGGTTGCTCTGCTATTCGGATCGGGTATCGCTACCAGCTCACTCGCGGTTGTATCGGTGACCACAGACGATAGCGAGGGCGTGCAGTCCGAGCAGGGCGAAAAACGCGGTAAACTGGGAAGTCGTGGATAATCCCTCGAACAGCAACGGGAGATAGAGAAACGGAAGGGCAATTGCGCTCCAGAAGGCGGCGGCCTCGATCGGGCGTGCGAGTGCAGCGATGGAGGCGGTCGAATGATTCGAACTCTGTACGTTGGCATCAGTGTGAGCGGACGTGTCGTCGTTGTGGATGGAGGGCATTGACATCGATAGTACCTCGTATCTGATTCATGATAGGATCGCCAATCGTATATAATAATAAGAATTTTAAAGTAATTTCTCGCCATTTCACGCCAATAGCAGGGTTCTAATAACGTTTCATAACGGACTAAGAAACGATAATATATTTTATAAAACCCATAGAACTAATTTCTCTAATTATGTTTTTCGATGGCAACGGAACGGGTTTCTTCGCCCGCGCTGAGGATCGTGCCCAGGGCGATCATGACGAGGCCGACAAGTCGAACCCGGCGAACGGCCTTCGATTCGGGCGAAAACGTTACGTCAAGCGTGCGGTCGTAGGCGACGGTAGCGGCGGTGAGCAGTCGTCCCGGAGCGAGGAGGTGAACGAGTCCGATGACGATGAGTGTACCACCGGTCGCTGCAGTGTCGATTCCCAATCGCATGGTTGTTGATACTGTCGCAAGGGGCAAAACAGTGAATGATAGCTATCCGTGGTTCGTCAGACACTTCGAAAGCCCCATCACCTCGACAGGCTCGGAGTTGTCCGGCGAGTACACGACCATCTGGCCTTTTTCCATATAGGGGACTTTCCCCTGCAGATTTTGCGGGATGTTCACCGCCGAAATGGCGTCTTCGTCGCCGAGATTCAGGACCACCTTCGTGTTGATCTGTTTGAACACGGATTCGGCGATGTCTTGTGGATCTTGTGTGATCAAAAACAGGCCCAGTCGCTCTTTGCGGCCCTGTTTGGCGGCCTCGGTGAACTTTCCGATCACCTTCCGAGCCTGGGCGCTTTCGGCGTCGGTGAGGAAATTGTGGGCTTCGTCCATGCCCAGTACGAGCGGCGTCTCCTTAATACGGTCGAAATCGGAGTCGTTCGAGAGTTTTCCATCGACTAGGAGGCTAGCGAGGGCAAGTACCACAACCTCAGTCGCGCGGCTATCGTTGATGTGGTAGGTGGGCACGACGGTCAGCCCGCCGGGGCGGACGAACTGGTGGATCAGATCGGTAATAGGAGGGGCGTCCTGGTCGAACACGGCTTCGAACCCGTATGCACGGCGTTTTACCGCGTCGAAGGTCGCCTCGTGGACCCGCCCGTTCTCATGGAGTTCCTCGCGCAAGGCGGGATCATCGAGGAACGTTTTGAACCCCTCGTAGGTTCCGTCGTTTCCGTGCTGTTTGAAAAAGCGCCGGAGGAGGTAACTGAGTGCGTTGTACTGGTTGTCGTTCAGATCGCTGCCCGCAACTAGCCATTTGTTTGCGCGCACCATCGAAAAGGGGATGGTGAACTCGACCTGCTCGGCATGGTGATCATCGGTCGAGTAGCGAGCATCGCCGACTCGTGGAACGAACGCCGTCGTGTCGGTGTGTCCGCCGTGGACGATCCCCTCGCGGTCGAAGCCCCGTTCGTCTCCGCTCGTGATCGCGGGGTTGTCGTCGTGCATCTGGGCGTACTCGTCTTGGGGATCGAACTGGACGACCGCCGGCGACACGTCGCGGCCATCGTCCATCTCGTAGCTGAGATCGTCGTCTAAGTACTGTCTAAGAACGTTTTTGGCGGCATGGGTCTTGCCCGATCCGGTTCCGCCCGCAATGAGGGTGTGTCGAAAGACCAGCGGGTCGCCGTCGGCGTAGTCGTCTTTCAGGCGGTAGTCGATGGTCGGGGGTTGGGCGGCGGTCCGTACCTTTTCGCCGCCAACCGCGAGATGACCGAGAAAGACGCCGTCATCGGGCATTTTCAGGCCGGTTTTGATCTCCTCGGTGTCGGTCGCCGGGCGGACTGCGGTTTCGGGTTTCGGAACGCGGTCGGTCATTCGTCGTTTCAACCCGCCTCCGTCGTGATACAGAACGGCTATCGGTTCGAGCGTCGCCATGAACTTGTAATCTTTCTCTTCGATCCCCCCGTTTCGCATCGCCCGGCGGGCGTGGATCTCGGTGGCGTCGTCGGCGCGAAACTCCTGGACGTATTCGAGAGCGGTGATCCGACAGAAGAGTTTCTCGTTGCCCGGGGGCCTGCCAGTCCGCTCCGGGCCGGCGTCATCAGAAACGCCTCGCGTTTCCGATTGGCCATCAGGATCGCGGAGCGATCCTGAGACGGCGGTAGCCGCCCCGCCCGGATAGGGTGCGAGCAGGTAGGTTCCGATGCGGATTCCGCTGCGGTTCCCAGCGGTGATGTACGCCCGGAGTTGTGTATCGTCTTCGTCTTCGCTAATTTTGAGCCCGGAACTGACCGACAGCGTTCCGATGCCGTCATCGGTGCCGACGGCGTCGATGTCGCTGTCCTCGAAACGATCCCCGGCGTCGTCTCCGCCGTCGAACGAGGAGGGCGCGAAATCACCGAGATCGGACATATGTCGGCCATCGACCGGGGCGCACAAAACCCTTCCCACCGTTGCCAACGGGCTTTTGCCCCTTCGAGAGGTAGATCCCGTATGCTTCTGGTTCGGGGCAGCGCGGGTGGCACGACGCTGACCGGGACGCTGTACGAGCGCGGCGAACGCGCGCCCACCTTCCAAGGTGCGCCCGACGAGGACGCCCCCTATGTCTGGGTTTGCGACGAGTTCTACGAGGTCGAAAGCGGCGGCTCCGAAATGGAAGTCGAGGGTCGTTCCGTCAACGTCGCGTTCGAGTCGCCCATGCCGCGGGGCTTCGACACCCGCGAACAGGCCCTCGAAGCCGCCCGCGAACACGTCCGCACGCAGTTCGCCCGCATCGGCGTCGCCCCTGCCGATGTCGAAATCGACATCGAGAAAGTCGAACCCGGGGCCGAGGTTTAGAAAAACGCCTCTTCACCTCCCCACCGGAGGTCATTATAGCTCCGCGAACGATCCGTGTCCCACTCCTCTTCGATCATCCGCCGCAGCGATTCCTTTTCGTTCGCGCCGATCCGTGCGAGTTCGTCGGCCTTCGCCACCGCCCGGGGTGGCCCGCGCTCGCCGGCGACCTCCGCGAGCATCTGTTTTTGGAGCGCTTCGCGGGTTTGTTCGTCTTTCGTCACGCCGTAGGGTGCTTCGACCTTGTAAAGTACGTCGTCGCGTGGATCGTAGACGACGAAAAACGTCACCTCGTAGTCCTCGTCCTGGCGGGTTCGCTCGAAGTCGAGCGCGTCGCCGTCGGCGGCGAAGGTCCGGTCGGTGCCGCCCCGTGAGACGAACCAGTTGGTGTAGGTGAGTTCGTCACGAACGCGCTCGCCGCCCTCGCGTTGTTCGAGCAGCCGGACGAACAGCGCGCTATCGTCTACCCACGGGGTTTCAACGTCGGCGGAAAGGGCGCGAGTGATCCGCTTTGCGGCGGGGTTTTTCACGAACCCTGCGAGTGGCACGCTGCGGTCGAGGAAGCTCTCGACTAGCTGGAGGTAGTTCTCGACGACGCTTCGGGGACCGGTGTCGTCGAGCAATCGGTCGGCGAGCGAGGGGTGGCGGTCGTTCCAGCCGAGCAGTTCCTTGGGATACAGCGGCCCGTCGAGGATCAGTAGGTCATCGATCCCTGCTGCGTGTTCGAGGGCGTGTTCGCTCTCGGCAAGATAGAGCGCGAGTGCGTGGACGGCTCCCTCGGTGTAGCGGTCGATGTTGCGGACCTGCAGAATGCGGCGCTGGCTGTAGCCCTCGTCGTAGCTCACCCAGTCCTCGTTGAACCACAGCGTGTCGTCACGGAGATGCAACGCGATGACGAGACTGCGGGCGCGGTGGCAGTCGAGATCCGTCGGCACGCTTCCGAGGGCGGCGTGGGCGACATCCATCACGACGCCGTTTTTGTAGGTGGTGGGGTTGATCGTCCCCGAATCGAGGCCATGGCTTTCGGGATAGGGTTGCTCACAGAGGGCGGCGTCCTCGATGGAAACCCGTTTCCGGAACTGGCGGTCTACGGGTTCGAGCACCCGCCGGCCGTCGGCGACGAGGGGATCGAGAAACTCCTCCCAGACGCGCTCGGCGAACCCCTGGTGGTCGCCGTCGGCGACCTCGCGGCCGACCTGTCGGGCCAGCGCGGCGATCCCCTCGAAGTGGACCGGATCCAGCGTCATACACGAGCCTCCGCTGGATCGGAGAAAAGCACTGTGATCGAAACCGTGAGATATACGGGTCTGCATCCCGATTTTACCGGAAGAATGGGTTGGCTCAGGAACAACGTTCTGGGGATCTCTTTGGTGGCGTTGCTCGTTTCGGGCGGTCTCCTATTCGTGGTTCTCGGCTACGTGGGGCTTGTCGTCTACTCCGCACTCACGACGGGGACGCCGATCGTAGGGGTACTCCTCGACATGGCCGTCCCGTATCTCCCGGTCGTGGCTGCGCTGTTCGTTGTCGCCATGATCTCCGGGCTCGGTTTTATTTGGACACTCGTTCGGCGAGCGTCGCTCCCCCGAAGCGAACGTCTGCAATCGCTGGCTCAGCGAGCCGAACGGGAATATCCTCCGCTCGAAAGGATCGGGATGTCCGAATCGTTCGCGCCACCGAAGCCATCACCGGAGGAACAAGCCGAACGCGCCCTTGGGGATTTAAAACAACGGTACGTCAACGATGAAATCAATGAGCGCGAGTTCGAACGCCGGGTCGATCGCCTCGTTGTAAACGAATCACTCGATGAGGCGCGTGCCGCCCGGGAGCGCCAAAACGTACTGGATGAACGATCCTAGGGGACCCCCTCGTGTGTTGATCGGGTAGCGAAGGGTAGTTACGATCTGCGCGCCTGATCGTCGGTATGGACGGCGCACTCATCGTGCTCGATGGCTGGGGACTCTCCGATAATGGTCAGCGGGACGCCGTCGCGGCCGCTGACACCCCCACGTTTGATGGACTCCGGGAGATGGGCGCGTTCGGAACCCTCGATGTGACGGGTCGGCGCGTCGGCCTCCCAGAGGGCCAGATGGGAAACAGCGAGGTCGGCCACCTCAACATCGGGGCCGGTCGGGTTGTCAGGCAGGCCTACACACGCATCAACGATACGATTCAGGACAGTTCCTTCCGCGAAAACGAGGCACTGAATCACGCCTTCGATCACGTCAAAGAAACCGGCGGTCGCATTCACTTTATGGGGTTGGTAAGCGACGGCGGCGTCCACTCCGATCAGGCCCACCTTCACGCGCTCATCGAGTGGGCTGCCGACCGCGGGATCGAAGCGATCACCCACGCCTTTACCGACGGCCGGGATACCGACCCCAGAGGGGGAGTGGGATTTCTACGCGAACTCGAAGACGTTATCAACCAACAGGGTACGGGCTATGTAGGGACCGTCTCGGGGCGGTACTACGCGATGGACCGCGACCAAAACTGGGAGCGAACCAAGCGGGTGTACGACGCAATCGTCGACCGCGAGGCCGACCACACCGCGCCCACGGGCTCGGCGGCGGTCGAGGCCGCCCACGACCGCGGCGAGAACGACGAGTTCATCGTTCCGACGCTGGTGGAGGATCGGCCCGCTCTCGATGACGGTGATTCGGTTGTCTTTTTCAACTTCCGTGGGGATCGCGCCCGCCAGCTCACCCGGATGCTCGCGGACATCCGCCCCGAATGGGAGTTCGATCTCGAACCCACCGACACCGAACTGGTGGCGATGACCCAGTACGACAAGACCTTCGACCTGCCGGTGGCCTTCCCGCCACACCAGCCCGAAGACACGCTCGGGGAGGTGCTGGCTGCCGCTGACAGGACTCAGCTCCGGATCGCCGAATCCGAGAAATACGCCCACGTTACTTACTTCTTAAACGGCGGCCGCGAGGTCGAATTCGACGGCGAGATCCGCGAGATCGTCCCCAGCCCGGACGTGCCGACCTACGACCTACAGCCCGAGATGAGCGCACCCGAGGTGACCGACACCGCGATTTCGATCATCGAATCCGGCGATCCGAACGTCCTCATGCTCAACTACGCCAACCCCGATATGGTCGGTCATACCGGTGACTTCGATGCAGCCGTCGAGGCGGTCGAAGCGGTCGACGAGCAGTTGGGTCGGCTCGTCGAGACACTACAGGATCACGGCGCACACACCCTCATCACCGCCGATCACGGCAACGCCGACGAAATGGGCACCGAAGCCGAACCCCACACCGCCCACACGTACAACCCCGTGCCGCTGGTGTATCTCGCGCCCGACGGCACAGCGAGCGGGTACTGCGTCCGCGAGGGTGGATCGCTGTGTGATCTCGCGCCGACACTGCTCTCGCTGATCGGGATCGAACAGCCGGCGGCGATGACTGGCGAGTCGTTGCTCGTGGACTGATACCACCGAACATCTTAGCCGCCGGGGGAAGAAACTCCTGACGATGGACGTATCAGGCTACTTCGAGGAGTTCGCCCGGCGGGACTGGCAGACCATCAACGAAGGAACCATCCGACTTGTGGTGGTCGGGCTCGGCGGGTTCGCCCGCGAGCGAGCGCTGCCGGCCATCCACGAGGGGGAGTTCTGTGAGACGACGGTCCTGGTGAGCAGTTCGCCCGAGAAGGCCCGCCGTGAGGCCGAGGAGTTCGGAGCCGAGCGGGTCATCGACTATGACGGATTTCACGCCGGCGAGGCGAGCGAGGCCTACGACGCCGTCTATATCGCCACGCCGCCCGCGTTCCACCCCGAATACGCCGACACCGCCGCCCGATTGGGCAAACATGTCTTGTGTGAGAAACCGCTTGCCGCCGGCATCGAGGGTGCCGAGCGGATGATCGACGTCTGCGAGTCAGCCAGCGTCACCCTGATGACTGCCTACCGTCTGCGGACCGAACCCGCAGTCAGACGGATGCACGAAATGATCCTTGATGGTGTCATCGGCGAGCCCGTACAGATACACGGCGGCTTTTCTTCGCGCCTGCTCGACGCGATAGGACCGGACACCTGGCGGCTCGATCCCGATCTGGCGGGTGGGGGCGCGTTGATCGATCTCGGGATCTACCCATTGAACACCACCCGGTTTTTGCTCGACAGCGACCCCGAGCGGGTGGGGGCCGAAACCACCTCGCGGGCCGACCCCTTCGACCGGGTCGAGGAACACGTCGCCGTCCAGCTCGGCTTTTCGGACGGTACAACCGCCTCCTGTACGGCGAGTTTCAACGCCCATCCCGACAGCCGTCTCCAGATCATCGGCACGGACGGCCAGCTGTTGATCCGCTCGCCGTTCGGGGGTGCCGTCTCACAGGAGATCGTTATCGAGCGCGGCGACATGCACATCGAGTACACGGGCCAGCCCGTCAATGAAGTCCGCGAGGAGTTCGATTACTTCGCTCACTGCGTGCTCGCCGACGCCGACTGTGAAACCGACGGCGAGGACGGCCTCACGGATCTAAAAGTGATCGAGGCGGCCTACGAGGCCGCCGATACCGGCGAGCGCGTCAGCTTGTAGTGTCGTGGACGACCTCGCCATCGACGAGGGTTATCGCCACGTCGATGTTACGGATCGCCTCCGGTTGCTCCCACGGTGATCCTTCGAGCACGACGAGATCGGCCAGTTTGCCGGCTTCGACCGTTCCCAGCCGGTCCTCGTCGAACCCGGCGTACGCCGGACCGAGGGTGTACGCCCGGAGCGCCTCCGTCACGGGGAGGCGCTGGCGCTCGTCGGGGACATTGACTGCGTGGTGAACACCCAGCAAGGGATCCAGCGGCATGCAGTCACTGCCGAAGGCGAGGTGAACGCCGGCGTCGAGGAGGTCGGTGTATCGGTTCGTCCGTCGCCGCC
Organism: uncultured Halobacteriales archaeon; assembly: GCA_964403315.1. Lineage (GTDB taxonomy): Archaea > Halobacteriota > Halobacteria > Halobacteriales > Halalkalicoccaceae > CAYOFZ01. The sequence continues at coordinate 5,132 of CAYOFZ010000016.1, read as the reverse complement.
GTTGCTGGCCGAGGCGGGCGTCGTAGAGACCGCCCTCGTCGGCCCACTTGAGGAAGTTGGGCTGGACGGAGGCGACGACCCCCGAATCGGCGAACCGTTCGACTGCTTCATCGGTAAGCAACTCCGCGTGCTCGATCCGGTGGCGGGCCGCCTCGGGGTTGTCGGTGTCATCGAAGGCCGCAAGCGCCGCGTCGACTGCCTCGTCACCGGTGGCGTGAGCTGCGAGCTGCAACCCCGCGCCGTCGGCCCGCTCGACCAGTTCACGGAGTTTCTCGGGTTCGACGATCCACTGGCCGGTCCCCTCGCCATCCGCATACGGCTCGGAGAGTTTCGCGGTTCGCCCGCCGAAACTGCCGTCGGTGTAGGTCTTGATTGCGCCCATCTTGACCATGTCGCTACCATGGTTCGTCCGCAGGCCCAGTTCCTCGGCAGCCTCGAGGTGGTCGCTCCAGTAGTTCAACCGGACCCGCAGTGAGAGTTCGCCCGCGAGATCGAGCTCGCGGTAGATCCGGGGAGCGTGTGAGCGCCGCACCATGTCGTGGACGCCCGTCACCCCGCGGGCGGTGGCGCAGTCCTGCGCGGCGCGGATGAGGGTGCGGGTTTCTCCGGGATCGGGTGTGGTCGCCTCGTGGATCGTATCGACCGCGCCCTCGACGAGCACGCCGGTTGGTTCGCCGCCCTCGCGCTTGAGGTCCTCGTCGGGCATCGCCTCGCGGTACCGCGAGAGCGCGACCGAGTTGACCGAGGCGACGTGCATGTCCTCGCGGAACGCCACGACCGGTCGGGAGTCGCTCGCCCGGTCGAGATCCCCGCGGGTGAGATACCGCGAGTCGCCCCAACTGCTCTCGTCATAGCCGAAGCCGAGGATCCAGCTCTTCCCGTCGTCGGCTTCCCGCAGCAGATCGACACACTCCTCCGGACCGTCCGCGGCCGAAAGGTCGGCGTGGAGGAGGTATCGACCGAGGGTCTGGAGGTGGGTATGGGCGTCGATGAACCCCGGCAGGACGACCCGGCCCTCGCAGTCGATGACCGTGGTTTCGACCCCTTCGAGGAAATCGATCTCGTAGGCCTTCCCGACGCGGACGATCCGGCCATCCCGAACCGTGAGGGCCTCGTGGATCCGGTCGGGTTCTGCGAGGGTATGAATCTCGGCGTTCGTCAGGATCAAGTCCGCGGCTTCGGTCATATCCCGGGATCCGGAGCCAGTGCGGTAAGCGTTCCGAAAGAAAGGGGAAGGGCTTAGGCGAGCGCTCGTATCACTTCGGGTATGACCGATCCTGCAGACCTCACTGACCGCGTGCGTGAGGGCGACCTCCCGCTTCACGACCTCGAAGACCACGCCGATCACGCGACCGCCGCGGCGGCCCGCCGTCGCCTGCTCGAAGCCGAGACCGACGCCGACCTCGACGCCATCGGCGACTACGGGTTCGAGGCCGAGCGGGCCGATCCCAACATCGAGAACATGATCGGGGCAACGCAGGTTCCTACTGGCGTCGCCGGCCCGATCCCTCTCGACGGCGGTGCCGCAGAGGGCGAATACTACCTGCCGCTCGCCACGACCGAGGGCGCGCTCGTCGCCAGCGTCAACCGCGGGTGTTCGGTCATCCAATCGGCGAGCGGCGCGACCGCCCGCGTGATCGACTCCGGGATGACCCGCGCGCCCGTCTTCCGGATCGGCGGCGTCGCCGAGGCCGCCGCGGTCGTCGAATGGGTCGAAAATCACGAAGACGACCTCGCGGCGGCCGCCGAGGAAACCACGACCCACGGCGAACTCCTCGACATCAGCCCCTACGTCGTCGGCGACAACGTCTTCCTGCGGTTCCGGTTCGACACCAAGGACGCGATGGGGATGAACATGGCCACCATCGCCACCGAAGCCGCCTGCGGGATCGTCGAACGCGAGACGCCCGCCTCGCTGGTCGCGCTGTCGGGCAACCTCTGTACCGACAAGAAACCCGCGGCGATCAACGCCATCGAGGGCCGGGGCCGAACCGTCACCGCCGACGTCACGATCCCCCGCGAGACGGTCGAAGACAGTCTGCACACCACCCCCGAGGCGATTGCGGAAGCGAACACCCGCAAAAACCTGATCGGCAGCGCGAAAGCCGGCGCGCTGGGGTTCAATGCCCACGCTGCGAACACCGTCGCGGCGGCGTTTCTCGCGCTGGGCCAGGACGCCGCCCAGGTCGTCGAAGGGGCCAACGCGATCACGACCGCCGACGACCGGGAGGACGAACTGTACGCCAGCCTCTCGTTTTCGAGCCTGGAGGTCGGAACGGTAGGAGGGGGAACGAACTTGCCAACGCAGGCCGAAGCTCTCGATATCGTGGGCCTGCGCGGCGGCGGCGATCCGTCCGGAAGCAATGCCGACGCCCTCGCGGAGATCATCGCGGCGGGTGCGCTCGCGGGCGAACTCTCCCTGCTCGCGGCGCTTGCCTCGCGGCATCTCTCTGGCGCTCACGAGGAGCTGGGACGGTAGCCGGCGACAACAGCTAAGGCAAGCTCGAGAAACCATGGCGCTCTTCTGTAGAACTACTGAATGGGTGCAGATTTTCAGTGGTAGATACAGAGGATATACTCAAGTACATTACTCTCGTAGTGGCTGGGACGGTACTGTGCGGTCTTACTCGCTTCTCACGATACTAGGAATTGAAATCGGTGTTGGAGGTTCAGACAAGAGCCATGTCGGTACCACTCGCGTGAGAACGACCATTCCCGTCAATTCGACAAGAGTCTGTGTTATGACGACGGCTGGTGCCAGCCCATAGCCTGTTGGGAGGGCAAGTGCCAAGGGGAGGACTACCAACGAGTTGCGGGTCACTGATGTGAACACGAGGGCGCGACTCTCGCCAACGTCCATCCGAAACAGTCCAGCCGCCAGTCGCCCGAGCAAGGGCATTATAATGAGAAACGTGACATACACCGGGATGACGGCTGTAATCTGGGCGATTGACTCTCGCACTCGTGGGAGTTGAGAACTAATGACAATAAACAGCGTCAAGCCCATCATTGGAACAGGCAACCACCCCATCGTTTCTTGCCATCGTTCGCCCGTCATAGACTGTTCTGCCCACGTTTCGGTGAGCCACGCAAGCGTCAACGGGAGCGCAATGATCACTAGAAACGCCTCAATAAATGGTCCAGCATCAATAACCTCTGCAACCTGCGCCCCCATGAACAGCCAGAGATATACTGGGAGTAACAGTAGTTGAACGAGCATCAGTACTGGTGTCGTAGCGGTGATTTGTTCGGAGTTGCCGTCTGCAAGTTCGGTGAAGGTAATTACATAGTCAATGCACGGTGTCAAGAGAACCATGAATACGCCGACGAGGATAACTGGTTCTTGGGGGAGAAACCGAGTGAGGCTCCAGACGACGATGGGAACGACAAGGAAATTCATCCCGAGAGCCGCCGCCATGAACTGCCCATTCGTAAACGCACGGCGAAGCCGAACAAATGGGATTTCGAGAAAGGTCACGTACAGTAGAACGGCCAACACTGAGTCGATGAGTTGTTCGAAGAACGTGGCCGAGCCAGGGCGGCCAATTCCAACCCCAATCGCAAGTATGACCGCGACCGCGTAGACAACGACCTGATGGCGCTGGAGCCAGTTCTTCGTGTTCATCTATCCCATTTCAGGGGTTGGAGAATAAACCATTCTTGCTATATACGCACGCCTACCCAACAGCGTGTTCTACTCGATTCAGTGTGAAATACTATGCCGGGAGTGATACCGGGTGAAACCCCTTCCTGCAATTCCACATGAGAACGAAATACGGCGCGGATGGGTGCGCTGCTAGAGGCGGCGGTAACGACCGCCGCTCTCGGTAAGTTCACCGCTGCGAACCAGTTTTTCGAGCGCCCGCTCGACGAACGACTCGGGAACGCCGCGAGCGCTTGCGTACTCGATGACGTTTTCACGGATCGGCTCCTCGACGGCTTCGACGGCGTCGAGAACGATCCGCCGTCGACTTTTCGAGCCACCGTTATCGGTTTCGCCTGCTGCAGCGATGTCATCGGTGTCGAGCCCTGAACCTTCGAGGTATTCTTCGTCGCCGACGACCGGGCCGCCGATCCGCTCGTCCAGTTGAGCGAACGAATCCACCGCCGCGAACTCGTCGGCGTGGCCCTCTCGGCTGGCGAGCATCGAGGCACGGACTTCACGGGCGTGATCGGCGTCTTCGGTCTCGACGAACGTCTTGAGCTTCCCGTACTGATGGGTTTTCCCACATCGGGGACACTCGGCGGTTTCCTGTCGGCCTTCGAGCATCCAGAGGGCGCTACAGGCCGAACAGCCCACGACGGCGTACATACCCGCCGTTGGGTTGCAGCGGTGTTGAATCCTCGGAGTTAAGACACGGGCACGGGAGGAGGTATCATGGACCGCGTTCCGTTGACCGATACCACGGAAGCAGTCGAGAACGTCCACCTCGCGCAACTGGCCGCGGGCGAGGCGATGAGCGTCCAGCACTTCGAGTTCGAACCGGGTGCGACCGTCCCGATCCACGACCACCACCACGAGCAATCGGGGTTCGTCTACGAGGGCGAGCTGACCTTCCTGCTGGAAAACGACAAGGAGATCATCGTCGGGGCCGGCGAGTCGTACGTTCTCGACGGCGGGGAAGCCCACGGTGCCGAGAACCGTGGCGAATCGACCGTTAGGGGCGTCGATGTCTTCAGTCCGCCGCGAACGGATCCCGACTGGGCGGAGTAACTCCCTAAACGTTTATGATACATGTTCACGGTAGGTAGCCATGGAGGAGATCTATGGTGAGCGTTACCGAATTACATGAGATGTTCGAGGACGCGGTGACGGCACGGCGATACGAGGAGCGTCTCCAAGAGGAGTATCTCGAAGGGAAACAGCCCGCGTTCGACATCTCGGCGGGACCGATCCCGGGCGAGTTGCACTTGGCGGCCGGACAGGAGCCGGCCGCGGTCGGCGTCTGTCAGCACCTCCGGGACGACGATACCGTCACTGCACCACACAGACCACATCACGTTGCCATTGCCAAGGGGGTCGATCTGAAGCGGATGACCGCCGAGATATTCGGCCGAGAGACGGGACTGTGCTCGGGAAAGGGCGGGCACATGCACCTGTTCGATCCCGACGTGAACTTCGCGTGCAGCGG
>CAYOFZ010000015.1:0-21964 GCA_964403315.1 uncultured Halobacteriales archaeon | reverse complement strand
ACCGCGGCATCGACCGGTTCACCGACAACATCCTCTTCGACGAGAAGATGGGCGATACCGTCCATCTCGCGCTCGGGCGGGCCTACGACGCCACCCTGCCCGAGGGCAAGGCAGGCAACGAAAGCGCGGTCCACGTCGATCTGATCACAGATATGAGCGGAGATTCGCGCATGGAGGTCGATGGCGAGGTCGTTCAGCGAAAGGGGATCTTCCGCTGGGAGGACGGGTTCGAGGAGTAGCTCCCGAGCTATACGGTAATATACGAAACAAGTTCGGAGACGATTCGCTGGACGTATTCTCCGGTCAACCGACCTTGGCGAAACTCGATGAACCGGTTCTGGGGTGAGTGCGCCGCCCACGGAAGCACATAACTTTGGTAGGGCATCCACCATCGATCCAGTCGATATCAGAAATTGGGAGGGTAGCCTCATATCCGCTCGTTGACAGAGCTACCGCCATGTGTTGTTCATCATCGAACGGATGAGCGTCGGTATTGACAACGAGCCACGGTCGGCCGGCATCGGAATCATCTTTGAATGGATCGTCGCTCCAGACGACATCACCACGCTCGTAGTTCATTCGAACTCTTCGGCTGCGTGGGCCTTCCACTCGGATTTTTGCTCCGATCCGTACCGTTCGTCAAGAAGCGTCGTTATTCGATGGAGATCGACTGCGGTGGTCAGTCGATCCCGATCATCAGTGATCGCCCAGTACTCGCCCCGATGACGGACGAGCCTCTGATCGTACAATCGACTGAGTACGGTCCCGATGGAGCCGTGTTTTACGCCGGTTCGACTGGCGATCTCGGATTGCTTCCATGCACGACTGTCGTGATTCGAAAGAAAGACGAGAACTAGTTCGGCGTTCGTCATCTCTTCCCACGAATCGGGATCCTTGTTTTCGAACCGATCGATATCGATTGACATAGTAGTACTAGCTGTCCGAACGTAATAGATGTACGGACACTCACTGCTTTGATCCTATTCGTCGGATGAGAGCCACGAGAGCCGCATCGCGTTGCCCGTCACGCCGAGGGTCATGCCCATATCGCCGACCACGACCGCGACCGCGACGCTCACGTACCCCAGCGGCACGCCCAGTGCGATCAACGCCTTCACGCCGAGGCTGGTCCAGATGTTCTGTCGGATCACGCCGTTGGCCTCTTTCGAGAGCGAATACAGGTAGGGGAGTTTCGAGAGATCGTCGCCTATCAACGCGATGTCCGCCGTCTCCAGGGCCGTATCGGTCCCGGCGGCCCCCATTGCGATGCCGACCGTCGCGCTCGCCAGCGCAGGCGCGTCGTTGATGCCATCACCGACCATTGCGACCATTCCGTACTCCTCAACGAGGTCCTCGATGGCCTCGACTTTCTCATTCGGCAGGAGTTCGGCCCGGTAGTCCTCGATACCGACGTCATCCGCGATGGACCGTGCCGTTCGCTCGTTGTCGCCGGTGAGCATCACCGTCCGGTCGATTCCGAGGTCGTGCAGCCGTTCGACCGAACGTCTCGCTTCCGGCCTGATTTCGTCGGCGACGGCTATCGCCCCGAGGACCGTCGATTCGGTGCCGACCACGACGACCGTCTTCCCTTCGCTCTGGAGGTCGGGAATGGTTCGTTCGGCGAGGTTCACACGGTCATCCCGCTCGTAGCGTCGGTCGGTGGCCTCGACGACCCCGCCGTCGGTCGCCGTATGCGTACCCGAGAGATCGATCCCGAGGTCCGCGAACAGATCGGGGTTGCCGACGTAGTACGTCGTGTCATCGATGTCAGCTTGCACGCCGTTTCCGGTGATGCTCTCGAAGTTCGAGACCTCCCGCGGAACGATATCCCGTTGGTCCGCGCAGCCGAGGATCGCCCCGGCGATGGGGTGTTCGCTGCGTTGCTCGATACTGCCCGCATACGTCAGCAGGTCCGCCTCGGTGTAGCCATTCAGGGCAACGAGGTCGGTGACGGCGAGGTCGCCCTTCGTGAGCGTCCCGGTCTTGTCGAACGCGATGGTGTCGATCTCGCCCATCGATTCGAGGTGATCGCCGCCCTTGATCAGGACGCCGTTTCTCGCGGCGCTGGTGATCCCCGAGACGACCGAAACGGGCGTCGAGATGACGAACGCACACGGGCAGGCGACCACCAGCAGGGTTAACCCACGGACGAACCACGTCCCCCACGGCGCGCCGACGGCGAGCGGCGGGATCACGGCAGTGATGATCGCTGCCACGACGACCGCCGGCGTATAATACCCCGCGAACCGATCCACGAACTGTTCGCTCTCGGTCTTGCCCTGCTGTGCCCCCTGTACCATCTCGATGATCCGCGAGAGGGTGCTTTCGGTCGCCGGGGACGTGACCTCGATTTCGAGATAGCCCTCGGTGTTGATCGTTCCGGCGTACACGTCGTCGCCCTCGGTTTTGTCGACGGGGACGCTCTCGCCGGTGATCGGCGACTCGTCGACCGCACTCGTGCCCTCAACGACCGCGCCGTCCATCGGGACCTTCTCGCCCGGACGGACGACGACGGTTTCGCCGACCCCGATCCCCTCGATGGGGACGGTCTCCTCGCCGCCGTCGCGGAGCACCGTCGCCTCGTCGGGCGAGAGTTCCATCAACTCGCGCAGCGAATCCCGGGTACGATCCATCGCGTAGTCTTCGAGCAGTTCCGCGAAACTGAACAGGACCGCGAGCGTCGCCGCCTCGACGAAATAGCCGATGCCGGTCGCGGCGACGATAGCCACCCCCATCAGGAGGTCGATATCCAGGCTCAGGTTTCGGGCCGAGTAGTAGCCGCCCCGGACGACCGGCGCACCGCTTGCGACGATGCCCCCGAGCAAGAGGAGATCTGCGACGGTGAGATCGTATCCGAAACTTCCCCCGAGAACCATCGTGGGCACCAGAAATTCGACCGCGAGCCCGACCACGAGAAAGCCCGCACCGATCCACGTCGTGATCGCGCGCGGACTCGTCCAGACCTCGGAGGGGTCCGCGACATCGACCGGGGCAGCCCCCGATTCGTCGGTCGCGGTGCCCGTGACGCCGTAGCCCGCACCTTCGATTGCATCGGCGAGATCCCGCTCGGAGACACGAGCAGGGTCGTAGGTCACCCTCGCCGTTCCGGTCGTCGGCCGGAGATCGATCTCGCCGACGCCGTCGGTCCGTTCGAGGGCGGACTCGACTTTGCCCGCACATGAGGGACAGTCCATCTCCGGGACCGCGAACTGGATCTCCTCGTAGGCGGTGTTTCCTTCGGTCGTCATTACCCGATCTTCGTGTCGGAGACCTATTAATCTCGCTGCCATATTAGCGCAGATATTCGGTAAAGGCTAGTAAAAATACAGCATTGAGTTATTAAAACGTGGCTGAGGGGAGTAAGCCCCCTTCTGTTCGTCCCGGCATTCGGCTGAGCGTCCGCGCCTGCGTGTCCGGGCTACCATACCGATGCTCTCGCATCGTTTGGCACGGACTTGCACCGGCGAGGGTGGTCGTTCCATCCATCCTTCCCGATCCCCGCGCCGGCGACGCCGGCACGGTATAATGCGGCGGTTCTCCCCGCCGCGCTCTCGATGGGGGCTTCCCTCCCTTTCGGTCGGGTTCGCACATCTCATTGATCACGGGAAGTGGTCTCGTTTCTGTTCCAGAGCCAGCGGTCTCCCGCTCCGGACTTGCGTCCGGTCGCCTGCCCGGACGGTGGGGGGACTTTCCTCGCGTGCGGCTCATTTAGTCGAGCACGCCGCGGTGGCCGGGCTTCCTCCGCCGTCCTTGGCTACGCGGCTGTGGCGCATAAGTCGTTCGCCGGAATCAACGAATGGACTGGAATGGAAGCGTTGAAGTCGGCTACTCCCGACGTATGGAGTATGTCAGAGGCAGGGATGATAGCCCTCAGCTACGACGACGGCGTTCGGGCCGTCGAACTGGCCCGGGACGCCATCGAATCGTACGTGTCACAGGGCCAGCGCGAACAGCCCGGCAGCATGCGCGAGGCCTTCTATCAGCGCACGGGCGCGTTCGTCCGGGTCGAATCCATCCGGGGTCGGGGGAGCCTTCGGGGTTGTTCGGGCACCTACCGGAGCGACGACCGACTCGGTCACGCCATCGTCGACGCCGCGATCACCGCCGCGAGCGACGACTCGTGTGGGTCGGAGCTGCGGGCGGCCGAACTCGATAGCGTCGTCGTCTCGGCGTGTATCGTGCGAAACGTCGTGCTCACCGACGACCCGCTCGCGGATCTGGAACTCGGCGACCACGGCGTGGCCATCGACGCCGGCAGCGAGAGCGGCTGGCTCTACCCGACCGTGCCCGTCGAAAACGGCTGGAGCGCACGCGAATACCTCGACCGAACCTGCCGGAAGGCCGACCTGCCGCCGACCGCCTGGGACGACGAAAACGTGATGGTCGTGCTGTTTTCGGGCGAGGTGTTCCGCGAGCGCGATCCCGACGGATCGATCGAACACTTATAGCACGCGGTCCGCATCCGCGTTTGCACGCTCGATAGTGTCTTCTAGGTCGAACTCCCGGACGATCTCCCCGTCTTCGATCATCGGTTCGAGCAACGCCTCGCCGTTCTCGGGTCCCGCATGCCCTGCGAGCCCGACGTGGTGGCCGCCGTCCTCGGTTCGATAGACTTCTTTGCGGCCGCCGAGTTTGCCCTTCTTTGCGACCGGATCGCCCTCGACGGCGACGATGTCGAACGCGAAATCCAGCGGATCGGCGTCCGTGATCGTCCCTCCGACGCCGAACCCCTCGACGATTCCCCGGAGGTCGCGCAGGTCGTCGGCGTCGAGCCCGCCGCTCGCGAAGATCCCGACGTCCTCGTGGCCGTGTGCATCGAGCGCCCAGCGCACCTCCCGGAGGATGTGTTCGAAATCGCCCCGGCGGGAGCTGGTGGTGTCGATGCGGACGCTGTCGAGGTCGTCGCCGAGTGCCTCGGCCGCCCGCAGAGTTTCGTCGACCTCGTCCGAGAAGGTATCACACAGCGCGACACGGGGCACCGATTCGGGGACGGCCTCGTTGAAGGCCCGCCAAGCGGCCTCCTGATTGCCGGGGCCGAAACAGATCATCAGCGAGTGGGGCATCGTGCCGCTTGCCTCGCGGTGGAGTACTTCGCCGCCGGCGACGTGGGAAAAACCATCGAGACCGGCGATCAGCGCCGCCCGCTCGACCACCGGCGCGAGGGTCGGATGGAGGTGACGCGCCCCGAAGCTCACCACGGACGAATCGGGGGCCGCCCTGCGCGCTTCGAGGGCGGCGCTGGCGAAGGCGCTGGCCTGCGAGAGAAACCCCAGAACCGAGGTTTCGTACCGGGCGAACTCCAAGTACGGCCCCTCGATGCGCATGACGGGTCCGCCGTCGAACAGCCGTCCCTCCTCGATGGCGTAGGCGTCGATGTCGAGGCCCGACAGCATGTGAACGACGTCTTTCACGCCGACGAGCAGGTCGAACTCGCCGGTGGGGAACTGATCGAGAGTGACGTCGACGGTGACGTGGGGGTTGCGCCCGGCGTGGTCGAGGGTCGTCTCGGTTCGCTTGAAGTAGGCGTCGGTCGCAGTGCCATCCATGATCGCTTCGGGCGACAGGACATCGAAGGGATTGTCGTCCATAGCCATACGCCCGGTTCCCCCGGACGGGCGAAAAAACCCGTGCACCGTTTCCGGAAGATCACGAGCACCGACGGATAGGAGGATCTACGGTACTACATCGTTCGCTCGCCGGATTCGAGCGAGCGCAGCGCACGGGCGACCCGGTCAGGGATCGCACTCGGCCCGTCGCTGACGCGGTGGCCGGGGACGAACACGGGAACGGGGTTTTCCGCGAGCGCGGCGCGCACGATATCTAAATCCTCGTCGGCGTCGATCTCGGGGACCATCCCCGCGAGCGTTTCCATGTCGGTCGTCTCGCCGTAGGGGAGTTCCCGAACCCGGTCGAGCACCGCCCGGTGCTCGGTCGGGACCGTCAGCGCGACCGATACGTCGGAGAAATCGTCGGGTTCGCCCGAGAAGTACGCCTCCAGCCGGTCGAGAAGCGCGTGGTCGGCTATCGCTTCCTCGTCGGGCTCGTCGGGGATCGAGAGGCTGATCACGTTGCCGGAAGCGACCCCGATCCGAACGACGCGCTCGATGCCGGGCATCTCCTGTGCGTAGATTCCCGTCTCGGTGGCGTCCATATCGACGCTACGGCCGACTGGATCTTTACTGTTGGCTATGAGCCGGTGAGCGAATTCGCCTGAACGGTGCGGCGTCTTCTCACGGGCTATGCCCGTTCGAATGGTCCGCGGAACGTTGTTCCGCGCTAAATTCGCTCACATAGTCATAGCCGACAGTATTGAAACCCGAGGACGCAAGTCTTATGTACAAATCCGACCATCATCGTACAACCATGAACGCTAGCGATGCGGTCGCGCCTGCCGTCGAGTCGATCCTGCGGGCCGCACGCGACCGCGAAGTGAGATCCGAGCGCGTTTCCGTTCGGCCCCGATCCCTTGAGGACGCCATCGCCGCCACCGAAGCCGACGGGCGCGTGCCGGTGATCGCGGAGATCAAACCAACCAGCCCGACGACCGAGGGAACCAGAGAGGACGACCCCGCCGAACTCGCCCGAGAGATGGTCGCAGGCGGGGCGACGGCGCTTTCGGTCCTGACCGAACCCGACCACTTCGGTGGTTCGCCTGAAACCCTCCGGCGGGTCCGGGAGGCGGTCGAGGTTCCCGTCCTCCGGAAGGACTTCGTTTTGTGCGAGGCCCAGCTCGATGCCGTCGCGGCGGATATCGTCTTGCTGATCGCGCGGTTCATCGAGGATCTCGACGGACTCATCGCGGCAGCCCGCGAACGGGGCTTCCAGCCGCTGGTCGAGATCCACACCCGCGGGGAACTCGACGCCGCAATCGAGGCGGGCGCGGGGATCGTCGGGATCAACAACCGCGATCTCACCCGACTGGCGGTCGATCTCGAAACGTTCGAGGCGCTCGCCCCCGAAGTTCCCGAGGAGGTGACCCTTGTCGCCGAAAGCGGGATCACCTCGCCGGCGGACGTCCGCCGGATGCGCGAGGCGGGCGCGGACGCGCTGTTGATCGGTAGTGCCATCATGGACGGGGACGTGAAAACGAACACCGAGGAACTCACCACAGCATGAGCACGGATACGGATGCGAAGTTCGGACGATACGGCGGACAGTACGTTCCAGAAGCGTTGATGCCGGCGATCGTGGAACTCGAAGACGCCTACGAGCGCTACGTTCTCGACAACGCCGAGGGCTTCACCGACGACTTTCGCGCGCGATTGCGCGATTTCGGCGGGCGACCCACGCCGCTGCAACGCGCCGACCGGCTTTCGGCGCGCTACGACACGGAAGTGTATCTCAAACGCGAGGATCTGCTCCACGGCGGCGCACACAAACTGAACAACGCCCTCGGGCAGGTCTTGCTGGCGAAATACATGGGCAAGGACCGGATCATCGCCGAAACCGGGGCCGGCCAGCACGGCACCGCGACGGCAATGGCCGCCGCGCATCTCGACATGCCCTGTGAGATCTACATGGGCGAGCGCGATATCAACCGCCAGCGGCCCAACGTCTTCCGGATGCGGCTCAACGGTGCCGAAGTGAACCCGGTGACGGTGGGTCAGGGCACCCTGAAGGAGGCGATCAGCGAGACGATGCGCGACTGGGCGGCGAACGTCGAGGACACCCACTACGTGGTGGGCTCGGTCGTCGGCCCCCACCCGTTTCCGCGGATGGTCCGGGAGTTCCAGTCGGTCATCAGCGAGGAAGCCCGCGAGCAGATCCACGAGAAAACCGACGGATTGCCCGACAGCGTGCTCGCTTGTGCCGGCGGCGGCTCGAACACGATGGGCGCGTTCGACGGGTTCATCGAGGATGAGGTGGATCTCTACGCGGTCGAGGCGGGCGGGAGCAGTCTGGATGTCGACGAGGAAGCCGGCGTCGCGCCCAATTCGGCGTCGCTCTCGACGGGTACTGAGGGCGTGCTGCATGGCGCGCGCACCAAACTGCTACAGGACGGCGACGGCCAGATCGTCGAATCCCACAGCGTCTCCTCGGGGCTGGATTACGCCGGCGTCGGCCCGGAACTCGCTCATCTGGTCGATTCCGGTCGAGTAAACGCGGGCAACGTCGGCGACGACGGCGCACTGGAGGCGTTCCACCGCCTCTCCCAGTTGGAGGGGATCATCCCCGCGCTCGAAACCGCGCACGCCTTCGAGTTCCTCGAAGACGAACACGAAACCCTCGGCGAGAGCGTGATCGTCAACGTCTCCGGACGGGGCGATAAGGACCTCGAATCGGTGATCGAGGAGACCGCCGAGCGCGACATCGAGGGCGCACCCGACATGAGCGTGTTCGAGGGGGGACTATGAGCCGGGATCGAAGTCGAATCGACGCCGCCTTCGCCGACGGGCCGGCGTTCGTCCCGTATCTCGCGGCGGGCGACCCGGACGTGGAGGCGACCGAGGAGTACGTCCGCGCGCTGGTTCGTGGCGGGGCCGACGTCATCGAACTCGGCCTGCCGTTTTCCGAACCCATCGCGGAGGGCTCGACCATCCAGAACGCCATCGTGCGCTCGCTCGAAGGCGGGATGACCCCCGAGCGCTACTTCGATCTCGTAGCTGACCTCGACGTCGACGTCCCGATCGTCTGCATGACCTACTACAACCTGATCTACCAGTATGGATCGGAGGAAGGGCCCGAACCGTTCGTCCGACGGGCCGCCGAGGTCGGCATCGACGGCTTCGTCGTACCCGATCTGCCCGCCGAGGAGGCCGGTCCCCTCCGGGAAGCCTGCGACGAGCACGGCCTCGATCTGGTTTTCATCGTCGCGCCGACGACCCAGGGCGACCGGCTCGAACGCATTCGAGAGCGGGTTTCGGGCTATGTCTACGTGCAGGCCCGGCTTGGCACGACGGGCGCGCGAACCGACGTGAGCGAGCAAACCGACGCGAGCCTCGTCCGTCTCGACGACTGGGACGTGCCCAAGGCGGTGGGCTTCGGCATCAGCGAGCGCGAGCATGCCGAGCGGATCGTCGCCGCCGGCGCGGACGGGATCATCGTCGGGAGCGCACTGGTCGATATGGTGGCGGAGGGCGATACCGACGAAGGGACGGTCGAAGAGCGCCTCGAAGCCAAAGCCCGCGAACTGAAGGAGGGCGCGCTCGCGGGTGTCGAACAACGCGGGCCGCAACCGGAACGCCCATAACCGACACGTGCCGGAGTTTCACACACTATGACCGCAGGAGCAGGATTCGACGCGCGACTCGACCGGATCGGCACGGATGGTCGATACCTCATCGTCCCGATGGACCACGGGCTCACGATGGGCGCGGTGACGGGCCTGAAGGACATCGAATCGACCATCGACGCGGTGACACGCGGCGGCGCGGACTGCATCCTCACCCAGAAGGGGATCGCGCCACGGGTGCATCCCAATACCAACGGCGCGGGGTATATCGTCCACCTCAACGGTTCGACCACCATCGGCCCCGACGAAAACGACAAACGGGTGACGGGCACCGTCGAGGAGGCGATCCGGGCTGGCGCGGACGCCGTCTCCGTTCACATTAACGTCGGCTCCGATCATGAACCCGACCAGATCGAGGACCTCGCGGAGTTGACCGAACGGGCCAGTCACTTCGGGATTCCCGTACTCGCAATGGCCTACGCACGCGGACCCGACATCGAAGAAAACGACCCCGAGGCACTCGGTCACGCCGCCCGGCTGGCCGAGGAACTCGGCGCGGACATCGTCAAGACGGGCTACTCGGGCGATGCTGGGAGCTTCCAGCACGTGATCGAATCGACTCGCCTGCCCGTCGTGATCGCCGGCGGCTCGCGGGGGACCGACCGTGAAACCGTCGAGATGGTCCGGGGCGCGATGGACGCCGGCGGCGCGGGCGTCTCGGTGGGTCGGTCGATCTTCCAGCACGACGACCCCGAGGCGATCACCCGCGCGGTGTCGGCGGTGCTCCACGACGACGCGGGCGTCGAGGCGGCCCTCGAACGCGCCGGACTGGCCGTCGAGGCCTGATCGGTCGACGTTTCCCCGTGGCACGCAGGCACAACGACTATCGATGGGAACCGTGAACTACCGTATATGCCCCGCGAGCACCGTCCCGACGAGGATCCGCCGCTCGCCGAGGAGTATCCCGCCCTCACCGTGCAGTCGTCGTCGCCGGAGAACGCGGAGGTCGCCTCGCGGTCGACCCTTGATCAGTTGCTCACGCCGGTCGGCGCTCATTACATCAGAAACCACTACCCGACGCCCGAGACCGACGCCGAGGAGTGGACGATCTCGCTGACGGGGCTGATCGGTGACGGCGAGAACGAGGAGGGTGATGGCCCCGCCGTCGGCATGGCCGAGTTGCGCGAGGCGTACCCGACTGAATCGGTCGTCCACACCATGGAGTGTTCGGGCAACGGACGGGCCTTCTTCGAGCCCGACGCCGACGGCCACGAGTGGGGCGAGGGCGCGGTGGGAACCGCCGTCTGGACGGGCACGCCCGTGCGGGCACTGTTCGATGCATACGGAATCGAGGACGACGACCGCTGGGTCGCGGTGATGGGCGGCGAGGCTCCCGAAGGCGAGGATGTGTTCTGTCGTTCGTTGCCGATGGGGAAGGTACGGAAGGACTGCGTGCTCGCCTACGAGATGAACGGCCACCCGCTGCCGGCGGTCACGGCCACCCGGTCCGGCTGCTCGTGCCCGGCTGGTTCGGTAACAACAGCGTGAAGTGGGTCGAGCGGATCCACGTCTCGGAGTCGATGATCGCCGGCGAGGAATGGGACCAGCACACCCGCTTCCAGCAACAGGAGTACCGCCTCCGCTTCGCGGACGATGAATCTCCGCCCGAACGCGAGTCGATAGACACGTTCGACACCTACGACCAGATGGAGGCCGACGAACCGCGTCGGGCGTACTTCTACGATCAGTTGCCCAAATCGCTGATCACCGAGCCGGACGACGGCGCAACCCTCGCTGCCGGTGACCCCGTCGGGATCGCGGGCCTGGCGTGGGCCGGCGAGAACCCCGTCGAGCGCGTCGAGATCTCGGGCGACGGGGGAGAAACGTGGACCGATGCCGACCTCGGAGAGCCGGCGCTGGGGCGGTACGCCTGGCGGCGCTTTCGGAGCGAGTGGACGCCTGAAGCCGGCGAGCTCCGCCTTCTCGTGCGGGCGACCGATACGAAGGGCCGCACCCAGCCGGCGGCCATCGCCGAGCCCGATTCCGAACAAACCGGCATCGAGGACGGTACCTATCCCTGGAACGTCGAGGGGTACGGCAACAACGCCTACCGGCCGCTCGGTGTGAACGTCGAGGCGGAGTAGCCAAAACAGCCGACCGCTGGTTCGACACGCCTAAGCGCCAGCCACCGATTGATGGGGTATGGAGTACCACGACGCCGCAAACTTTCTCTTCGATCTGCGGCGCTTTCGCCCCAAACCCGGCACCGAGTCGACGGCGGACCTCCTCACACACCTCGAAACCCCCCACGAGGCCC
Organism: uncultured Halobacteriales archaeon; assembly: GCA_964403315.1. Classification (GTDB taxonomy): domain Archaea; phylum Halobacteriota; class Halobacteria; order Halobacteriales; family Halalkalicoccaceae; genus CAYOFZ01. Next base: position 10,475 of record CAYOFZ010000015.1, on the reverse strand, counting down.
CTCAGTATGTGCAGATCGCCGGCTCCAACGGCAAGGGAAGCACCGCCCGGATGCTCGAATCGGTCCTCCGGGAGGCGGGTCTCACGGTCGGGCTGTACACCTCGCCGCATCTCAACGACGTGCGCGAGCGGATCCGGGTCGATGGTCGACCGATCAGGAAGGCCGCATTCAGCGACTTCGTCGAGGAAATCAAACCTCGGGTCGTCGAACGGGCCGCCGATGGCAACCCTCCGACGTTTTTCGAGACGCTGACCGCGATGGCGCTGTGGGAGTTCGGCCGCCGGGACGTGGACGTCGCCGTGCTCGAAGTCGGCATCGGCGGGCGGTACGACGCCACCAGCGTCGTCGATCCGGTCGCCAGCGCGGTCACGAGCGTCACCCTCGAACACACCGGGATCATCGGCGACACCATCGAGGAGATCGCCCGCGATAAAGCCCACGTTGCACCCGCCGACGCGCCGCTGGTGACCGCCGCGACCGGCGAGGCGCTCGCGGCCATCGAGGACGCCGCCGGCGAGGTCCGCATCGTCGGCGAGGACGACGCCGACGTCACCGCTGCCTACGGCGGCCCGACCGATCATGCCGAGGCGGCGGTCTCGCTGGCGGGGCCCGACTGGTCGGTCGAAACGCGGCTCTCGCTGTTGGGTCGCCATCAGGCGCACAATGCGGGCGTTGCAGCCGCCCTCGCCCGGGAGGTCGCTTCCGTTTCGGAGGACGACCTCGCCCGCGGACTGCGCAGCGCCCACTGGCCCGGCCGGTTCGAGGTGATGGGCGACGAACCCCTAATCGTTCTCGACGGTGCGCACAATCCCGGCGCGTGTGCGGGACTGGCCGAGACGCTCGCGGAGTTCGACTACGACGACCTGCATCTCGTGATCGGCGCGATGCACGAAAAGAATCATCGTGGGATGGCCGAGGCCCTGCCCGAGCCGGATCGGGTCGTCACCACCCAACCGGACCTGGATCGCGCCGCCGACAGGGAGGTGCTCTCGTACGTGTTCGAAAACCGGGGGATCGAGGACGTGACCACTCAGGGATCGGTCGCGGGCGCGCTCTCACGGGCGATGGACGGGGTCGCGACCGACGACTGCGTGCTCGTCACCGGCTCGCTGTTCACCGTCGCGGAGGCCCGCGAACGCTGGACCAGTACGGAAATCCCGAAGCGGATTCGGAATCTCGATGATGCCCGTGAGGCGCTTGAGGGCACCCATGTTACCGACGCGGGTGTCTGGCGGATGCGTGGCAAGGCGGTCCATCGCGTTCTCAAGGTCCGCGTCCAGCGCCGTCAGGCCCAGTATCTCAAAGAGGAGATGCTCTCGCTCGGCGGCGAGTGTGCGATGTCGGGGCTCAACGACCAGGACGAGGAGATCTTCGACGTACTGTTGATGGGCACCCTCGCGCAGTTCAAGCGCCTGATCGGGAAACTCGACGGCCAGCCCTACGGCCTCCCCGCCGTGGGCGAACGGCTCCGCGAGGCGCTGGGAATCGGCGTCGAACCCTCCAGCCACGGCTATCCCTGGGAGGGCGAGGGGACGGCAGTGATGGGGATCCTCAACGTCACCCCCGATAGCTTCCACGACGGCGGCCGCCACGAAGCTACCGAGGACGCCATCGCCGGGGCCGAGCGCATGGTCGAGGCGGGCGTCGACATCATCGACGTCGGTGGCGAGAGCACCCGTCCCGGGGCCGATACGGTTCCCGCCGAGGAGGAAATCGACCGGATCGTGCCCGTGATCGAGCGGATCAGCGATCTGGACGCGATGATTTCGGTCGACACCCGCAAGGCCGCAGTCGCCCGCGCGGCCCTCGACGCCGGCGCGGACGTGCTCAACGACGTGAGTGGATTAGAGGACCCCGGGATGCGGTTCGTCGCCGCCGAGTACGACACCCCGCTGGTGGTGATGCACAGCATCGACGCGCCCGTCGATCCCGACCGCGAAGTCGAGTACGACGACGTCGTTGAGGACGCCATCGCCGACCTCACCGAGCGCGTCCTGCTCGCGGAGAAAGCCGGCCTCCCGCGCGAGAAGATCATCGTCGATCCCGGCCTCGGTTTCGGCAAGAGTGCCACTGAAGGGTACGAACTACTGGGACGGGCCGACGAGTTCCACGCGCTTGGCTGTCCCGTGTTGATCGGCCACTCCCAGAAGTCGATGTTCGAGCCGGTCGAAGGGGAGGGAAACCGGACGGCGGCAACTATCGCCGGTACTACTATCGCCGCCGAGCGCGGTGCGGACATCGTCCGGGTGCACGATGTCCCCGAAAACGTCGCCGCGGTGCGGGCCGTCGAAGCCGCCGACGATCACTGACTCGGAAATTTTTTCCGGTTTCGGCGGGAACCGACGGATCCCGCCGACAACACAAAGACCCATAGGGAGGGCGTCCAATGGGCACCCATGTCCCAGACGGACTACGCGAAAGACGCACTGGTGAGTGCCGATTGGGTGGAGGATCACCTCGAGGAGTTCGGGAGCGACGACCCCGACTACCGGCTCATCGAGGCCGACATCGATTACGACGAGTCCTACGCGCAGGGTCACATCCCCGGCGCAATCGGCTTTCGCTGGACCGACGAGCTTCAGGACCCCCACGAGCGTGACCTGCTGAAAAAGGAGCAGTTCGAAGAGGTAATGGGTTCGCGCGGCGTCACCGAGGACTCGACGGTCGTGCTGTACGGCGACGAGTGGAACCAGTGGGCGGCGTACACCTACTGGCAGTTCAAGTACTACGGCCACGAGGACGTCTACCTGCTCGACGGCGGGCGCAAATACTGGCTGGACAACGACTACCCGACGACGACCGACGAACCCGACTTCCCCGAGCAGGACTACACCGCCAGCGGCCCCGACGAGGACATCCGCACCTATCGACAGAACGTCGAGGAGGCGATGGAGGGCAACCTGCCGATGGTCGATGTCCGTTCGCCCGAGGAGTTCCGCGGCGAGATCATCGCGCCCCCCGACAGCGAGGAGACCGCCCGTCGGGCCGGCCACATCCCCGGCGCACAGAGCATCCCGTGGAGCAATAACGTCAACGACGACGGCACCTTCAAGACCCGCGAGGAACTCCAGGAGTTCTACAACGACCAGGGCGTGACCGACGACCAGAGCGTCATCGCGTACTGCCGGATCGGCGAGCGCTCTTCGATCACGTGGTTCACGCTGCACGAACTGCTCGGCTACAACTCGGTGCAGAACTACGACGGCTCCTGGACCGAGTGGGGTAATATGATCCGCGCGCCCATCGAAACCGGCGAAGACCAGTAACCCACCGGATTCGACGGACTGACCGCGACCCAAACCGCTTTGCGCTCCGCCCCGATACGCGGGCACATGGCCTACGAGTTCGAGCGATACCTCAACGTCCGCAGCGCCTACGGGGCCTCGTTTGGCCCCGAGGGCGAGCAGCTCTCCGTTCTGTTGAACACCACCGGCGTCCCGCAGATCTGGTCGCTGGATGCTCCGAGAGCATGGCCCACCCAGCGCACCGTCTCCGACGAGCGGGTCACCTTCGCCTCGTTTTCGCCCGAGCGCCCCGAGTTGCTCTTCGGAATGGACGAGGGCGGCAACGAGCGCCAGCAACTGTTCCGGCTCGACGCCGAGGACGGCACTATCGTACCACTGACCGATGAACCGAGCGCGAAACACCGATTCGGCGGCTGGAGTCACGACGGCGAGCAGTTCGCCTTCGCCGCCAACCGCCGCGACGAATCCGTGTTCGACGTCTACCTTCAGGGCCGCACGGACGAGGACGCCGAACTCATCCACGAAGGCGAGGGCTGGCTCACCGTCGGCGGCTTCAGCCCCGACGACGAGCGATTGATCGTCACCGAATCCCATTCGAGCTTCGACCAAGACGTGTACGTACTGGAGATCGGATCCGGCAAATTGACCCATCTCACGCCCCACGAGGGCAACGTCCGGTTTCGGAGTGCGAACTGGAGTCCTGATGAGGAGGCGATCTATCTCGTCACCGACGATGGGGCCAACACGCTGTATCTCGCCCGCCTCGATACCGAAACCGGCGATTTCGCTGTCGTTGAGGAAGGAGGAGAATGGAACGTCGATGGCCTCGCGCTCGATGAGGATTCCGGTAGAGTGGTCTACTCGCAAAACGTCGAGGGCTACACCGAACTCACCGTGGGTGAACTCGCCGGCGAGACCGAACTCACGGAGTTTCCCGACCCTGATCTGCCCGGCGGGATCGCCGGCGGCGTGAGCTTCGATCCCGACGGGGAGCGCTTCGCCGTCAGCGTCACTGGCAGCACCGAGAACACGAACGTCTTCGTGGTCGACATTGAGTCCGGAAACGCACGGCGCTGGACCGACGCCTCGACGGCGGGGATCCCGAAATCGGAGTTCCGCGCGCCCGACCTCGTTCGCTTCGAGTCGTTCGACGGACTCGAAGTGCCGGCGTTTTTCTCGCTTCCCGGAAACGCAAGCAACGGCGACACCCCGGTGATCGTTGACATCCACGGCGGCCCCGAAAGCCAGCGTCGGCCTTCCCTTCATTCAGTCAAGCAGTACTTCCTCAACCGAGGGTACGCCTACTTCGAGCCGAACGTCCGCGGATCGTCGGGCTACGGCCGAGAGTACACCCACCTCGATGACGTCGAACACCGCATGGACTCGGTCGCGGATATCCGGGCGGGCGTCGAGTGGCTCCACAACCACCGTGCGGTCGATCCCGACCGGATCGCCGCGATGGGTGGCTCCTACGGTGGGTTCATGGTGCTCGCCTCGCTGACCGAGTATCCCGAACTCTGGGCCGCCGGGATCGACATCGTCGGGATCGCCAACTTCGTCACCTTCCTCGAAAATACCGGCGACTGGCGGCGCGAGTTGCGCGAGGCCGAATACGGCTCCCTCGCTGAGGACCGCGACTTCCTCGAATCCGTCTCGCCGATCAACACCATCGAGACTATCGAAACCCCGCTGTTCGTGCTACACGGCGAGAACGACCCCCGGGTGCCCGTCGGCGAGGCCCGACAGGTCGCCGACCGAGCGAGCGAGCACGTCCCCGTCGAGACCCTGATCTTCGATGACGAGGGCCACGGCTTCACCAAGCTCGAAAACCGGATCGAGGCGTACACACGGATCGCGGACTTCCTCGACGAGTACGTCTGAGCGGTGTTCGGGCGATCCGCGATTATCCTTCGAGCGCGGTCAGTTCCTCGATGGCGGGGATGTCCGCCGCGGCGTTCGTGATCTGGCGCATCCGCTGGGTGTGTTTTTCGGTGGCGTACTCGATCAACACGCCAGGATCGGGGCCGGGCGAGTCGGGATCGTACCGGGGGATCGCCCCCTGAACCAGCGGCACGAGCTCGCTCACGGTCTTCTCGACGAGGTCGGCCTCGATCTCGCCGCGTTCGATCAATCCCTTCAGGTTGGCCATGCCGAAGCCGACGTGGCGGCCCTCGTCGCCCCGGATCGAGGTCAGCCCCTCAACCAACCCCGGCAGGTGGGGGAGTTCGCCATCCTCGCCGTAGGCCCGCGTCAACCCGAAATAGCCCGTCTGGGCAAGGATGCCCTCGACGGTGAGGTGGTAGTGACAATACGCCTTCGCGCGGTTTGCGGGAGTGTCGCTATCGAGCAGGCGGGCCATTGCCTGCTCGTTGCGCTCGAACAGTTCGAGATAGTCCTCGTTGAACCAGCAGTCCTCGGTCGGCGAGGAACGCTCCCTGCCGCGCTCGTCCTCCGCAGAGTGGACGACTTCCTCCCAGTAGCGATTGAAGAAATCGGCGTGTTTTGCCTCCTCGTAGAGCTGGGTCGTGACGAACAGCTGGTCCTCAATGTCGTCGAGGACGACCCCGAGCGGCGCGAGATCCTCGGTGACGGCCTCCTCGCCGGCACCGAACAGCGCCAGCGTCTCCTTCAGCGCCTCGAAGCCCTTGTCGTCAAACCCGCCGATGGCTTCCCGGTCGGCCGAGAGGTCGATCTCGGCGGGATCCCAGTGGTTCTCGACGGCGTGGCGGTAGTAGCGATAGGACTGTTCGTCGGTATCAAGCGAGAGTTCGGTCGGCATCACTCCGATATACTGGCCGACGCACCATGAGTTCGACCCTGCTCAGTACGGGGGGTTATATTGGTTCGGCCTCAGATCACGCCGGTCACGGTCGCGGCTTCGCGGGCGGCGGACTCGCTCATGCCGTTGCCGAGGATGGTGTAGCGATCCCGGATCTCGTGGGCGCTCGTCAGCGCTTCGATCATCTCGCGGTCCTCGATGCCGAGTTCCGCGGCGGTCGTCGGCGCATCGATGCTGGCCAGCGCGTCCCGGATCGCGCTCCAGCGGCCCCCTTCGCCGCTGTGGAGGTATTCGACCATGATCGCGCCGACCCCGACCTGGTGGCCGTGCAGCGCCCGCTCGGGTGCGATCCGGTCGAGCTGGTGTGAGATGAGGTGTTCAGCCCCCGAGGCGGGCCGGGAGGTGCCTGCGATGCTCATCGCCACCCCCGAGGAAACCAGCGCCTTCGTGACGATCCATGCGGATTCCTCTAACCCTTTCTTGATCGAGTCGGCGTTGTCGACGAGCATTTCGGCGGTCATCTCCGAGAGCGCCGCCCCGTACTCGGAGTACTCGACGTTCTGGAGGCGATTTGCGAGCCGCCAGTCCTTCACGGCGGTGTAGTTCGAGATGATGTCCGCACACCCGGCGGTGGTCAGTTCCCAGGGAGCCTCCGCCAGCACCGTTGTGTCGGCGATCACCGCCACCGGCGGGTCGGCGGCCACCGAGTGGCGGGTGTCGCCCTCGGGGACCGAGCCCCGGCCCGAGACGATCCCGTCGTGGCTCGCCGCCGTGGGGATCGAGACGAAGCCGCTTTCGAGGTCGTCGGCGGCCATTTTGGCAATGTCGATGGCCTTGCCGCCGCCGATTCCGACGAGATAGTCCGTCCCCTCGCGTCGGGCGGCGTCGATCACCCGCTCGACGGCGTCGAAATTCGCGCTCTCGACGACGATGACGGCGGGATCGCTTCCCTGGGTTTCGAACCCCTCGATCACCCGGTCGGCGGCGATCTCCCGGGGCGTGGGACTGGTGACGATCAGTGGCTGACCCGAGAGATGCACCTCCTTAATTGCCTCGACAGCCCGGTCGAGAACGCCGTGGCCGATGAGGACGTTCCGCGGGAGGCGGATCCAGCTAGATTTCTCGAACATACCTCGGGGAGGCATCCGGCGGTGAAAATCGTTTGCTCTCGAATTCCCTGAACTTCAATGCACGGGGCCGATAACCGTTCGGCTGTCCATCCCATTATGGACGAACACGAGTTCTACGAGTAGGTACAGGATCGTGCCGACTTCGACGGTGAGGAGGACGCGATTGCGATCACGCACGCCACCCTGCAAACCCTGAGCCAGCGCATCAGCGAAGAACAGGCCCGCGACCTTGCTCCAATACCTCGCCGACCCGCTCGGCGATAGCCTCACCGAATCCCACGACCATCCCGAGACGTTCGACCGCGAGGCGTTTTTCGACCGTATCGGGAACCACAAGGACGTCGACGCCGCCATCGAGGATCGCGATGAACGAGTAGGGGCCGTTCTCGGAACCCTCGCGGACGCCGTCGGCGACGAATCGTTCGATAACATGCGAAACCAACTGCCTTCGGATTTCGAGGCGCTGTTCGACCTCTCCGAGACCGAGCGCGATATCGAACAGTAGAACCCATTTCGAACCGTTTTTTCGCGGTTCGCGCGGCGAGGGCTATCGATTCCGCCGATGGTAGACGTTGCCCCGCACGACAACCGTCTCCGGGGAGGCGACGGCGCGAGGGTAGCGCCGACGATCCGCGAACGCCCCGAGCTTCCGGCGGACGGTGGCCCACTCACACAGCCAGAACCCGAGGGCGATCACCCCGAACCCCAGAATCGTCGCGTCGGTCACAGGTTCGTCGAGCAGCGCCCAGCCGCCCGCGGTCGCCACGACGGGGACCGCGTAGTTGACGAGGCTGGTTTGGATGGGACCGACCCGCGACTGGAGATCGAAATAAGCGAGATAGCCGACCGCGCTCGCCCCCACCGCCAGAAAGACCAACGCAACGGTCGTTTCAGGAGTGAATTCGGCGGCGGCGAATGATTCGCCCGGCAACAGCGCGCTCGTGATATGGAGAAACGCCGCGCCGACGGCCATCATCCAGGCCTGCAACGGGACCATCGACAGCGTCGTTCGGAGCCGCGCCGCGAGGACGGCCCCCAACGCAAAGGAAAGCGCCGCAAGTACCAGCAGGCCGATCCCGTAGAGTTGGCCGTCGCCGGCGAGCGCACCGGGACCCGGCTGGGCGACGATGGCGACGCCCAATAGTCCCAGACCGACGCCGAGCGCGCCCGTTTTTCCGAGGCGGTCGTCCGGCAGTAGCGCGAGCGCGAAGACTGGAGTGATGACGGGCGTGAGACTCAACACGACCGAGGCCACGCCGCCCGTGACGTACTGCTGGCCCGAAAACAACAACGCGAAATGCGCCCCGATCAACAGTATGCCGCCAGTGATGATCGACAGCCAGCCCTCCTTGGTGGTTGGTCGCCAGCGATACCCCGCGACGGCGACGTAGCCGAACAACAACACCGCCGCGAGATCATAGCGCACCGCCGCGAACAGAACCGGCGGCAGCGATTCGAGCCCGACGCTGATCGCGGGATAGGACAGTCCCCACACCGCCGCAACGACCGCGAACAACCCAACGTTTCGTAGTTTAGATGGTTCTATGCCGTTCATGTTCGATAAATCCCAATCGTGTATCTCCACGGTAAACGGCCCGTAGCCATGAATCTTGCCGAAGAAGCGATACCGATCCACACACTCACGGACCGTGAAACATCGGGAACGTCCCGGAAAACCGAGAATACTCAGTCCGCGCTGGCCCCGTAGGTTGGGACGGTCTCGGTCGATTCGGCGTGTGCCGGCGGAGAGTCGCGCACGTCCGCGGCATCGCGCTCGGTGATAACCTCGTGGTAGGCGTCGGGCATTACCTTCACGAACTGCCCGACGTAGTCCTCCCAGTCGTCGAGGATAGCCTGAGCGCGCTCGCTGTCGGTGTAGGCGGCGTGGTTCTCGACCAGCCGGCGGAGCATGCGCTCGTCGCGCTCGCCGAGATCGCGCGAGAGGCTCACCATTCCCGTGTTCGCCCGGCTTTCGAAGTCACTCGCTTCATCGAGAACGTAGGCTACCCCCCCGCTCATCCCGGCGGCGAAGTTCTTGCCCGTCTCGCCGAGGACGGCGACGGCCCCGCCGGTCATGTACTCACAGCCGTGATCGCCGACACCCTCGACGACGGCCTTCACACCCGAGTTCCGGACGCCGAAGCGCTCGCCGGCCCGTCCGTTGACGTAACACTCGCCATCGGTCGCGCCATACAGCGCGACGTTGCCGACCGCGATGTTCTCGCCGGGATCGTAGCCGGCCGTTCCGGGGGTGTTCACGACGACCTTGCCGCCCGAGAGGCCCTTGCCGACGTAGTCGTTCGCGGTGCCGGTGAGGTGCATCGAGATCCCCGACGCGAGGAACGCGCCGAAGCTCTGGCCGGCGGTGCCCGACAGGCCGACCGAGATCGTGTCGTCAGCGAGGCCCTCGCCACCGTATTCCTGCGAGACGCGGTTCGAGAGCATCGCGCCGACGGCCCGGTCGACGTTTTCGATGGCGGTGTCGATGCTGACCGGCGTGCCTTCGGCGAGCGCGGGTTCGGCGGCGTCGATCAACTCGTGGTCGAGTTGCTCGTCGATCTCGTGGGTCTGTGCCATCGTCTTCGTCGCGTCGGTGTCGCCGGCGGGCTCGGCGAGCACCGCCGAGAGGTCGATTCCCCGGGCTTTGGGGTGCTCGACGTCCTCGCGCTGGGTGAGGCAATCGACCTCGCCGACCATCTCCTCGACAGTGTGGAACCCGAGTTCGGCCATGATTTCGCGCAGCTCCTCGGCGATGAACGTCATGTAGTTGATGACGTTCTGGGGTTGGCCGGGGAAGCGCTCGCGCAGGTTGCCGGCCTGAGTGGCGACCCCGACCGGGCAGGTGTTGTTGTGACACTGCCGGGCCATCACACACCCCGAGGTAACGAGCGAGGCGGTCCCGAACACGTACTCCTCGGCCCCCAGCAGGGCGGCAACCGCGACGTCCCGCCCGGTCTTCATGCCGCCATCGGCGGAGACGCGGATGCGCGACCGGAGTCCAGTCTCGTGCAACAGTTGGTTCGCCTCCGCGAGTCCGAGTTCCCAGGGCAGGCCCGCGTGTTTGATCGAAGTGCGCGGCGAAGCGCCGGTACCCCCCGAATGCCCCGAGATGTGCACCGTATCGGCGTTCGCCTTCGCCACCCCGGCGGCGATGGTGCCGATGCCGGCCTCGCTGACGAGTTTGACGTTGATATCGGCATCGGGATTTGCGGCCTTCAGATCGTGAATCAACTGTTTGAGGTCTTCGATGGAGTAGATGTCGTGCAACGGGGGCGGTGAAATGAGCCCGACGCCGGGCGTCGCGTGGCGGACGTGGGCGAT
>CAYOFZ010000014.1:0-24081 GCA_964403315.1 uncultured Halobacteriales archaeon | reverse complement strand
GCCTCGGGGCTTGACCCCGAGGCTATTTACTGCCTGCTGCTATAGCCCTCCGCTGGCGGTTCCGAGCGGATGAGCTTCTGAATCCACGGGCGGTTTTCCGACACCATATGATAGAGCCACTCCCGGAACGCCGGGTAGCCGGGAATCTGTCCGAGAATGAAAAAGAATACAGTCAATATCGGAAACATCCGCATGAGCGTCTGCTCGGCCGCTTTCCCACACGAATAGACGTCCTCGTCGGTGATGAGCTGACTGCACTCCTCGTAGTTCTCGGGCAGGCGTTCCCGTTGTTCGTCGGAGATATCGGGAACATCCGAGATACCGACGATTTCGAACGGACCGTAATAGAGCGAACGTTCGGCGACCCACGTACAGAAATAACAGCTGTCGTCATACACGATGAGCGGTCGTGCCATCACTCAATAATAGGGCGTCGAGTGTATCAGCGTTTGGCTTGCCAGATCCGACAGTTCACTCGGATCGGCTCGGTCAGGGTTGATGTATCGCGGTGTCTCCGGACGCAGAATTAGGTGTATTGATCGGGGTTTTCCTCGAAGTCATCCTCACAGTTCGGACAGCAGACGTAGTATGTTTCCCCAGCATAGTCCTTTTCATCAGTCATTACGTCTGCATCGAGCTCCTTTCCGCACACCGTGCATTCGGCCATACTCTTCCGTTGAGAGCAGTCCTTCTTCAAACTACCGCCAGTCTCTCCGTTTCATTCCCATAGACCGATTTCGCGCGACCCGTTATTTCACCCGAAACTGACTCCCATCGTCGTCTTCGGGATACCGTTTTCGCGCGGTGAGCGTCACCGTCGCCTCGGGCGAGTCGTCGTCTTCCCATGGACTCTCGTAGACCGAGAGTTCGGTTTCAGTAACGTCCCAGCCGGCCGATTCGAGCAGGTCGACGAGTTCGCGCTGGTCGTCGAGTGGTTCCTCGTCCATGCGGCGGGGTACGACCCCGACCGTTTTCATCGTTCCCCCGCTCGCTCAGTTCGATCCCGAGGGACCGCGTGGACCCGGTGGACTCGGATCGGCGTCGATCTCGACGAACTCCGCGGGCGGTTCCGGCTCGATTTCCTCGCCCTCTTTGAAGCGGACGAAACTCAGATAGAACGGCTCGCCACAGCCGTCCTCGTCGGGAAGCGTCGCAGTACCGCCGCAGACGAAGCGCACGCCGTCCGCGTTTTCGTAACCCTCGTTGGGACTCACATACTCCCAGCCCTCGAAGGGGTATGGCGTGACCGCCTTGTCCGCAAGGTAGGGATCGCGTTCGAGTTCGGCGATTACGCCACAGCGGGGGCAGTGATAGGTAACCGAGACCATAGCGGAACTACGGCCCATGGGCGTTTAGTTCCGCTGTGACGAGCGGCGCGGCGGTGCGGTGGCCTCGCTTGGTGGTCGCCAAATCGGCGATCACCAAGCGAACGGGGAAGGGCAGGCTCACTCAGCGAGCGATTTCGGTCGAAATCGCTCGCAATGCGGCCTAGTGGACATAAAAAGGGCGAATAGCCGCTGCCAAGCGGCTGTGAGGGCTTTTGTGGACATGAAAAGGGCGAGGCGGACCTGCCAAGGTCCGCCGAGGGCTTTCGGGGCATGCGGACGAAATTATCAAGTTTCGCCGCGGGCTTTCGGGGGGTATGATCGACGAGACGGTCGCGGAGATCGAACAACTACAGACCCACAGCTCCTCGACCGTGGCAGTCAAGGCCGCTCGGGCACTCGAGGAGTTGCTCGACCGCGAGTACGCGACCGTCGATGAGTTCGTCCGCGATCTCGAACGGAACAGCTCCGTTCTCCGCCGGGCGAACCCCTCGCACGCCTCGCTGTTCAACGCCCAACGGGAGATCGTCGAATCGGTCACCGACGCCGACCCCGAGGACGTGCAAGCGGGCAAGACAGCCCTAGAGGAGGCCATCGACGACGCTGTCGAGCGCATCGAGATCGGCAAACGGCGGGCTGCGGCCGCTGCCGCCGAGTATATCGAAGACGGGGCGACGATCCTCACGCATGATTATTCCACGACGGTATTAACGGCCATCGAGAACGCCGTCGAGAGCGGGGCCGACCTCTCGGTGTACGTCACCGAGGCCAGACCCCGGCTGGCCGGACGAAAAACGGCGCGCGCGCTCGCCGCGATGGAGGGCGTCGAGACGACGCTGATCATCGACAGTGCCGCCGGCCACTACCTGCCCGAGTGCGACGGCGTCCTCGTCGGGATGGACTGTGTCGTCGGCGACACCCTCTACAACCGCGTCGGCACCTATCCCATCACGGCGGCCGCGGCCGACCGTGGCGTTCCAGTGTGGGCGACCGGCTCGGGCGCGAAGGTAATCGACGGGGGATTCGTCTTCGAGAACGTCTTCCGAACGGCAAGCGAGGTGATGCTCGAACCAGCCGAGGGATTCGCGGTCGAGAACCCGACCTACGACGCGACCCCGATACGATTGCTCGATAGGGTCATCACCGACGACGGAACCCAGTCGAATTAATCGATCAGTCCCCGTCGAGGGTTTCAGTCGCGTTGTCACGGGGTCGGTAGTCGATCCCGCGCAGAGCGTGGGTAAGCGAGAGGTAGCGCTCGTCGTTCGCGGAGACGACGTTGACCGTGGTGGGGTTTTCCCGGAGGTCGGCGGTCGTTGCGCCGCGGATCGCGTTCCGACAGTCCCGCGGGCTGAGCCACATCGCGCGGGCGTACCGAGCGTGAGCATCGCCCTCGTTTTGGGTCTCGCGGAGGTCGTCTTCGTCGAGCAACCAGCCGATCCGGACGTGGACGACGTCGAGGCCGTGGCGGTCGGCGTAGTAGCTCCCGAGTGCCTCGCCGGCGACCTTGCTCACGCCGTAGTACGAATCGGGACGCGGTGGGTCGTCGGGATCGACCACGTCGGGTGTCTCGACCATCGATTCGGGTTCGGTCGGGTCGGCAGTGTTGTACATGTTCGTGGTGTGGTTCGTGCTCGCAAAGACGACGCGATCCAGACCGGTCTCGGTGGCGGCCTCGTAGACGTTGTAGGTGCCGTCGATGTTGACCTCGCTGACGCTCGCCCAGTCGGCCTCCGGCGAGGGGTTCGCGGCGAGATGCACGACGATATCGTGGCCCGCGAGTGCCTCTAAAAGCGCATCATAGTCAGTCACGTCGAGGACGACACCGTCGAGATCCTCGGTTTCACTGTGGGTGATCGGCGTGATCTCGTGGTCGGTTCCATCGAACGCGGCGAGCGCCTGCCGGCCGACGTTTCCGTCCGCTCCGGTGATCGCGATTCGAGCCATGGTCGACGTTTCGGTGACGAACGGATAGATCTGTGGTCGGAGGTGGGCACAAGGGCTAACCAGCCACCCGTCGGATGGATCGTATGGACGATTGGACCCACAGGCAAGCGATCACGAACGGCGTGCGGCTCCACTACGTCGAGGCCGGCGAGGGCCCGCTCGTCGTCTTACTCCACGGATTTCCCGAACACTGGTACGCCTGGCGCGAGCAGATCGATCCGCTCGTTGAGGCGGGCTATCGGGTTGTCGCGCCCGACATGCGGGGATACAACGCCTCCGAGAAACCCCACGGCGTCTCGGCCTACCGGATCGGTACGCTCGTCGACGACGTGCTCGGGTTGATCGATCACTGCGGTGAGGACCGGGCGACGCTCGTCGGCCACGACTGGGGCGGGGTCGTCGCCTGGGAGGCCGCCGCCCGCCATCCCGAGGTTGTCGAGCGACTGGCGGTGTTGAACGCCCCGCATCCGGCGGCGTATCGCCGGGAGTTGCGTTCGCTCGACTCCGAGCAAGCCAAGCGGTCGTGGTACGCCCTGTTCTTTCAGCTTCCGTGGCTTCCCGAGGCGATCCTCGGAGCGGGGCGGTGTCGAATCGTCGGGCGACTGCTGCGCAAGGATCCCGAAAACCCACGGGCGTTCGATGAGGAGGCAATCGACCGATACCGGGAGGCCTGCGCACAGCCCGGTGCGCTGACGGCGATGATCAACTACTACCGGGCGCTGTTTCGGGGGACGGTGCGGTCCATGCTTCCCGGTCGTGCTGTCCCGGAAGCGTCGGTCAGCGACGGATTGATCGACCAGCCGACGCTGCTGATCTGGGGGATGCAGGATCGGGCGCTCTCGGAGCGACTCACCGAGGGACTCGAACAGTGGGTGCCCGATATCCAAGTCGAACGACTGCCCGAGGCGAGCCACTGGGTGCAGACCGACACCCCCGACCGGGTGAACGACCTGTTGATCGAGTTTTTCAATCGACGCTGACCCACTCGCCGCGGTCGTCGCTCGTCTGGATCGCGTCCATCACCCGTTGGGCGGCGAGTCCGTCCTCGAAGCTCGGTTCGAATTCGGCACCGTCGGCGACCGCCGAGAGGAACTCGAAGTTCTCGTGGACGAAGGTGTGTTCCCAGCCGATGACGTGGCCCGGCGGCCACCAGTGGTCGATGTAGGGGTCGTCGGACTCGGTGACGAGGATCGTTTCGTAGCCCCGGTCCCCTTCGCCGAGGTATTCGAGTTCATTCAGGCGTTCCAGCGAGAACTTCAGACTGCCCTCCGACCCCTCGATTTCGAGGGTGTGGTCGTTCTTGTGACCGGCGGCAAAGCGGGAGGCCTCGAAACTTCCCACGGCCCCGTTTTCAAACTCGGCCTGAGCGGTGTAGGCGTCGTCGACGGTCACCTCGCGGGTTTCGTCCTCGCCCTCCATGGGACGTTCCTCAACGAACGTTTTCAGGTGGCCCGAGACGCGCTCGATGTCGCCGATCAGAAAGCGCGCGAGATCGATGGTGTGGGCTCCGAGGTCGCCGAGCGCGCCCGAGCCGGCCAGTTCCTCGTCGAGCCGCCACTCCCAGGGAGCCTGTGGATCGGCCAGCCAGTCCTGGAGGTATCGTCCCCGAAAATGGTGGATTTCGCCGAGTTCGCCCGCCTCGATCAGGTGTTTGGCGTACTGGATCGCGGGGATGAACCGATAGTTGAACGCACAGCCCGCCGGAACGTCGGCGTCGCGGGCGGCTTCTGCCATCGTGCTCGCCTCCGAGAGGGTGGGCGCGAGCGGCTTCTCACAGAAGGTCGGTACGCCCGCCTTCAGTGCCGCAATCGAGGGTTCAGGATGGACGTGGTTGGGACCGAGATTGTAGAAGGCGTCGACCTCCTCGATGGCCTCCTCCCAGTCGGTCATCGTCCGCGCGAAGCCGAGCTGGTCGGCGGCGTCCGCGAGGGCCTGCTCGTCGCGCCCGATCAGTACGTCGCGTTCGACCTCGGGGGCCTCGGGGAAGAACATCGGGAGCCGGGCCATCGCGTTCGCGTGGGCCTTACCCATGAACCGGTAGCCGAGAACGCCTACGTCGAGTGCCATAGCTACATATCTCCCCCTCGGAAAATAATACTCGTGGTTGTGGCGGGAACGTTCGTCCTAACGTCGGAGAGATACCCGGCCGACCGGGCATACCAAACGCCTAAAACACGTCCACCTGGACACCGCCGTCGTCGCCGGTGTTTTGGAGCGACTCCGCGATGGCAGACGTGAACGAATCGAGCCCGCGTGTCTGGTACCACACCGTCCCGGGGCCGGTGAACTCCATGACCAGCCCCTCGCCGCTCAACAGCGTGGACTTCAGGCCGCTGACGCGCCGGGCATCGAAATCGACCGATCCCTCCCATGCGACGACGTGCTCGTTGTCCACGACGTGTGACTCTCCGTGATCGAGTTCGACCGTCTCGATGCCGCCGAACGCCTCGACGAAGACGTCGCCGGTGCCGTTCAGCGCCAAGGGAGTGATGCTCGCGCCGGCCAGCATCGACTTCAATCCGCCGAACTCCGTGCCGATGTCGATCCCGGGGGTCGAAGCCAGGTACGCGCCGTCGACAGCGTACAGGGTTTCACCGTCGAGTTCGTGGTGGTAAATGTCGCCCGGGGTCGGGGGCGAGAGCGTTACCGTTCCGGGTTCACCCTCCGCGGTGAACTCGTTGGCGACCAGCGACTCGCCGCCAAGCATCGACTTCGCGGAGTTCAACAGGCCGTCGCCGCTCGATGTGGTCTCGATCGAGACGCTCGGCGAGTGGCTAACCATCGCTCCTGGCTCCGCGAGGATCATCTCCCCAGGCGCGAGTT
Organism: uncultured Halobacteriales archaeon; assembly: GCA_964403315.1. Taxonomy (GTDB): domain Archaea; phylum Halobacteriota; class Halobacteria; order Halobacteriales; family Halalkalicoccaceae; genus CAYOFZ01. Next base: position 17,986 of record CAYOFZ010000014.1, on the reverse strand, counting down.
CAACGATGAGGTGCGTGTACGATGGACGATGAGTGAGTTCTACTTGCATCTGTCTGATCCATTACGTGATTGTCCAATCATCATTATAATGCTTTTGGGGAAGAAAATTGTGACACGTCCGGAAGGAACCTACTCTGCCCAGTAGGCTTCGCCGGGCTGTTCTTCGAACACCGCCCGTTGGAGCAACTCGACCGCCTTTTCGAGTCCTTCATTCGCGCTGGTCAGCGAATCCTCGTGTTCAATCGAGAGCGCGCCGTCGTAGCCGACCATCCGCAGCGTCGAGACGACGCTTTTCCAGTGTTCTTCGCCGTGGCCGTAGCCCACCGTCCGGAACAGCCACGAACGGTTGGGTTCGTCCTCGTAGGAGACGGTGTCGAGGACGCCTTTCTCGCGGGCCTGCTCTTCGTACACCTTGGTGTCCTTGGCGTGGACGTGATGGATCGCGACGCGCTCCCCTAAGTATCGGATCGCGTCCTCAATGCTGATCCCCTGCCAGTACAGATGCGAGGGATCGAAGTTCGCGCCGATCCGGTTGTTGGTGGCCTGGCGCAGACGGACCATTCCGTGGGGTTCGTAGACGAGCATGTTGGGGTGCATCTCGATGGCGACATTTACGCCGTGGGACGCGGCGTGTTCCGCGAGATCCTCCCAGTAGGGAATGGCGACCTCCTCCCACTGGTACTCGTGGGCTTCTGCGTGTTCGGTGGGCCATGGTGCGGTGATCCAATTGGGCACCTCGTCGTTGGGGCCGCCGCCGGGCAGCCCCGAAAAGGTGGTGACGGTATCGACGCCGAGCTGGTCGGCGAGTTCGATGGCCTCCCGGAGTTCGGTGTCGGCCTCGTTGGCGTGGTCGTCATCGGGATGGATCGGGTTGTTGTGCGTTGCGAGCGCGCTCACACGCAGATCGTGGTCGTCGAGGGATTCGTGGAGGTCGGCCTGTGCGTCGTCGTTTCCGAGGTACTCCTCGCGGGGGAGGTGGTCGTCGCCCGGCGAACCGCCACATCCGAGTTCGACGGTATCGATGCCGATGCTATCGAGATACGCGAACGCGTCATCGATGGGCTGGCCGCCCAGCGGAACGGTGAGTACGCCGATATCCATGAGCGGAGTCACGGCGCGAATACGAATAAAGGGCAGTGGTCGTGGTCATTCCGCGGGAACCGTTCGCTCGTCGAAGCGGATGGCCTCGCCGGTCTCACTGGATCGATAGATAGCGTCGATGACCCGCTGGACGGTCAGGCCCTGCTGGACGGTGTTTCGCTCCGGGGATTCGCCCGCGGCGGAGGCTTCCAGAAATGTCGCCTGTTCAGCGGCGTGAGCGTCGCGTTCGCGGGTTTCGATCCGTGTATCGCTGAAGTGGGCTGCACCGCCGGAACTGCTTTCGTAGATCGATAACTCACCGCTCGCCCGGTCGAACTGTGCACCCGCATCGGTACCCCGGATGATGAACTCGTTGTTAGCCGGACGGTTGGCCGCCCAGGCGACCTCCAGCGAGATCGTCCTGTCGTCGGCACACCGGATGAACGCGCTGATGGAATCCTCGACATCGAACCGTTCGTGGCCGGCGTCCTCGCCCCACATCTGGAGGTAGGTGTAGTCTTCACGAGTGCCGAACTCCGACCGGGCAGTCCCCGAAACCTCAGTGATCTCGGGGAAATCGAGCAAGTGGAGCGAGAGATCCAGCGCGTGAACCCCGATATCGATCAGCGCGCCGCCGCCGGCGACGTCCTCGGAGGTGAACCACGATCCCCGGCCGGGAATCCCCCGACGGCGGATGTAATTGGCCTCGATGTGGGTCAACTCGCCGAAACGCCCGCGGTCGCGCTGGTCAGTGAGCACCTCGATGGGCGGGAGATAGCGGTTGTGAAACCCGACCATACAGAACCCTTCCGAGGCGGTCGCCGCCGCGGCGATACGCTCGGCGCTCTCGACAGTGTGGGCGAGTGGCTTTTCCAGCAACACGTCGATGTTCGATTCGAGTGCCGCGACCGCGTACTCCTCGTGGAACTTGTTCGGTGTCGTGATGATGACCGCATCGGCCACCTCATACAGATCCGCGTGGTCGTCGTAGGCGGCAACGCCGTAATCACGCTCGAAGCGCTCGCGGGCCTCCGGGAGAACGTCCATGCCGCCGACGATCTCCCCGCCGTTGTTGCGGAGTCGATCAGCGTGATATCGGCCGATGTTGCCCAGGCCGACGATGCCGACGCCGACGTCTCGTGGATCGTTCATTGATGGTAATAGCGACAGTTGAGGGATTATTGTTTCGTTTACTGCTTTCGTGGGTTGTGAGAACTGTTCGGTAACGATGGGTCCGTCTGTGGATACACCATTCAGATATATTATTATAGATAGAATAACCGATCCTGTTCAGTCGGACTCGCCTACCCCGCGTTCGGTGGGTTCCGAGCCCGAGCTAGCGGCATGTGCGGGCTCGATCAATCCGTGGTGCAACGCATTACCGGTGTCGGGATCGAACAGGTGGATCCACGAACGGTCGAGCACCACGGAAACGTCCTCATCGACGCCGATTTCGGTATCGGGATCGACGCTCATCAGGAGCTGGTCGTTCGAGGTGCCCTCCGCCGTTACATCCATGCTGGCCTCCTCCTGGTCGCCGGTGACGAGGTAGACGAAGATCTCGTCGCCCATCGGTTCGAGCACGTCGGTCGTCGCCCCGAAGGGCGCGGTCGGGTGTTCGACGCTGCCGGCGGTCCGTTCGAGATACACGTTTTCGGGCCGGACACCGACCGTCACCTCATCGCCGGCGACGAGATCGGTTCCCGTCGGATCGAATTCGATGGTGAAGTTTTCGGTTTCCAGTCCTTCCTCGGTGATCGTCGCCTCGACGAGGTTCATCGAGGGCGATCCGATAAAACCCGCGACGAAGAGGTTCGCGGGCTGGTTGTAACATTCGAGCGGCGGGGCGATCTGCTGGAGTTCGCCCGCGTCGATCACCGCGATGCGGTCGGACATGGTCATCGCTTCTGCCTGATCGTGGGTGACGTAGATGATCGTGGTATCCAGCTGTCGGTGCAGGCGCTGGAGTTCGGTGCGCATGTGCACCCGGAGCTTGGCGTCGAGGTTCGCAAGAGGCTCGTCCATCAGGAAGGCGTCGGGTTCGCGCACGATCGCCCGTGCGATGGCGACGCGCTGGCGCTGGCCGCCCGAGAGTTCGTCGGGATTTCGGTCGAGCATGCCCTCCAGTTGCACGATGTCGGCGGCGTTTTCGACCCGGCGGTCGATTTCCTCCTTCTCGAAGTCCCGGAGTCGGAGGCCGAAACTGATGTTGTCGTACACGTCCATGTGGGGAAACAGCGCGATGTTCTGGAACACCATCGCGATGTTGCGGTCCTTCGGCGGGAGGGTCGTGACCTCACGGTCGCCAATGTAGACCTCCCCCTCGGTTGGCCGGGTGAGCCCGGCGATGGTTTCCATCGTGGTGGATTTCCCACACCCTGACGGGCCGACGAGCGTGACGAACTCGCCGTTTTCGATGTCGAGATCCATGTTCTCGACCGCCGTTACGTCCCCGTACCGTTTCGTGACGCCATCGAGTCGTACGTTTGCCATAGTTGTATCGTGTTATTCTTTGAGCGCGCCCGTGGTAAGCCCGCTGACGATCTTTTCCTGTGCGACGACGACCAGTAGGGCAACCGGTAGGACACCGATGATCGAGGCAGCGGCCATCAGATTATAGAACTGCGTATATTGGCTTTGAAACCCCAAGATTCCCCAGACGATGGGTGCCCAGTTCTGGGCCTGGCCGTCGTTCATCATGAACCCGAAGAAAAACTCGTTGTACACCGATATAAACGTCAACACGCCCGCGGTTGCGACGCCCGGTGCCGAAAGCGGCATGATCACCCGAAACAGCGCCCCCAGTCGGGTAGTGCCCTCGACACGCGCGGCGTCTTCGAGACCGTCGGGGATCTGTCCGTAAAACGTCGTGAGAATGAAGATCGCAAGCGGCATGAACAACGCACTGAACGGCATCACCATCGCCCCCGGCGTGTTGTACAACTCGGGGCTCGACAGCCCGAGGATCTGAATGTTTCCCGTGAACAACTCGAACAGCGGCAACAGAAACGCCGCGGGCGGGAAATACGAGATCGCAAGCACGAACAGCATCATCGGTCGCCGGCCATAGAAATCCAGTCGGCCGAACGCATACCCGGCGAGACTCCCCAACACCAGGACGATAATCGTCGTCATGCTCGCAAGCACGAAGCTGTTGAACATGTAGTGATGGAACGGCAACACTTGAAACACCTCGGCGAACGCCCCGACGTTGAATCCCTGTGGGGTGAGCCCCATGTTCGAGAGGTTGCCGCTCGGCGTCAACGCGAGCACGAACAGCCAGTAGAACGGAAACAGCGTCGTCAGCAGAAAGCAGATCGCCGCAACGTAAAACATCGCCCGGTAGACCCGGCCGGGATTCTGGATCGAGCGCCGCGCCCACTGTTGGAACCGACCGCGTTCGGGATCCGATTCGGTCGCCATCTCAGACACCCCCCTGGCTCGAACCCTCGAACTTGACAATATACACCATCACGCCGATCCCGATGATCGCCGCCGTGATAAACGCGATGGCTGCCGAAGTGCCGTACCGCCGGGCGCTGAACGTCGCAAAGACCATACACGAAAGCGAGGGAACGGTCGTACACCCGGAGATCGTCTCGATCAGGCCGAACACCCGCATCGCCTTGATCGTCCGAAAGAGCATGGCGATCAACAACGCGGGCAACACGAGAGGAAACGTCACCAGTTTGAACTGCTGCCACCGGGACGCCCCCGATACACGGGCGACATCGTAGAGGTTTCGGTCGACGCTCTGGAGTCCCGCGAGGATCAACAGCGCCATAAAGGCCGAGGTCTTCCAGATGTCCGCGACCGTGATGATCAGAAACGAATCGACGCTGCTGTTGAGCGGCGTTGCCGAGATGATCCCAAGCGAATGCAGGGGATCGGCCGCAAAGCCGATCCCGGGAACGAACATCAGATAGAAGATCATCCCCTGGATGACGATCGGCACCGCCCACGGGAGGATGATCGCGACTCGTAGCCAGCGCCGCCCTCTGAACTCCTGATCCAACACGAGGGCCTGTCCGAACCCGATTACCGTCTCGATGGTGACGCTGACCACCGCAAACAGGATCGTTACGAACAGAGCACTCTGAAACGGGTTCGAGAGATCGATGAACGATTGGGGCAGTATGGGCGCTCGCTGGCCGGTAAGCAACGCGATGTAGTTGTCGAGGCCGACGAACTCGCCGATGATCGCTGAGCCGATGAGGTTGTCGGCGCGCAAGGACAGTTGAAACGTACTGGCGAGCGGCCAGACCGCGATCACCAGCAAAAGGACGATCACTGGTGACAACAACAGATACGCATACGCCGTATCGCTGAGGTTTTCGACCCGCCGCACCAGTCGGCTGTACGCTCCACCGGTATCGCCGGATTCCGTATATCCCGACATGGTTAGATGCTGTGTTCTATCGCTTCGATGGTCGGTTCGAGATCGCTCATCGCTTCCCGGGCGGTTTTACCGAGGCCGTAGGCGGCGTTGCCCTGTTCCGCTATCGCCGTCGATTCGTCCGGCCACACGACGGTCACCGGCCGGGGCATCACGTTCTCGCCGGCGACTCGGAACGTATCGACGTACCGCCCCATCACGGGCACGTTCCGGGCCTGTTCGGTTTCCAGCAGGGCGTGTTTCGGCGGGATCTGGCCGAGAATCCCGAAAATATCGAGGTTGAACTGATCGCTCATGACGGTCTTGACCACTTCCATCGCCGCAGGGAGGTGATTGGAATTGGGGTTGACCGAGAGATGCTGGCCCCCGAGCGCGGCCGTCGGCCCGCCGGTACGCTCGTAGCCGGCCTCTTGGGCGGTGACGCCGTACGGGATCGGCATCACCCCGAGATCCTCGCCGAACTCACCATCGGCTCCGAACTGCCCGACGAAGTACGGCCAGTTGCGATGGGCGACCGCGTTCCCGTTGCCAAAGGGCCGCGCGGAACTCTGTTCGGTCCACTGGAGGACGGCGACGGGAGCGATCCCGCCGGCGTACTCCTCGAAGCCCTCCCGGTTGCCGTGGATGAAGTGTTGAACCATCCGTATCGACTGACGAACCGGCTGCTCGTTCACCGTGATCGGGCGCTCGCCGATGGGGCCAAAGAGGTTGTCAGGACCACCGAAGTACGCCCCGCCCCACGATGTCATGAACTCGTTGAACGTACAACAGGCAAGCCCCGAATAGTTGTCCGCCTGGAAGGTGAACCCGTAATCAAGGCCGTTTTGCTCCCTGACATCCGCGACCATCCGCGAGAACTCCCGCCAGTGCATCGATTCCGTCGCCCAGTTCTGGCCCTGGGGAGCGTATCCCGCTTGCTCAACGAGATCCCTGCGATACAGCATCGTCGGCAGGCCGGCCCACAGCGGGATCCCATAGACGTCACCCTGATCGCCGCGGGCGGTTTCGACCACCATATCGAAGTAGTCGTTTTCGAGGCGATTCAGGCGTTCCTCGGGGAGGTTGTCGCTCAGGTTGAGCAGTTGATCGCGCGCGATAAACGGACGCGTCCATCCGTTGTCCATGCGCAACAGATCGGGGTGTTCGCGCCCGGCCGAAAGCCACCGCTGGTACTGGTCCTGACGGTCACTGGCCACGCCGCTGCCGGCGACGAAATCGATGGAGACGTTCTCGGGCAACCCCGCGTCGTAAAGCGCCTGCATGATGGCGTCGGCCTCGCCGGCTTCCTCCTGTGATGCGGCCCACTGTAAGGTCACCTCTTCGTCGCCGAGTTCCCCGTCGACGGTGATGTCTTCGCTTTCGGAACCCCGAGCGAAACACCCCGCCAACCCACCGATGCCCGCTGATCCGGCGGCCGCGAGCACGCGCCGCCGGGAGAGCGCGCGCGTCGAATGATCCGCACGATGCATACCGAAAACCCATGACACAGTCTCTTATGAATATCCGGGTTTCTACTGCATCAGTTTCTATTGTTATAGTATGTTTTTGATGGAATCTCCGCTGGATCGCGGGCCATACGAGGAACTCTCCCCTTCGTGGGCGGTCCGGTCGAGTTGCTCGGCGAGCAGGTGCTTGATCCGGGCGGGATCGGGGACGTTACGGAACGTGATCTCGATCTCGCCGGTGCCCGCGCTCGTCACGACGACGTCGCCGTAGGAAAAGAACCGCTCGGGTATCGACTGGCTGAAGGAGGTGTTTTGCACCCGGTCGTACCGGATCTGGGTGACGTCCCTGGAAACCAACCCGTCCTTGTAATAGACCTGTGTCGTGGTGATCACATAGCCCGTCGAGATCCGGCGATAGTGAGCACTCCCGGCGAGCAGAACGCCGATACCGACGACGGCCACCGCCAGCAATCGGAACTCGTTTGCGAACATCGCTCCCAGCGTGCCGCCGATAACGAGTACGCCTCCGAGGAGGTAGCGCGGGAGATACGGGACGATACTGGGATGGCCTGCCCAGAGGACCTCCTCGTCGGCCCCCAGTTGGAGCCAGTCGGTCTCCGCAAAGCGCGACGATTCCCTCGCCATACGGGATGCTTTGCCACAGTCGATAAAGAACGTTCCGCTCACAGTCGTTAGCTGACGAAACACGAGGCCAGTCCCGGCGCGTGGCTACCGGGCCGGCGGCTCGTCGCGGGCGATGCGGATCTCGTGGGCTTCGATGTCTTCGAGGGCGGCGACCCGTCCGCCGATAGTCAGGTCGCCATCCTCGGTCGTGACGGTCATCGAGGCGACTTCCTCGGTGTCCTCGAATTCGGTACCCGAGATCTCACCCTGGATCACGCGGTGGTCGCCGGTCTCGACGTCCCGACCCCGTACGGTGGCGAAAAACGTGTCGTCGAGTTCGGCCACGTCCTTGACACACCGACGAATCGAGGCGTACCGACGGGGGAACGGCCGATACCGTCCGCTCGTGGCGAGCGGTTCGGCGGTAGTCCACAGCACGGTACCGAAAAACCCCGAAACGAGGAATCCCAGCGACGAGCGGTTGAAGATCACGCCGTAGCGGTCCCGGTCGTCGCGGAGGGCGTCCTGAGTGGCGTACACGGAGTACTCGCCGTCGGCGACCGCAATCACGGGGGTAGTAATCCCCCGGCGGGCCCTCGCAACGGTCGCTACCTCACCGTAGTCGAAGGTTTCGGGCGAGGGAGCCTCCGAGGCCGGTGTCACAAGCAGGTCGATGCTGATACCCGCATCGATGGCCTCGCGCAGATCATCGCCGAAGCGATCCAGCAGTTCGGGGGTGAGCGAGAGGACGAGTTCGTATTCGGCGGCCTCGATGGCATCGCTCAGATGGCGCAGGATCGTCGAGCGCGATTTCACCAGCGAGACGGCCTCGGTATCCCGGGCGGGCGCGGTGTAGCGCGCTTCGAGTTCATCGATCATCTCCGACAGCGAGGCTCGTACCGTCGCGAACGCCTCGTTTGGATCGACCGCCCGGATCTGCATGGGCCGGGTCTCACGGAGTTCGACCAACCCGCGATCCGAGAGGCTTCGCACCGTGTCGTACACCCGTGGCTGGGGAATGTCGGTGCGATCCGCGATCTCGCTCGCGGTGAGCTGTCCGTGTTCGAGCACCGTCAGATACGCGGTGATCTCGTATTCACCGAGATCGAACCGCTCGCCGACGCGTTCGAGCGTCGAGCGGAGATCGTCATCGACCATACTCGAACGTGAACATCATCGATAAATTAGTTATCGGATTTCGAGTAGCACCGGGTTTCGGAAACGCGTTACATGAACATCCGATCCTCGGGGCGTTCGCGTTCCTCGGCGGCGGCGAGTCGTTCGGACAGCTGGGCGTAATGCTGGCGCACCTCGTCGGCGAATCCCTCCAGCGGGCCGGTGTCGACCTCAAGCTCATACACCGATTCGACGACCGAAAGCAGACGGAGAGCGGCATCGATGTCGGGGGTTTGGGCGTGAGCGGGGGTGACGAACACTCCGACTCCGAGATCGGTGTTCATCCCGCGCTCGATGAGGCTTGCGTTGACGCCGTCGAGAAACCCCCGGCCCATCGGATCGAGGTCGGTGCCCTCGATCCGGCCCTCGTAGTAGTCCTCGGTGGCGACATAGAACGGTCTGTGCTCGTTGGGGCCGTGGGCCAGCGGCACCCCCGAGAGGACGGCGATCTCGTCGACATCGTTTCCCTCCGTCCAATCGAGGATCGCGCGGCTGAACGAGTCCGCGGCCCAAACGGGGACGAACAGCTCCCCGACGAGCACCGTCACGTCGAGGTCGGACCGGGAGTACAGCCGGGTGTGATGGCGCGGGCGACCGTTCTCGAAGGGGGTGATCGACGGGAGCTGCTCGGCAGTGATGTGGCCAGTCGGTTCGAGGTCGAGCTGGTCAGTGAGGTAATCGACCGCGGTGAGCCCGGCCAGCCCGAATGCCGAGAGGCCGACGAGCAACGTCTCGCCCGTCTGCGTGTCGTGCGTGATGTGAAACGACGACGGATCCGGTGGATCGTTGGTGGACACGCCGTGGGCTACGATGGCGATTCCCTTAGCCGTTGGCCGCGCCTGCCGGCTAGTCCGGAGTGTGCCGGCAGGCCCGTGGACAGGGCGGCCGCCGCCAGTCCAGAGCGTGCCAGCAGGCACGCGGACGGCAACCCTTTTTCCCGCCCGGGCGGACGCATGGGACATGCAGTTGCAGTCGGTGTTATCGACACTTGCCGGGATCGTCGAATGGCTGTACACGACATACCTCGGCCGAGCGGTGATCGCGTTCGCGGTGTTGATCGTCGGGTGGTACTGTTCGCGCATGGCCGTGCGAATGTTGGGTCGGCCCCTCGCCCAGCGGTTCGAGCGCCAGAGTCTCACCCGGACGATCCTCCGAGTGGTCAGGATTTCGATTATGCTCGTGGCGATAGTCGTCGCCGCGGGGATCATGGGGATCGGCGGGGGCAACATCATCCTATCGGTGACCGTCCTGTCGGCGGCGGTCGGTGTCATCCTCGCGCCCATCGTCGGAAACATCCTCAGCGGACTGTTCGTGCTCGCCGATCAGCCCTACGAGATCGGCGACATGATCGAGATCGCCGACACCCAACAGCGGGGGTTCATCGAGGACATCACGCTCCGGTATACGAAGATCCGTACCCAGGAAAACACCATGCTCGTGATCCCCAACTCCACCATCAGGGAACGCGACGTGGTCAACTACTCCGCCGAGGACGAACGCACCTGGATGCAGTTGGATCTGACCGTGACCTACGAGGGCGATCTCGCGGAGGCACGCCGGATCATGGTCCGGGCCGCGCGCAACACCGACGGCGTGATCGGCGGCGGCCCGACCATCCGCATCGGCAACACACGCTACCCGTCGCGGCCGGTATGTCAGATACGCGAATACGCCGACCACGGGGTTCGCCTGCGGCTCATGTACTGGATACAGAACCCCTACTACACAGGTAAGATCCGTTCGGAAATCCAGGAACGCATCTGGAAGGAGTTGGACGATGCGGACGTGGAGATCCCCTATCCACACACTCATCTCGTGTTCGACGAGACGAGTGGCACGGCCCGGGTCGCCCCAGAGGACGGCCGCCCACCGGACGCCGACGGCATCGAACCGGACCTCACTGGCCGACAGTGATCACCGCACAGTTGAGGCGATTTCTGAGAAACGACTCGATATCGGGATTCCGGACGAGCCGTTTGATCGCTCGTCGCCAGCGGGAGGCCTGCTGGTTCCCAATGACGACGATATCGGCGTCCTCGGCAGCGATCTCGTCCAGGATGGTCTCCTCGACGAGAAACCCCGACTGGACGACGTACCGGACCTGCGGAAGACGGCCGAACTCCGATTCGACGGTGCGCTTGAGCTCCGCCCGACTGATCGAGCGACCGTTCTGATAGAGATTCACATGAAGGACCGTCAGCTCCGCGTCGTTGTCCGCAGCAACGTCGATTGCCGTCGAAAGTGTCCGCTTTGAACGCGAAGAGAGGGGATACCGTACTGGAACCACGACGCGAGCCATCACGGATAGGGGTCGATGGTCAACTGGCGTCAACTTTTTCATTCGACCCGGCGAGCCGCTCGAATCGTCTACTGACCCTCGTCAGTGAACCGAGTGATCGCTTCGCGCAGCGTCATCACCTCGATATCGCGCTCGTCGATCCATTCGAGCGTCTCCCGGATACGATCCTGTGAAACCTCCTCTTTGAACGTGTGTGCGCCGAACACCCCCAGCGCACCGCGTTCGGCGATCTCGTTGAGATCGTCCTTGACCGCCTCGCGGCTGGTGAACTCGATGAAGTAATCCCGGCGTGTCCGATACGGATCGAACCCATCCGGGTCGTTGATCCGCTCGCCGTGTCGTGCGTTCGCTACACCGTCGTAGTACTCGGGCACGAATTCGCGCGAATACTCGTCGAAGTTGTCGTACGGTGCGAGGAGCGTATCGACCTCGAAACCCAAATCTTCGAGTTCGTGTTTCGACTCCTCCAGTGATTCGTGCATTTGGTCGTCCGGGTAGCGCACGGTGGTCTCGCCCGCAGCGAACGACTCGCCCACTGACTCGTCGAACTCGATGTACTGGCCGATATCGTCGGTCCCGTAGTCGGTAACGGTTCGGTGGACTGTCCGGCCGTTGTCGTCTGCGTCGTCAGTATCGACGATTTCGAGGGTTATGCCCTTGTGATACCCGTGACGGATCTGTTCGGGATAGACCTGTTCATCTTCCGGATCGGCATCCTCGACGAGTTCGAAGGTGCCCACCGGGGTGTGTTCAACCGTGTGGGAGGCGATCTCCCAGTCAGCACCGACGAGTTCGTTCAGGTGTTCGACGCCCATACAGCCGTTGCTCTGGTAGTCATCGCGGCCGATCCAGTCGCTGACGATCCCGATGGTCGCGGGCGCGTCGAACTCCTGATGGACGGGAAACGCCTTCGTGTAATCCTCCATCGGTCCATCGTCGTAGACGAAGACGACGGCACCGCCCTCGGGCGGGTCGAGGTTCTCCTCTTCGCTGTCGGTCTCGTTGCTTCCTTCCTTGCTGTCGTTGGTAGTATCGTTGTTGGCGGTATCGTCACCGTCGTTCGGTTCGTCAGTATTACTGGCGTCGCCGAGACAACCAGCCAAACCGGTGAGCACGGCAGCAGTCGATCCGAGAACTGCTCGCCGGTTCACTTCGCGTTGGTCCATCTGTGAAAATACTGTGAGGATCGGACGACCTTACTATCCGTAGGCTAAATCTCATTAACAGGTCAGTAACTAATTATTTGATGAAAACAATCTTCTGATTGATTAGTGTAGATATCCACAAATTATTCGCGCCGCGGAACTCTCAAATCCGGAGCGATCCAATATCGGGCATGGACGCGATCTCGACCGACAACGGGACGTTGTACGTCGCCCGCGATGAGGCCGAACGTGGTTCGGAGGCCCCCTTTTTCGTGGTCTACCGCACCGAGGACTGCCGCGGGCGATGGGGATATTTCTGTGGGAACTGTGAGGGATTCGACACCGCAATGGACCCGATGGGCCGGATCGTCTGTACCGATTGTCCCAACCGGCGCAAGCCGACCGAGTGGGACGCCGCCCACGAATAGTCGGGAGGAAGCTTTATCACCGAGGCTGTCGAACGTTAGTGTGGATGGGAGACGTTATCATACCCCTTGTCGAGCAGGCCCGGTCGATTTTCAGCGAGCTCGGTTACACCATCTCCGGCGATGGCTCCGAGTTTCGCGCCGAACGCGAGTGGAAGGTCGTTCGAGTCAGCGCAGTCAGTAACCCCGAGGACGCGCCGGATACCGGTTCACTTCGCTGTTTCGTCACGTATCGAGACGGTGTCGAATCGCTTGAACGCCGGCTTGCTCGTATGAAACCCGACTACGAGTGGGCGATCATCTCAATCGGCGACGACGACGAGTACGATGTCGTCCGCGCACCGCCGACGCTGGCGTGAGTGAGCGGACCGTAGCGATACACCGGTCTCGGTCGCGCGCAAACTCCGGCATCGGTTTTAAGCGCCTTCCCGCCGACCTTCCAAGCGGCATGGTGTTCAAGAAAGTCACGCTGATCGGCACGAGTACCGAAAGTTTCAACGATGCGACCGACAATGCGATTGCGCGCGCCCAGGACACCCTCGAAAACGTCTACTGGGCGGAAGTCGATAACCTCGGAATCGAACTCAAAAACGTCGAGGAACCCGAGTATCAGGCCACAATCGAAGTCGCCTTCGAAGTCGAGGAATAAGCCGGCGGTTTCGCGGCACCCGTTTTCTCGCTTTCTACATAGCGGCGGTGGCCTCGCTTGGCAGTCACCTATTTGGTGACTGCTAAGCGAACGGGGAAAGGCAGGTTCACTTGGCGAGCGGTTTCGACCGAAACCGCTCGCAATGTGGTGCGGCCTGGCGGTCACAGAAAATCGAAGATCTTCGTGACGCCAAGAGGCCGCTACGCGACCTCTTGTAGCGACATGAAAAGGGCGAGGCGCGCATGCCAGTGGCGCGAGGGCTTTCAGGTGCGGAAACTCTCCCCACACCCACACTCGCTGACGACGTTGGGGTTCTCGACGTGGAAGCCGGCGCTCTGGAGGCCCGACTCGTAGTCAAGGCGGCTACCCTCGATGTAGTTCATGCTCGCGGGATCGACGAACACGCGCAGGCCGTGGCGTTCGTAGACGGTGTCGTCGTCTTCGGGTTCGTGGTCGAACCGCATTCCGTACGAGAGGCCGGCACAGCCGCCCTGCTGGACGAACAGCCGGAGGCCGGCGGTGTCGGTGTCCATCCCTTCGCCGTCCAGCAGACCGATGGCGTTTTCGGCGGCCGTCGGGGAAACCTCGATTTCCGTTTCGGGGGTGGCTGTCTCGGTACTCATGGATACGGGTATCGTCCCGATGGTGTTAACTGTGACGCCCGGCCACACTCAGTTCGACCGCCGCCGGACGCTTTTGGCGTGGGCTTCGAGGCCCTCGGCCTCCGCGAGGGTGGTGATCGTTTCGCTCAACGAATCGAGGGCGTCGGCCGAGAGCCGCTGGACGGTCGTCGCCCGTAGGAACGTCTCGACCGAGAGGCCGCCGGTGAGTTTCGCCCGACCGTTGGTCGGCAGGACGTGATTGGTACCGCTGGCGTAATCACCCGCGGCGACGGGAGTGTAGGGGCCGAGAAAGACGCTTCCCGCGCTGTCGATCCGGTCGAGGATCGCCTCCTCGTCGTCGGCCTGGATCGAGAGGTGTTCGGGGGCGTATTCTTCAGCGAACAGCACCGCCTCGCTCATCGAGCGCGCGAGGAACACGCCGCTTGCCTCGTTTTCGAGCGCCGCGCGGATCGTCTCCTCGCGCGCGCGGTTCTCGATTCCCTCGTCGATAGCCCCGACGACGGCCTCGGCGGTCGCGCGGTCGTCGGTGACGACCACGACCGAGGCGTTTTCGTCGTGTTCGGCCTGCGCGAGGGCGTCGCTTGCGACGAACTCGGGGTCGGCACTTTCATCAGCAACAACGAGGATCTCGCTGGGTCCGGCGAGGAAGTCGATCTCGCAGTCGCCGCGCACCTCGGCTTTGGCGGCGGTCACCCACCGATTGCCGGGGCCGACGACCTTCCCGACGGGGGTGACAGATTCGGTGCCGTAGGCGAGCGAGGCGACCGCCTGTGCGCCGCCGACGCTGTAGACCTCATCGGCCCTAGCGGCATAGATCGCTGCCAGCGTGACGGGATTGATCTCCTCGGCGGGCGGGGTCGCCACGACGACCCGCTCGACGCCCGCGACGACGGCGGGGACGATCCCCATCAGCGCGCTCGAAGGGTAGGCGGCCGTCCCGCCGGGGACGTAGACGCCGACCCGATCAAGCGGGCGAAAGCGCCGCCCGAGTTCGCGGCCCGCATCGAACTCGGCGCGCCAGTCCTCGGGGAGCTGACGCTCATGGAACTCGCGGACGTTCCCGGCGGCCTCCTCGATGGCCTCCCTGATCCCGGAATCGATCCCCTCGTAGGCGCGTTCAGCGTCGGCGGTGATGTCGAGGTTGGCGACCTCGACGCCGTCGAACTCACGGGAAAACTCCCGAACAGCGACGTCACCTTCCTCGCGGACGCGCTCGACGATCCCGCGAACGTCGTCCCGGACGGCGTCGATACCGGCGTCGCGTTCGAACAGCGCCTGCCGGCGCTGTGGCCCGAGGTCGGCGATTGACTGGACGTTCATGGACGTCGATTTGGTCGTACCGTGAAAAGGTATGTCGGTCGAGTCTACGCCAGCAGAATGCCGAGGAGGACCATCGCCGCCAGAATGGCTACCGAAATTCCGAACACGAGCGCCACCGCGATAATCGAACCGAGCATTCCGGTGTCCTGAACGAATTCACGGGCGAGCGTCCGCAGATCACGCGAAATCTCGGTGAGTGAGTCGATCATCGGTCCTATGGGGGTCTTCGTATCGGAAACCTATAGTTCGTTCTATTGCGTTCACGTGGGAACTGTTGCCCGGAACACTAACGACCGGCGTCATCCCGTGGCGGCGTGCCGTGTCGGCCGGGAAACCCTCGTGCCGGGCAAAGCGAGGTTCCATAGGAACCACGAGACGCGAGTCGGTGTCAGACGACCCTCGGATATCGCGCACCCGGGTTCGCCGTTCGATCATCGCTCCCTGGTGGGAGTACTCGGACGGGGACTGAGGTGCGCATGCGAACCTACGGGCCCGGCGAGGATTAAGCCCTGGGTCGTGTATCGGACCCCTTCCTCGCCTTCGCTTTCGGTCGGATCGGACAGGTATATCCGGACCCGCGCCCTAACAGCGGCGATGGCACTTCCGGACCCGGACGGGCTCTCCCGACGGGAGTACATGAAGGCGCTCGTCGCCGCCGGCGGGGCGAGCGCGCTGTCGGCGTGTCTCGGGGCGAACGAAAACGGGAACGTCCGGATCCCGTCGGGCACCGCGGACCCGACGACTCGCCCCGACCGCCAGCACGCCTGGAACGCCGTCCTCTCGGGCGGTGAGAACAAGAATATCGTCCCCGCGCGCCACCACGTCTTCCTCTCCCTATCGCTCGCTTCCGACCCCACCGATGGCGACCGCAAGCGCTTCGAAAACGCCCTCCGAACGCTCGAACGCGCCTACGAGTGGAGCCACGAGGGGCTTCTCTTCACCGTTGGATACACGCCGGCGTACTTCGGTCGGTTCGAGAAATCCCTTCCCGAAAGCGTCGATCTGCCCGAGCCGACCGCCCTGACCGACTTCGAGGATCCCGCTTTCGAGGGCGGCGACGTTTTCATCCATCTCGCCAGCGACCATCCCGAGGCCGTTCTCGCGGCCGAGGAAGCCCTGTTCGGGGAGATCGACGAGGTGAACGGCGTCGCCGTCGGGGCGACCTTGTCCGACCTCGTCGCCTCGCGCGAGCGCCACACCGGGTTCGTCGGGGCCGGCCTCCCCGCCGACCATCAGGACACCCCCGGCGTGCCCGACTCGAAGCCGATCCCCGAGGAGGCACCCTTCTTCATGGGGTTTCGATCCGGGTTCCGCGAGAGCCAGGCCAGCGAGGACCGGGTGACGATCCAAACGGGACCGTTCGCCGGCGGGACGACCGAACACCTCTCGACGATGACGCTCAATCTGGATCAGTGGTACGGACAGGACTCGCAGTTCCAGCGCGTCGCCAAACTGTTCAGTCACGACCACGCCGCCGAGGATCTGGTCGGCGAGTACGGCGAGAACCTCGACGACTCGAACGCGCTCACCGACGAAATGATTGAAGGTACGATAGCGGACGCCCGCGACCACGGCGTCGTCGGCCACGCCCAGAAGGCCGCCCGCGCACGCGAGAACGGCAAACCCCTCCTTTTGCGCCGGGACGTCAACACTACCGACAGTAACCGCCCCGGAACGCACTTCCTTGCGCTCCAGCGGGAAATCGGGGATTTCGTCCGGGTGCGCGACGCGATGACCGGCGCGGACATCGCCAAGGAAAGCGGTGTGGGCCGGATCGTCAACAACGGCATCCTCCAGTATCTCACCGTCCAGCGGCGGGGCAACTACCTCGTTCCGCCCCGCGCTCACCGGGCGCTTCCGACACCGCGACCCGATTCCGGGGGGTGACCGGCGTTAGGTATCACAGCGAGTACTCCGATTCGTGGAACTGGACGTATCGGTCGTTCCGAAAGCCGAGTCGGGCCCTGCGATACGCGAGCAACAGCTTGGTTGCTCCGATGCCGGCACCGAACGTTCGTCGGAACATGTCGTAGCCGCCGTCTCTGGCGAGCATTCGCCGAGTGATCCGAAAGGCACGGTCCCAGTCGTCGGGCGTGTAGTCCTCGACCAGCGCCGCCATCGAGACGTTGCGCCGGATCTCCTCGCCGAGGACGCCCTTCCAGGTAGCGTTGTAGGTTTCGAGGTCGTCGATGGCGGCGAGCCGGCCCGCAATCGTGCCCGAGCGCACCGCGAGGTGATAGCCACCCTCGTGAAACGCCGAAGTGGTGCCCATCGCACCGCCGGCGACGGCGATGCCCGCCCGCGTCGGCGAATCGATGGGTCGTGTCGAGGAGATGGCGTAGGCCTCGGTACCGCCGCGTTTGCCCCGATCCTCGACCAGCGGGAAGTCCTCCTCGATGTCGTAGCGGTCGCCGTACTCGCCTTCGAGCAACCGACGGAGGTAGACGGCCCCGGAGGGGAGCCGGTCATCGTCGGGATCGAGCAACGGGTAGTCCTCCGGGTGTTCGACTTCGGCGAGGTCCATTCCGATGGGCATCGTCAACCCGACGCGGGCGACGGCCCCGTCGTTTGGAAACACCCAGGGATAGGCGGTTTCGCCGGGAATGTGGCCCCACCAGAATTTCAGGGCATCCTCCTCGAAGACCTCTTCAGGGAACCGGCGGTATTCCTGATAGGCGATGTGGTTGGCATGGTTCGCGCCGAGGTGTTCGCTCATCGATTCCCCGTTGGGGACGAACTGATCGAGGGTCGGGATCGTCACCGTCCGCTGGGGACCATCCGCGAGCACGAGGTAGTCGGCCTCG
>CAYOFZ010000013.1:0-24383 GCA_964403315.1 uncultured Halobacteriales archaeon | reverse complement strand
GACGCGAAAAAGGAATCCGCCCACGAGGAACTCGCCGCCGTCGAGGATCGCGTCGAGGAGGCCCAACTCCGTATCGAGGAGAAACGGGATCGCCTCGATCAACTCGAAGACGAACGCGAGACTGCCCTCGAATACCGGGGCCTACGCGAGGAAAAACAAGAGTACGAGGGCTACCTGAAGGCCGCCGAACTCGAAGGGAAACGCGCGGATCTCGAAGCTACCCGCGAGGACATCGAGGATCGGGAGGAGGAACTCGAAGAGGTACGCCGCGTTCTCGACGAAAAACAGGGCCGAGTCACCCGACTCCAGGAGGACCTCGAAGATTTGAACGCCGAGATCGAGCGGAAAGGCGAAGACGAGCAACTGGAGATCAAACGCGAGATCGAGGAGATCAAAGGCGAGATCGGTCGGTTGGAGGACAACATCGAGAGCGCCGAAAACGAGGTCGAGGACGCCGAAAGCGACCGCCGCGAGGCGTTCGTCGGGATCGACCGCAAGGAAGAGACCGTCGAGGACCTCGAAGCGGAGATCCGCGAGACGAAACTCGAGAAGGCCTCCGTGAAGGCCGACATCCAGGAGAAGGAGGCCGACCGCGAGGACATCGAGGCCGAAATCGAGTCCGTCGATACCGCCTACGACGAACGCAAGGCCGAACTAGCGGAGAAAAAGGACGCCCTCGAAGCGGCCCGCGACGAGAAAAACGAGCGCCAGCGCGAACAGGACCGCCTGCTCGACGAAGCCCGGCGGCGCTCGAACTCGATGGACGAAAAGGAAGACGAACGCGAGGCTGCCGAGGCGCGGATCCCCGGGATCGAAAGCGAGATCGACGATCTCGAAGCCGAGCGCGAGCGCGCGGTGAAAAACCGCGAGGAGATCGAGGGCGTCGTCGAGGACCTCAAAGCCGAGAAAAGCGACCTCCAGGGAAAACTCGACCGGATCGAGGACGCCCTCCAGGAAAAACAGGCGGAGTACGCCGAACTCGAAGCCAAGGCGAATCAAAGCGGCGACTCCTCGTACGGACGGGCGGTTTCGACGGTGCTGAACGCCGGGATCGACGGCGTTCACGGCACCGTCGGCCAGCTCGGCGGGGTCGATCCCGCGTACGCAACCGCCTGCGAGACGGCGGCCGGCGGTCGAATGGCCAACGTCGTGGTCGACAACGACGAGGTCGGCCAGCGGGGTATCGAGCACCTCAAATCCCGCAACGCCGGTCGGGCGACCTTCCTTCCGTTGACGGAAATGTACGAGAGATCGCTGCCCTCGCCGCCCGACATGCCGGGCGTGGTCGATTTCGTTTATAACCTCGTCAAGTTCGAGGCCATGTACGCCGGGATCTTCTCGTACGTTCTCGGGGATACCCTCGTGGTCGAGGACATCGACACCGCCCGCGATCTGATGGGCGACTACCGACTAGTGACCCTCGACGGTGAACTCGTCGAGAAAAGCGGCGCGATGACCGGCGGCAGTCGTTCCGGATCACGGTATTCGTTCTCGAAATCGGGCAAAGGCCAACTCGAACGGGTTGCTGAAGCGATCACCAACTTACAGGACGACCGCGACGACCTGCGCGAGCAACTGCGGGGCGTCGAGGACCGCCTCGACAGCGCCCGGGATCGCAAGTCCGACGCCGCCGACCAGATCGGCGAGATCGACCGCGAGATCGAACGAAAGCGCGAAACGCGCGAGGAGACCGAAGACCGGATCGACCGCCTCGACGGGGAGATCGCCGACCTAGAAGTCGCCCGCGAGGAGGTCGACGAGGAGATGGGCGAGATCGAGGCCGAGATCGGCGAGGCCGACGAACGCATCGAGCGGATCGAAGACGAGATCGCGGACATAGAGGACGAACTCGCGGACTCGAAGATCCCCGAACTGACCGCCCAACTCGAAGACATCGACGAGGAGATCGACGACCTCGAAGACGAACTCGACGCGTTCGACAGCCGGCGCAACGAACTCGAATTAGAGAAGGAGTACGCCGAAAACGAAATTTCGGACCTCGAAACCACCGTCGAAAACGCCGAAGAGCGCATCGAAACCCAGCGCGAACGCATCGAGGAATTCGAGGGCGGGATCGACGAACGGGAAGCACAACTCGACGAGAAACGCGAGGCTGTCGCGGCCCTCGAAGCCGAACTCGAAGCGCACAAAGAAGACCGTGAACGGTTGCGCGAGACCCTCCAAGAGGCGACCGAGGAACGCGACGAACGCAAAGAGGAGGTCTCCTCGGTCGAGAACCGCCTCGAAAGCCTGCGGAAAAGCGCCGAACGACTCGAAACGGAGGTTCGGGATCTCGAAAGCGAGGTCGGCGAGTACGACCCCGAGGAGATCCCCGATCACGAGGCCGTCGAGGAGAACATCGACCGCCTCGAACGCCGGATGGAGGCTTTGGAACCGGTGAACATGCTGGCAATCGACGAGTACGCCGATGTCGAGGCCGAACTCGACGATCTCGAAGAGCGAAAGGCGGTGCTGGTCGAGGAACGCGACGGGATCTACGACCGGATCGAATCCTACGAACAGCAGAAACGCGCCACCTTCATGGATGCCTTCGAGGGAATCAACGACCAGTTCCGGGAGATCTTCGAGCGCCTCTCGGCAGGCACGGGCGAACTCCACCTCGAAGACCCCGAAAACCCCTTCGAAGGCGGGCTGACGATGAAGGCCCGGCCCGGCGACAAGCCGATCCAGCGCCTCGACGCGATGAGCGGCGGCGAGAAATCCCTGACGGCGCTCGCGTTCATCTTCGCCATCCAGCGGTACAACCCCGCGCCCTTCTACGCGCTGGATGAGGTCGATGCCTTCCTCGACGCGGCGAACGCCGAGCGGGTGGGCGAACTCGTCGACGAACTCGCCGACGACGCCCAGTTCGTCGTCGTCTCCCATCGCTCGGCGATGCTCGAACGCTCCGAGCGCGCCATCGGCGTCACCATGCAAGAAAACAACGTCAGCGCCGTTACCGGAATCGATCTCGCTGACGGGGAGGCCGCGAGCGCCGATGACTGAATCCGCCTCCGCCGAGGCGGATGCGGATGACGACGAGGTCGAACCCGTCGAATTGCTCGTCCAGTTGGCCGAAAACGGCGAAATTGAGCCCTGGGACATCGATATCGTTTCCGTAACGGATGCCTTCCTCGCCGAGCTCGACGCCGCCGACCTGCGCACCTCGGGCCGGGCACTCTTCTATGCGAGCGTTCTGTTGCGGATGAAAAGCGACGAGTTGCTCGGCGAAGACGAGGACGAAGCGGAGTTCGACGAATGGGAACTGGAGATGGGAACGGAACCCGCCGATGCACCACTCGCCGAGGATCCCGTAGCGGGGCTCGAACGCGAGATGGACCGCCGGCTCGAACGCAAGCGAGCCCGGGGCTCGCCCGAGACGCTCGACGAACTCGTTCGGGAACTGCGCGACAGCGAGCGCGATTCGTGGTGGAAGGAGTCCCGCGAGTACGATACGGGCGATTCGCCGACGGGGTTCCAGCGCGGCACCCAGACGCTGGATTACCGCTCGGCCGACGAGTTCCGGGCCGACCGGGAGCCGACCGAGGAGGAAGTCACGGGCACTGCCCACGGCGAGGACATCGAGGACATCATCGACCGAGTGGAAGAAACCCTCAGCGAGCAGTACGGTGCCGGCCGCGAGGAGGTGCTGTACGCCGAAATCGAGACCGCGGGTGGCTCACGTGTCGAAACCTTCCTTGCGTTACTCTTTCTCTCCCATCGCGGGCAGGTGTATCTCCAGCAGGACGAACTGTTTGGCGACCTCTGGATACGAAACCCCGCCGCCATGGAGGGAATGGCGGAAGCGGTCGCGGACTGATCGTCGTCTCGAACGGTTTGAATAATACTTATTGCGAGAACGCCTGTTTTTCTTTCACGATGCAGTCACAATCGTTCAACAGTAAATCCATCGCGTACGGACCGGTGATCGTGCGGATCGCGCTGGCGATCCCGCTCGTGGTTTCCGGGGCCGGGAAACTCCTCGGAATCGGCCCGAAAGCCTCGGGGATCGCCGGGTTCGCCGGCACCCTTGCGAGTCTGGGTATTCCAGTTCCCGAACTGTTCGCGTGGATCGTCGGAGCCGTCGAATTCGGTGGTGGCCTCCTGATCCTACTCGGACTGTTCACCCGGTATGCGGCCGCCCTCGCGGCCGTCAACATGGCGGTCGCAACGGTGCTCGTCCACGCTCCTAACGGGTTCGTCGTTGGGGAGGGCGGGTTCGAGTACACGCTCGTGCTCGCCCTGGTCGCCGTCTCGCTCGTGGTCAGCGGCCCCGGCAGCCTCTCGCTCGGACGTGCGGTGTTCGGCCATGAACTCGTTCCCAGTAGCCTCCGTGGGGAACGCGCCGAGCCCGGAACGGAAGCGTAACCCTCGCCGCCGACGTTATTCCAGGTCCATGTTACCGGTTTCCGAAATGTTTATAAATGTCGCCATGGTATGATACATCATGTCACCCACGAAAATTCGTGAACGACTGGCGGAAACCGAGGGGCGGGTCGATCCTGAGGAGTACGTCAAGGCACTACGCTACGTCCGGGGCCGCTAGGTGATTGGCCCGAACCGTTTTTTGCCATCCGGACACGAATCGATTTCCGGATTCATAAATAATCGCCCGCCAGCAACTCGATGCGCCCGCGGGTTTCCTCGGAGATCGCATCGGCGGGCGTGTTGATCGTCCCTTCGAGCGCCGATCCGCAGTCACAGTCGCGCTCCTCGGGAAGTGTGCGGATCGCGCGTTCGACAACCTGTTTGATCGCGTCCTCGTTTTCGGCGGCGTTTTCGAGCACCTCCTGGAGGGTGACCTCGCTGTCTTCCCTCCAGACATCGTAGTCGGTGACGCCCGCAACGGTCGCATAACAGATCTCGGCCTCGCGGGCGAGTTTCGCTTCGGGGATCGCGGTCATGCCGACCATGTCCCAGCCCTGTGCGCGGTAGAATTCGCTTTCGGCTCGCGTGGAGTACTGGGGCCCCTCGATACAGACATAGGTGCCGCCCTCGACCGCGTCGGCGTCGGCTTCGCGGGCATTCTCGGCGAGATGCAAGATCAAATGAGGACAGTAGGGATCGGCAAACGGCATGTGGACGACCATTTCCTCGGAGAAAAACGAGTACTCGCGATGGCGCGTGCGGTCGAAAATTTGGTCAGGGACGACGAGCGTTTGCGGGGAAAGCTCCTCGCGGAGGCTGCCCACGGCGTTACTCGAAAGGATCCGTTCGATGCCGAGTTGCTTCAGCGCGTGGATGTTCGCCCGGTAGGGTACGCTCGTCGGCGAGTGCTGGTGATCACGGCCGTGGCGCGGCAGGAAGGCGACTTCCTCACCGGCGTCGGCGAAGGTACCGACTGTGACGGGCGCGCTGGGTTCCCCGAAGGGAGTGTCGATGCGTTCTTCATGTGTATCTTCAAGCGGGAGCGCCTCATAGATACCGCTGCCGCCGATAAAGCCGATCATATGCCGAGTGTCGGGGCGGTTCTCCTAAATGGCTTGGTCCTACCCAGTCCGCCACGAGGAGGGGCTGGCGATCCGCGAATCCCTTCGGTGATCCTTAGGCCTCGACGAGTCGCCACTCGTTCGTGCTGTCGCGTTCGATCACTTCGCGGCGTTCCATCTCGACAAGCACCTCGTTCAATCGATTGGGCTGGGCGATCTCCATTTCGATGCGCTCGATGCCGTGATATTCGGCGAGGTAGTGGCGAACGTCCTCGGGAGCGAAGGTTTCCTCATCGGCTTTCTCCATGACCCCCGAGATGAGGTCAATCATGTCCTCGATGAAGTTCCACGGATAGACGACCCAGGTCCATTCTTCTAAGCGTTCGCCGATGAAATCCGGTTCGAACTCGCTGGTCTGGAGCAACTGGAGGGTCGCGGTACGAACCTCGTCGGCTCCCCGCTCGGTGACGTACTCGTGGGCACGCTCGATGGAGCCGCCTGTGTCGGCGATGTCGTCGATGATCAACACGTCCTTGTCCTCGACCGAGCCCTCGGGCATCGGATACCGAATTTGGGGTTCGTCGCTTTGTGCGGCGGTGCCGACGTAGTGTTCCATCTTCAGACTCGTCAGATCGTCCAGTCCGAGAAAGTCACAGATACACCGCCCCGCAAACCAGCCTCCCCGGGCCAGCGCGACGATCACGTCCGGATCGAACTCCGAGCGCTTGACGTCGGTGCTCACCGCACGACAGAGTCCGTAGATATACTCCCAGTTGGTGATGGTGCAGTTGAACTCGTCGGAGAGTTCACTCATGTATCGGGAATCGAGCCGGACACCACATAAGGGTTGAGGACCGTTAGCGCCGAGATACGCGCCGTACTGAGAATCTTCGGCGGAACTACTGTATCTCGTTCGGTCCAGTGTGACGGCGTCGATACACGATAAACGAGTAGACAACCCTGTACGCGGCGGCGAGCACTGTCGGTACGATCACGAACACAGCGGCGTATTCCGGGACGACGAGGATACCGAGGGCACACAAGCCGGCGAGTTTGAACGCGGATCCACCCCGCCGGTTCGCCCGCTCCCACACTTCGTCGTCATCGAGGGTCCACGGGGTGCGGACCCTGGCGATCCAGTTCGGTTCGGCGCGCTCCAACAGTAGTCCGGCACCATAGAGGATCACGCCGAGACCGGGAGCCAGCGCCGCGCCGATGGGCGGTCTGATTCCGAGGTTCCATACGAGTACGAGGCCGTGAACGTACGCGAGAAACCACGCCATGCCGGCGGCGTACCACTCGTAGCTGTCGCGGAACGTCTCGATGTTTTGCTTGCGGGGGTCGAACCGCGGGCCGACCAGCAAGAGACTGTAGATTCCAGCTGCGAGGACAGGAAGGAAGAACGCGCCCGCCAGCCGGGACATACTGCCGTCGATCTCGCCGCTCGCGTTCCAGTGGGTCGCCATTCGGGCGGGAAGCTCCGGGTAGACGACCGCACTGGCGAGGACGGCGGCCACGATGGCCGCGACGCCGACGGCACGTGAACGGCGGTAGTCCATACGATACCATTGGAGATCTGATGGGATAAGCGTTCAGACGAGGCTTCGTTGATTGATCGGGACAACGATCCGTCAGCACAGGGTTCAACACGCGGTCGTCCGTCCTCGAACGCATGCAAACGCTTCGCGTTCTGCAGGTCGACGCCTTCACCGACGAACCGCTGGCGGGCAACGCCGCCGGCGTGGTACCCGACGCCGCCGATCTGACCGATGATCAACAGCAGGCCACCGCGCGCGAACTCGCGGTGAGCGAAACCGCCTTCCTCGCAGAGAGCGACCGCGCCGACCGCCGGATTCGCTACTTCACGCCCACCACCGAGGTCGATCTCTGTGGGCACGCGACGGTCGCCAGCCATGCCCACCTGTTCGAGGAAGGCGTCATCGACGCCGGCAGTCACACGCTGGAGACGAACGTCGGGGTACTCGATATCGAGGTCACAGAGGCTGGTGTGGTCTGGATGACCCAGGACGAACCGAGCGTCGAACGGGTTGACCTCGACTACGAGCAGGCCGCCGATGCGCTGGGGATCGATTCGGCTACGCTCGCGGATGTCGGTGCGGACCTGCCGCTCGCGCGGGCCTCGACGGGGCTTGCCTTCCTGGTCGTTCCGGTGAACTTCCTCGAACACGTCGGCAATATCGACCCGGATCACGCGGCCATCGAGGCCCTCTGTCGGGAGGTCGACGCTACGGGGGTGTACGCCTTCACCTTTGACACCCTCGGAGCCGAATCGACACTGCATGGGCGGATGTTCGCACCGCTTGCGGGCGTTCCGGAAGATCCTGTAACCGGGACCGCGAGCGGCGCTATGGGCGCATACCTTCGGGAATTCGATGCGTTCGACGGCGACCTGCCCGAGGAGATGCGCTTCGAGCAGGGTCACTTCCTCGACCGGCCCGGGAAGGTCCGGGTGCAGGTCGGCGGATCGGTCCGGGTCGGCGGTCGGGCGGTCCGCGCGCTCTCGGGACGGCTTCGGGTTCCTGACCCCGATGACGGCGGGATCATCGAGGCGTGAGGTTGGATTCACTCACCTCCGAGTAGTATATTTCACCATCGTTTCCTTCGGTCGCAACCTTCTTTAGCCGAGTCGGTCTCACTCCGAACGTAAATGGCAGTACTCTGGCTGGACGACATCGGCGCGGGCGATCTCGAAACCGTCGGCGGGAAGGGCGCGTCGCTCGGCGAACTCACGGGCGCGGGATTGCCGGTGCCGGGGGCGTTCGTCGTCACCGCCGAAACCTACCGGAAGTTCATCGAAAACGCCGGGATTGACGACGATCTCGGCGACGCGGTCGACGTCGATGTCGAGGACTCGGGGGCGCTCGCGGCGGCCGAGGAACGCGCCAGCGAACTGATCCTTGATACCCCGTTTCCCGAGGAGCTACGCGAGGAGATCCTCGGGGCCTACGGCGAGTTCGGGGACGACCCCTTCGTCGCGGTGCGGTCGTCAGCGACGGCCGAGGACCTGCCCGACGCCTCGTTTGCCGGCCAGCAGGAGACGTTTCTCAACGTCACCGGCGAGGACCTGCTCGACCGCGTGAAACGCTGTTGGGCCTCGCTGTTCACCCAGCGGGCGATCTACTACCGGGAACAGCAGGGATTCGACTCCCAATCGGTGAACATCGCGGTCGTCGTCCAGCGCATGGTCGACGCCGAAAAATCGGGCGTGATGTTCACCAGCCATCCCTCGACCGGCGATCCCCGCATTATCATCGAGGCCGCCTGGGGACTCGGCGAGGGTGTCGTCTCCGGGTCGGTCTCGCCCGACAACTACGTCATCGACCGCGAAACCGACACGGTGGAGGAAACGACCATCGCCGACAAGAAAACGATGTACGTCCGCGACGAGGACACCGGCGAAACCGTCGAGCGCGAGGTTCCCGACGACAGACGCGAACAGCAGGTCCTCGCCGAACCGGAAATCGAGCAGTTGATCGAACTGGGCGAGCGCGTCGAGGATCACTACGGCGAACCCCAGGACGTTGAGTGGGCGATCACCGGCACTGTCGGAGCGGAGGGTTCGGAAACCGGCGGGACCGAATCCAGCACCGGCGAGGTGTTCATGCTCCAGTCCCGGCCGATCACGACCATCAGCGACGAATCCGAGATCGAGGGGACCGACTCCGAGCTACTGGAGGGGATCGCCGACGGCAACGGACAGACCGCCGAATTGGAATCGCGTGAATCCACTGATGAGGACGAAAGCGAGGACGGCGAACTTGTCCACGGTCTCGGTTCCAGTCCGGGCAGGGCAAGCGGGGCGGCCCGGATCGTCACCAAACTCGATCAACTCGACAAAGTCGAGGAGGGCGACATCATCGTCACCGAGATGACGACCCCCGACATGGTGCCCGCGATGAAACGCGCCGCGGGGATCGTCACTGACGAGGGCGGAATGACCAGCCACGCCGCGATCATCTCGCGGGAACTGGGCGTGCCCGCCGTGGTCGGCACCGGGAACGCGACGACGGTCATCGACGACGGTGGGCGGATCGCCATCGACGGCGAGCGCGGGAGCGTCGAGGCCGGCGAAGCCGAACCCGAGGAGGCCGAACCCGAACAGTCCGAACCGGTCGAGGACGTCCGCCCCGAGACGCCGGTCAAACCCATGACCGCCACCGAAGTGAAGGTCAACGTCTCGATCCCCGAGGCCGCCGAACGCGCCGCGGCGACCGGAGCCGACGGCGTTGGCCTCTTGCGGATCGAACACATGGTCCTCTCGCTGGGAAAAACGCCCGCGAAATACATCGAGGATAACGGTGAGAAAGCCTATGTCGACGAGATCGTCGATGGAGTGCGGACCGTGGCCGACGCGTTCTACCCCCGGCCCGTCCGGGTGCGTACCCTCGATGCCCCTACCGACGAGTTCCGCCAGCTCGAAGGCGGCGAGGACGAACCCCATGAGCACAACCCGATGCTCGGGTATCGGGGCATCCGCCGGAGCCTCGACCGTCCCGAGGTCTTCGAGTGCGAACTGCGGGCCTTTTCGCGGCTCTATGACATGGGCTATGACAACGTCGAGATCATGTTCCCTCTCGTGAACGACGCCGAAGACGTCTACGCTACTCGTCGGTTGTTGGAGCGGGCGGGGATCGACCCCGAGAAACGGACATGGGGCGTGATGATCGAAACGCCTGCGAGCGCGCTCGGGATCGAGGGAATGGCCGACGCGGGGATCGACTTCGCCTCGTTTGGAACCAACGATCTCACCCAGTACACCCTCGCCGTGGATCGCAACAACGAGATGGTCGCGGACCGCTTCGACGAGCTCCATCCCGCGGTACTCGACCTCATCGAACGGACCATCGAAACCTGCCGCGAACACGGCGTGAAAACGAGCATCTGTGGACAGGCAGGTTCGAAACCCGAGATGGTACAGTTCCTCGTCAACACCGGCGTGAGTTCGATCAGTGCCAATATCGACGCTGTCCGCGATGTCCAACACGAGGCAAAACGGATCGAACAGAAACTCGTACTCGAATCGATCAGGTAACTACCGCCCCAGGAGACCGCTTACCTCCCCAATCCGGGCCCGGAGTCCGGTGTTTTTCGCCGATGTATGTTCAGTTTCGGGTTCGGACGTTTCCTTCGATGTGTCCGTAGATTCGTCCATCACGTCGTGCAAGTACACCGTTCGATCCGACGTGTCCGTCGTCCGTCGGGCTCGTTCCCGTCGCTCGGTGCTGCTGCAGTTCGGACAGGAATCGATCTCGCCGTCGTTGTCACCGAATACACGGATATAGTCGGCGGTCAGGTAACTCTTGCAAGTGGGACATTCGGGCATCGTTTTTCACTTCATATCTACTAATCGTATATGTTCATGTAGTTATGAATATAGTAAATCATCTATACGGGTTCCGACGGGAGCGAACACCAGTATCTAAGCCGGTAGAAGTCATACCCCGAGGCATGTACGACATCGTCGTCGGGGTGGATACGGACGTGGATCGCGCGCTGGCTCAGGCCGAAGCGATCACCGAATGGCCAGGTCACGAAGAGATCCATGCGATCCTCGTTCATGTCTTCGGTAGTAACGACGAGGGCTCGGTTGAATCGGTCGATGCGGTCGCCGAGGCACAATCACTGCTCGTAGAGGAGGGGATCGAGGTGACGACCGAAGGTGTCGGCGGTGACACCGCCATGGGGCTTCTCGATACGGCTCAGCGCTACGAGGCGAACTGTATCTGTGTCGCCGGACGCGAGCGCAGTCCCACAGGTAAGGTGGTCTTCGGCAGCGTCACCCAGGACGTGATCCTCGGAGCGGATCGACCGACTCTGGTTTGTAGTACGAACGAGGGATGACGGCCGGAAAACCGGCGGGGTTAACACCGGCGAGACAGGATCGAAGGGTATGAGCAACGACGACTACCCGACGGATCACCCGGCGGTGGTCACCTGTGGGTTGCCCTACGCGAACGGCGACCTCCACATCGGCCACCTCCGAACCTACGTGAGCGGTGATGCGTTCGCCCGGGCGCTCGAAACTCTGGGTCAGCAGACGGCGTTCGTCTCGGGATCGGACATGCACGGCACGCCCGTCGCCGTCAGCGCCGAACAGGAGGATGTCACTCCCGAGGAATTCGCCCTCGATTGGCACGAGAAGTATAAGGTCACCTTCCCGGAGTTCAACGTTGAATTCGATAACTACGGGCATACCCATGACGAAACCAACACCGAACTCACCCGGAAGTTCGTCCGCGAGTGGATCGACAACGGCCACGTTTACGAAAAGGAGATCCGGGTCGCCTGGGATCCCGAGGTCGACCAGTCCCTCCCCGATAGATTCGTCGAGGGGATCTGTCCGTACTGCGGGGCGAAAGCCCGTGGCGACGAGTGCGACGAGGGGTGTCAGCGCCACCTCGAACCCGGCGAGATCGAAAACCCCACGAGCACTATTACCGGAAATCCCGCGGAGTATCGCGCACGCGAACACGAATTCCTGCGGCTGTCGGATTTCCAGGAGTATCTCAAGGGATTTCTCGGCCGCCTCGAGGGAACCGATAACGCGAAAAACCAGCCCCGCGAATGGATCGAGGGCGAACTCCAGGATCTGTGTATCACCCGTGATATGGACTGGGGGATCGACTATCCGGGTGAGGGAGAAGAGGACCTCGTTCTCTACGTCTGGGTCGATGCCCCAATCGAGTACGTCGCCTCGACCAAACAGTACACAGAACGGGTCGGCGAAGAGGAGTTCGACTGGACCGAGCCCTGGCGCGACGGCGAGGGCGAACTGCTCCACATCATCGGCCGGGATATCATCCAGCACCACACCGTCTTCTGGCCCGCGATGCTCCGGGGAGCGGGGTACAACGAACCGCGTGCGGTGATGGCAAGCGGGTTCGTCAACCTGAACGGAGAGGCCTTTTCGACCTCGCGCAACCGGGCGATCTGGGCCGACGAATACCTAGAGGAGGGGTTCGACCCCGACCTCCTTCGGTACTACCTCGTGACGACCGGTGGGTTCCAACAGGATATCGACTTCTCCTGGGAGCGGTTCCAGGAACGGGTTAACGGCGAATTAGTCGGGAATTTCGGTAATTTCGTCTACCGATCCCTGCTCTTTGCCCATCGCAATTTCGACGGTACGCCCGACACTGACCCCAGCGAGGAGGTACTCGACGAGATCAACGACGCGATGGACTCCTTCCGGACGGGCCTCAACGAGTACTCGCTGCGCAAGGTGGGACAAGCCGGCATGGAACTCGCCCGCTTTGGTAATGAATACATCCAGCATCACGAACCCTGGAAACTGGCTGACGAGGAACCCGAACGGGCTGCGCAGGTCATTCGGGACTGCGTACAGTTAGCGAAGACCGCGACGGTGTTGCTCGCGCCCGTCCTTCCTGATACCTGCGAGGAGCTATGGGGGAGGATCGGCAACGACGGTTCGGTTCACGACGTTTCCCTGTCGGCCTGTCTCGAAGATCCACCGGCGACGTTCGGCGAACCCAGCCCCCCCTTCGAGAAAATCGAGGACGACCGCGTCGAAGAACTCAACCGCAAGCTCGAACAGCGAGTCACGGCTGCCGAACCGGCAGAAGACGAAGCGGGTGAATCTGCCACGGAAGCGGATTTCGAAGCACTCGCCGACGAGCGGGTCGGCTTCGAGGAATTTCAGGACCTCGATATGCGTGTCGGCGAAATCGAGATCGCAGAGCCCATCGAGGATTCAGATGATCTCGCCCGTCTCGAAGTGGATATCGGCCTCGAAACCCGCCAGATCGTCGCTGGAATCAAGCGATTACACGATCTCGACGAACTCCCGGGGACACGCGTGATCATTCTCGCTAATCTGGAATCAACGACGCTCTTTGGTACCGAATCCAACGGTATGTTGCTCGCGGCAGGCGAGGAGGCGGATCTACTGACGACCGTCGGTGACGCTGAACCGGGAACGAAAGTCAGGTGATCGGGTATCGGCGAGCGGATCAGGAGTAGTCTATCGGAAAATGCCGTTCCTAAGGAATGCCCTAAAAACGATTCCTCCGAGTTCGAGTACTTTTAGGCAGGGCGAAGCAACCAGCGAGTATGCGAAACGCAAAAATCGTCTGTACCTTGGGGCCCGCCTCCGACGACCGGCGGACGATCCGCGAACTCGCCGAGGCCGGGATGTCCGTCGCCCGGCTCAACGCGAGCCACGGAACTATCGAGGACCGCGCGGAGCTAATCGACGCCGTCCGCGAGGTCGACGCAGCCTCGGAAAAACCGGTCGCCGCCATGCTCGACACCCAAGGCCCAGAGATCCGCACCGCACCACTGGAGGAACCGATCACCCTTGAATCCGGCTCGGAAGTACGCTTCGTCGAAGGCGAGCACGCTACCCCCGAGGAGATCGGTCTCTCCCTTGGAATCGGCGGCGTCGAACCCGGCGACCGTGTTCTTTTGGATGATGGACGTATCGAGACGGTCGTTACGAGTGTCGAGGGCGGTGCCGTCACCGCTCGTATCGAGAGCGGCGGCGAACTAGGCGGGCGCAAGGGTGTCAATGTTCCGGGAGTTGACTTGGATCTCGATGTGGTCACTGAAAAGGACCACCGGGATCTCGAACTCGCCGCCGAGAAGGGGGCCGATTTCGTCGCGGCGAGTTTCGTCCGCGATGCCGAGGATGTCTACGAGGTCAACGCCGTTCTCGAGGAGTTCGATGCTTCGATCCCGATCATCGCGAAGATCGAACGCGCCGGGGCTGTCGAGAATCTCGAAGGGATCATCGACGCCGCCTACGGGGTTATGGTTGCACGTGGCGATCTCGGCGTGGAATGTCCGATGGAAGACGTGCCGATGATTCAAAAGCGGATCATCCGGGAGTGTCGGGACGCGGGCGCGCCCGTCATCACCGCCACCGAGATGCTCGATTCGATGGTCCACGCCCGCCGACCCACACGCGCCGAGGCGTCGGACGTGGCAAACGCCGTCCTCGACGGAACTGACGCCGTGATGCTTTCGGGCGAAACCGCCATCGGCGATCATCCCGTGCAGGTGGTCAATGCGATGGACAGCATCGTCCGCGAGGCCGAACGCTCCGACGAGTACGCTGAACTGCGCGAACAGCGCGTACCCGCCCCGAGCGAGGCCCGCACCGAGGCACTCGCCCGCTCGGCCCGGTATCTCGCGCGCGATCTCGGTGCGAGCGCGGTCGTCGCGGCCAGCGAATCGGGATACACCGCGTTGAAGATGGCGAAGTTCCGCCCCGGCGTCCCCGTCGTCGCCTCGACGCCAAACGAGCACGTCCGCCGCCAGCTCGCGCTCTCGTGGGGGGTAAACGCCCAGTACGCACCCTTCACCGACGAGGGGGCAGACGCCGTCATCGACAACGCGGTGAGCGCCGCACTCGATTCGGGCGTCGCCGAAAGCGGCGACACCGTCGTGGTACTCTCAGGGATGATGACCGAACTCGAAGGAGCGGGAACGGCGAACATGCTCAAGGTCCATGTCGCCGCCGAAACCCTCGCCACCGGAACCGGCGTCGCCGCCGGTCGGACGAGCGGCCCCATCGCGTACTGCCCTGACGGCGACCTCTCGGGGATCGAGCCGGGTGCGATCCTCGCGCTTCCGCCGGGGTTCGACGACGAGTTTACCGGCGAGATCGACCGGATCGGTGGAATCGTCGATGCGCGGTCGGGGATGACCGGCTACCCGGCGATGATCGCCCGCGAACTCGGAATCCCGATGGTAAGCGGAGTGGACCTCGAAGGACTCACCGATGGAACGGTAGCGACGGTCGATGCCGAACGTGGCGTGATCTACGAGGGTGAACTCACCGACGAACGGCGAGGAACGGACTTTTCACCGCGCGCCGATTCCCGGTAGGTATGTCGCTCGATGGGTCGGATCCGGACTCGGATCAGGGAGAATCCGACGACTGGACGTACGCGGTCGATGAGGTCGGTGAAAACGAGGACGACTACCGACTCGAACCCGGCTCCCCGGACGCCGAGAACGCGCTGTTCGTCGTCCTGGGCGTGGTATTCACGATACTGGTCATTGCGCGTGGACTGGGGGTGGTGTGATCGGAACCGTTAATCGGTGGGCGCACTAACACGAACTATGGTAGAGATTTTCGGACAATCGCTTTCGCTCGTGCTCCTCGTGGCCGGGGTGGCGCTGGCGATAGCGGAGGCGATGGCACCGGGAGCCCACCTCATCGTCCTCGGGGTCGCCCTGCTGGTCGCGGGGCTGGTCGGCCTCGCGCTCGGCGGGGTGCTCTCGGGCGGTGCCCTTGCCGCCGCGCTTGCGGTGACGGTGATGCTCGTCGGCGGCATTACGCTGTTTGCCTACCGCGAACTCGACATTTACGGCGGCAAGGGGACGGGCCGCACCAGCGACTCGGCCTCGCTGAAGGGCCGCACCGGCCGCGTCACCGAACGAGTCAGCCCCACCGGCGGCGAGATCAAACTCGACGATGGTGGGTTCAACCCCTACTACTCGGCCCGCTCGATGGACGGCTCCATCGAGGAAGGCGAGGAAGCCATCGTGATCGATCCCGGCGGCGGCAACGTCGTCACCGTCGAATCCCTCGGCGTGGTCGAAGACGAGATCGACCGCGAACTCGCATTGGGCCGTGATCGAGCCGAGCGGGACTCGGAAACCGAACGCGAGCGTGAATACGAATACGAGGGATAACGACCATCCATATGCGAGGGAACGTTTTTAGTACTGACTTCCTAATGGTGGGGTATGTTCACGTTCATACCGTTGCAAGCGACACTCACACTATCGGTCGTTGCGTTACTGCTGTTGTTTCTGGCCATCGTCACCGTCTGGCAGATGGTCGAGATCGTCGATGCGACCGAGAAACGCGCGCTGACGGTGTTTGGCGAGTACCGACAACTGCTCGATCCGGGTATCCATTTCATTCCACCGTTCGTCAGCCAGACCCACCGCTTCGACATGCGCACCCAGACGCTGGACGTGCCTCGCCAAGAGGCGATCACCCGCGACAACTCCCCGGTCACGGCCGACGCCGTCGTCTACATCAAGGTGATGGACGCGAAGAAGGCCTTCCTCGAAGTCGAGGACTACAAACGCGCCGTCTCGAACCTCGCCCAGACCACACTACGGGCCGTACTGGGCGACATGGAACTCGACGATACGCTGAACAAACGCCAGGAGATCAACGCCAAGATCCGCAAGGAACTCGACGAACCTACCGACGAATGGGGGATCCGTGTCGAATCGGTCGAGGTTCGGGAAGTGAATCCCAGCCAGGACGTCCAGCGCGCGATGGAACAGCAAACGAGCGCCGAGCGCCAGCGCCGCGCGATGATCCTCGAAGCCCAAGGCCAACGCCGCTCAGCGGTCGAGGAGGCCCAGGGTGACAAACAGTCGAACATCATCCGCGCGCAGGGTGAAAAACAGAGCCAGATCCTCGAAGCCCAGGGTGATGCGGTCTCGACCGTCTTGCAGGCCAAATCCGCCGAATCGATGGGCGAACGCGCGGTCATCGACAAGGGAATGGAAACCCTCGAAGGAATCGGCCAGGGCGAATCAACTACTTTCGTCATGCCCCAGGAACTCACCTCGCTCGTGGGTCGGTATGGCAAACATCTCACAGGAAGCGATGTGAGTGTTGATGACGGCCAGCTCGAAAGCCTGGAGTTCGATCAGGAGACCCGCGAGTTGCTCGGGCTCGACGATATCGACGAACTGCTCGGCCAGATCAGCGAGGACGCCGAGATGGACGTCGAGGCGATGGAACAGCAGGCCCAGGCGATCAAGGAAGGCGAATCCACCGGCGATATCGAGGACCCTGGCGAGGTCTTTAACGAGATGAACATGGACGAAGTCGAAACCGACATGGAAACCGAAAGCCGAACCGAGCCAAGCGAGGACGAACTCGAGCGGGAGACGGACTAACGAAGCTTTTTATTCACCGGTGGGTATAGGAGAGGTAGAATGGACGATTCAGGCCGCGAACCGGTCGATCAGGGCAAACGCACGACGCTACGGCGATTCGCCGCGCTCGGAGCGGCGAGCCCGCTCGCGGCCGTCATCGATAGCCCGGATCACGACAGCGACGCCCGGTCGGCGATTGTGGGGTATCTCTCAACGACCCCGGGTGCTCACTTCTCGAAGATCCGTGATGACCTCTCGCTTGGCACCGGCGAAACCCAGTACCACCTCCGACGGCTCGTCGATACGGATGGGATCGAGAGCCACGCCGATGGCGAGTACCGTCGCTACTTCCCCGCCGATCAGTTCACCGAATTCGAGCGGGCCGCGCTCGGCTATCTGCGCCGCGATACGCCACGAAAAACCGTGATTGCCCTGCTCTCGAATCCGGACGCGACCGGCAGTATGATTGCCGATGAACTGGGCGTCTCGCCGGCGACGGTGAGCAACACCGCTGCCGCCCTCGCCGAGGCCGGTCTGCTCTCGCGGGAGGACGGCTACACCGTCGAACGCCCCGAAACGCTGGTGACACTGCTGGTTCGTTATGCTGACTCGTTCGGGCCGGAAACGGTCGCGTTTGCCGACCGGGCCGACGAGCTGATCCGGTACGACCCTGGCGAGTAGCGATCCCTGCCGTCAGGCACTGACCATCCAGGTCGTACCGGAAGAGTATCCCCATTTCTCGATAGTGACATCGAAATCACCGGCCCGGAGCGCGCTCATGTTCGTTCCGACCTCCTTCGGTGTGAGGCCGAGGTCCTCCGCGATGAGTCGGGATTTGAAGTACGTCTGGGTATCGACCCGATCCCGGAGGTATCCGAGGATCCGTCGCTGTTTCTCGTTGAGACTCCTCATGGCCGCGGTCGTGCTCATACCCATCGATACGATTCGTTCCCCTTTAGCGGGTTTGGTACGGTCGGTTAATCCACCGTTATCAGTCGGTTTTCGAAGGTAGTAACGGGTACGATCCGTCGTAACTGGGCTTTCTTGGTACGGTTCGTTAACCACGTCCGGAACGATGCGAACTGGCCCGGTATCGGCGTTGACGTTTTCGATGGCCGTCCCCGAACGTTCGACTCACGTAGTACGGGATCGACGGCGATAGTTAAATTATTTCGTGATGGACACGGAACGGTGGTACAACCGGATATCATCGGAAAACGGAGTCCAATACCGGAACAACTAAGTATATTTCGGACTTACGATATCTCAACCAGAAATCCGGGATTTTTCAGGCGTTCCTGCCCGGCAGCGTCCGCCCTCTCAGCAACCATGAGCGAGAACATCCGCGAACGAACACGCGAGCGCGAAACCGAAGACGAAGAACAAACCGAGCGCGAAGCCTACAGCTGTCCGGAATGTGGCGGCCAGCTCGTCAGCGACGACGAGCACGGCGAAACCGTCTGTCTCGACTGTGGGCTCGTCGTCGAGGAGGACTCGGTCGACCGCGGGCCCGAGTGGCGGGCCTTCGATGCCAGCGAGAAGGATCAGAAATCCCGCGTCGGGGCCCCGACGACCAACACGATGCACGACAAGGGCCTCTCGACCAACATCGACTGGCGCAACAAGGACGCCTACGGCAACTCGCTGGGCAGTCGCCAGCGCCAGAAGA
This sequence comes from uncultured Halobacteriales archaeon, assembly GCA_964403315.1. Taxonomy (GTDB): domain Archaea; phylum Halobacteriota; class Halobacteria; order Halobacteriales; family Halalkalicoccaceae; genus CAYOFZ01. Next base: position 5,390 of record CAYOFZ010000013.1, on the reverse strand, counting down.
TGCAACGCCTGCGCAAGTGGAACGAACGGTTTCGCACCCGCGACTCCAAAGAGCGCAACCTCAAGCAGGCACTCGGCGAGATCGACCGAATGGCGTCGGCACTCGGCCTCCCGGATAACGTCCGCGAGACCGCGAGCGTGATCTACCGGCGCGCCCTGAACGAGGACCTGCTGCCGGGCCGGTCCATCGAGGGCGTCGCCACCGCGAGCGTGTACGCCGCCGCCCGACAGGCCGGCGTGCCCCGCAGTTTGGACGAGATCGGCGAAGTTTCCCGGGTCGAGAAAAGCGAGGTCGCACGAACCTACCGGTACGTCGTCCGCGAACTCGGCCTCGAAGTGAAACCCGCCGACCCCGAAAGCTACGTTCCCCGCTTCGCCTCGGGGCTCGATCTCTCCGACGAGGCCGAACACCGCGCCCGCCAGCTGCTTCGCAACGCCAAGGAACAGGGCGTCCACTCCGGGAAGAGTCCGGTCGGCCTCGCCGCCGCAGCCGTGTATGCCGCTGCGCTGTTGACCAACGAAAAGACCACCCAGGCCGCCGTTAGCGAGGTCGCCGACATCTCGGAAGTGACGATCCGCAACCGCTATCACGAACTCCTGGAAGCCGAAGAAAGCCTCAACATCGCCTGACGGCACCCCCTGAACCGACGGTATGCACCTCGATTTCGGCTCGTTCGTTCTCGCCGCAGTCACGGCCGACCTACGCGAGGAGCCCCGCGCCCGCGACCACGCCGATGTCGTCGAGTTTCGTATGGATCTGGCGAACGATCCGCTGACGGCGCTTGCCTCCTACAGCGGCGAATTGCCGTTGATTGCCACGAACCGCGCCGAACGGGAGGGCGGCGCGGCAAGCGGCGAACGGCGACTCAACGATCTCGCCCGGGCTGCCGAGTTCGAGGGCGTCGCCGCCATCGATATCGAGCTCACCGCCCTCGGATCCGGCGTGGGCGAGGAGGCCGCGGCTAACGCACGCGAGCACGACACGGCCGTAATCGCTTCATCACACGATTTCGAAGGCACACCGGGCACCGATGAGATGCGCGATACCCTCCGGCAAGCGACCGAGTACGGCGACGTGGGTAAACTCGCCGTTACGGCTACCGATCCCGGCGACGTCCTCGCGTTGTTGTCGATCACCGACGATCTCACGCACGAGGACCGTCGGGTAGCGACGATGGCGATGGGGACGGTCGGACGGCACTCGCGGGCGGTCGCGCCGCTGTACGGTTCAAAAATCGGCTACGCGCCGGTCGATCCGGAAAACGCGACCGCCCCCGGCCAGTATGATCTCGAGACGCTTCGCGGGCTGGTCGAGCGGTTGCGATAGCTCTTTTGGGCGGGCCGTGAAGGTCTCGACCATGCCGGAAGCCTCGCTCGAATCGCTGCTTGAACGGAACCGAACACACGCCGAGTCGCTCCCCGAGGGTCACTTCGACGCCGTTCTCGACGGCCAGCGGCCTCCGCTGGTTTCGGTCTGCTGTTCGGACTCGCGGATCCCCCAAGACGGGATGTGGAACGTCGAGGAACCCGGTTGGCTGTTCACGCCGAGCAACATCGGCAATCAGATCTGGGAGCGACACGACGGCGACCTCGTCGTCAGCGGATCGGTGCTGTACCCGATCACCCACACGGACACGAGGACGGCGGCCGTCGTCGGCCACACTGGGTGTGGAGCGATCACCGCGGCGTACCACGCCGTCCGGACGGGCCTGAGCGACGAGCCGGCGGGTATCCGAAAGCGCATCGAACTCCTCGTCCCCGTCGTCAGGGAGGCGTTCGACCGGGGCGTCGTCGATCCCGACGCGCCCGATTCGGACGTCATCAACCGCCTCGTCGAGTACAATGTCCGTCGGCAGGTCGAGTTCCTCGACGGGTCCGAGGACGTGCCCGACGACGAACGGATCTATGGGTTTGTCTACGACTTTCAGAGCGTCTACGGATCGACCCCTGGCAGGACGTATCTCGTGAGTGTCGATGGCGAGACCGATCTCGAACGATTTCGTGAGGTCGTCCCCGAAGAGAGTCACGAACACGTACGAAGCCTGCTGTAACGAGAATCCGGACGGTTAGCGGTCCATCGACGCTGGCACGGTCGGAATCACGGGCATCCGCGAGGTGAGCATGTACGTCGATTTCCTGACCGCCCCTTTCGCGTACTGGATCGCGCTCTTGCGGATCGGGGTGCGTTTGCCGTGGATTTCGGTGGGACCGCCCGCGAGGGCATCGATGACAGTGTCGGCGGTAATGTCGGCCTTCGTGATCCCGCGGTCGGTTTCGATGGTGTTCTCGGTGTAGGCCCGGCCGACGTTCGGGAGGTAGTGAGCGTCACTGGCCCCGAGTTGGGGGTAGTCGTAGCGCTCGGCGAAGGCTCTGGCCCGGCGATTGCGATACCCCGTAAACAGCATCGAGTTGTACACCTCTACGGCATCGCAGTCCGCGATCCGGCGTTTGCGAACGCCGTGGCGACTCCGCTGGAAGGGATGGGGAACGGCGGCGACACCGCCCATATCGCGGATCTCTCCGACAGTGTCCGGGAAGGGCTGGCCCGGCGTGGGTAGGTCTTCGACGCCGAGCGCGAGCAGGTGACCGTGGGCGGTCGAGACCTCGACGCCGGGAATTCCGATCAGCCCGTATTCGGGGGCGATCTCGGCGGCACGCCGCGACTCCTCGATCTCATCATGGTCGGTGATCACCACGGCGTCGAGGTCGATGTCTGCGGCGTGTTCGAGGATCAACTCGACCGGCTCGTGACCGTCATAGGAGCCATCGGAGTGGACGTGTGGATCGATGGAGATCGTGGTCTTGTTTGACATGTGATGATGCCTCGCTGAGGGGAGCAGGACCGATGGTTTCGCGCCGTTGTGGATACTCATGTCGGGGTCCTTTTAATTGCTTCCGGTCGCGGGAAAGGGTCGATTCACTGTCGTTCGACATGCCGGCGCCCGGCGGTGGCTCTAGACGGTGATTCTCGAATTCGTTTCGATACGTTTTCGAAAGTATTTTTATCTTTACTTCGAGCTGGGATGCGTGCGAGAGAACAACAATGAAACGGCGACCGGACGAGGTCGAAGTCGCCCCCAGCAGGGGGTGAGTGACGTTCGGGTATTGGGAGGACGACCGCGATCAGCTGTTCTCGCCCTGATAGGAGCCGTCGTAGGTCCCCTCATGGTCGGCTGTTGCGAGCACGAGCTGGGCGATTCGTGCCCCGCGTTCGAGTTCGATGTCGTGGTGGACCTGAAGCAGGCCCTCGCCACGACCCTCGTAGCCGGCGTCCCACACCGCGGTGTTGAGCATACAGCCGTTTCGCAACAGCGACGAGCGGGGATAGATGAAGCCGACGTGCCCTTCGGGGATTCGAACGGTTTCGTCGTAGCGGACGACGTACCCACCGGGTTCGAGGTAGTAGGTTTCGGGCGATTTGCGGTCGGTTTCAGTAGTAGTAATCGGCTGGCGCTGTCCGACCTCAGTAGTGTTTCTGGTGATCCGACCGGGTTCGAGCGGTTCGAGAACCACATCGAGGGTGAGATCAACGCCGTTGGGCTGGATCTGTGCGTCGGTCGTCGGGTCGATCTGCTCGGCGACGAACGCGCCATCGCGGTACATACGGGCCGTTTCCAACGGTGGAATAAACCCCTGACGAACCGACATGGCGTGTAAAATCGCGGTCCGGACGGCGGATTTCCGATGATTCTCGGTGAACGAACTCGCGGGATTTATATCCGTGGGCGGCCGATGTTCGGATGATATGGGACAGACACTAACGGAGAAGATTCTCGACGACCATCTCGTCGACGGGGAGCTTGAACCCGGTGAGGAGATCGGTCTCGAGATCGATCAGGTGCTCACCCAGGACACTACCGGGACGATGGTCTGGCTCCAGTTCGAGGCGCTCGGCCTCGATGAGGTCCAGACCGAACTCGCCGCCCAGTACTGCGACCACCAGACCTACCAGTTCGACTTCAAAAACACCGACGATCACCGCTTCCTGCGCTCGGCCGCCGGCACGTTCGGCGCACACTTCTCGCGGCCCGGCAACGGCATCTGCCATCAGGTCCACAAGGAGAACTTCGCCGCACCCGGCAAGACGCTGCTGGGCTCCGATTCCCACACCCCAACGCCCGGCGGCATGGGCCAGCTCGCCATCGGTGCCGGCGGGATCGACATCGCCGTCGCCATGGGCGGGGGTCCCTACTACATCGAGATGCCAGAAATCGTCGACATCCGGCTTGAGGGCGAACTTCCCGAATGGGCGACGGCAAAGGACGTCATCCTCGAAATGCTGCGTCGCCTCTCGGTGAAAGGCGGCGTCGGCAAGATCTTCGAGTTCACCGGCCCTGGCGTCGAGACCCTCTCGGTCCCCGAGCGCACGACCATCACCAACATGGGCACCGAACTCGGCGCGACCACCTCGATCTTCCCGACCGACGACAACACCGAGGAGTTCCTCGAACGACTGGGTCGCGGCGAGGAACACGTCGAACTCTCACCCGACGACGACGCCGAGTACGACGACCAGATCACCATCGACCTCTCGGAGATCGAGCCCCTGATCGCCACACCCTCGATGCCCGACAACGTCGTGCCCGTCCGCGAGGTCGCAGGCGAGGAGGTCGATCAGGTCATCATCGGGTCATGTACCAACGGTGCCTACGAGGACATCCTGCCCGGCGCGAAGATGCTCGAAGACCGCACCGTCAATCAGACGACCGAGATGATCGTCGCGCCCGGCTCGAAACAGGCAAGCGAGATGCTCGCCCGCGAGGGTTGGACCGCCGAGATGATGGCCGCCGGTGTGAACTTCTCCGAGGCCACGTGTGGCGCCTGTATCGGGATCGGCCACGTGCCCGCGAGCGACAGCGTGAGTCTGCGCACCTTCAACCGCAACTTCGAGGGCCGCTCGGGCATCGAAGACGACAACGTCTATCTCTGTTCGCCCGAGGTGGCGACCGCGTCGGCCATCGCCGGCGAGATCGTCGATCCCCGGGATCTGGCCGACGAACTCGGCGATCTCGAGGATCCCGGTTTCGAGATGCCCGACCAGTACCACGGCAGTCAGGCCGATCTCATCAGTCCCGAGGAGGCCCCCGACGACGACCTCATCAAGGGTCCCAACATCGCCGACGTGCCGCTGAAGGACCCCCTCGACACCGATGTCGGCGGTGAGGCGCTGTTGAAAATGGACGACAACATCACGACCGATCACATCGTACCCGCTTCCAGCGATATCCTGATGTATCGGTCGAACATCCCGAAGATCTCGGAGTTTACCCTGAGCCGGGTCGACGATACCTTCCCCGAGCGCGCCCAGGAGGCCGACGGGGGCGTCCTCGTGGCGGGCGAGAACTACGGCCAGGGCTCCTCCCGGGAACACGCCGCGCTGTGTCCGATGTA
>CAYOFZ010000012.1:0-24537 GCA_964403315.1 uncultured Halobacteriales archaeon | reverse complement strand
AGCGAGTCCACGCCGCCGCCGTTCCCGTCCCGATCCCACATACGTTTGTTTAGGTCACCCTAAACCGTTATAGCCCTTACGCTTCTCACTCATCTTGTGGATGGGCGTCGATTCCAAAACGATGCTCAGCGGTTGCCATGGACGATGTCGCTGACGCGCTGGCGGTCGAACAGTTGCTCGTCGACCCCATACACCTGCCGGGCGGCGCGTTCGGTGAGTACGAGGTTCGTGATCGGGCCCTGATAGAGCGGGCCGCCGCGGTAGACATCACCGTTTTGAACGGCACTCAGGGCGCTTGCGACGCCGTGGTTTTTCATGAACGAAACGACGGTATTCTGGAACTCCGAGGCGGTTTTCGATTCCTGGCCGCGAAGGAGCAACACGTCGGGATCGATCTCGAGGAGGGTCTCGTAATCGATCTTTCCGCGGCTGCTATGGAAGTCCTTCACACCCGTCTCGGCGAGCGCGTCACGGACCCTCAGGTCACGCCACTGCTTGAAACTCGTCCCCTCGCTGATGAGGTAGGGGCGAAACGACTCGGGCTGGTCACCGCCCGCCCACATGATGGCCACAGCGGGTCGCTTGCCCTCCGGGGGAACAACGTTCGAAAGCGAGGACTGAAACTCGTCGTGAAGCGTGTCAAATGCCTCATACCGGGCGGTACGCTGGAAGACCTGCGACAGCTTTCCGAAGGCTTCATAGAGCGTATAGTAGCGATAGTTCTTGTGCCAGTCGTAATCCCGCGAGAAGATGCTGTTCCCGGAAAAGGGGGCGATGTTCTCGCGGATCTCGTTGATGTCTTCCCGTGCCCACCCGCTGTAGCGATTGCGAAGGAAATTGGGGTCGATGACGTGGATGTCGCCGTCGAGCGCGTAGAACTGTTCTTTGCTCACGCCGTCCTGATAGAGGGTCGTCATCCCGCTTTTGTCGACCGAAACGTTCGGGATCTCCTCGTAGTATCGGGTATGATAGCGCTCGGGCAGCCAGAGCGCCTTCGGAGGTTCGAGGCCGAGTGCGACCCCCATATCCGCCCAACTGCCGTTGTTCCCGACCCACGTCTCGGGGACCGAGTCGAACTCGACATCGCCTACGGGTTCCATTGACACCGTATATCCTCCGCCGCCACCGCCGCTACTGTTGCCGTCACTGCTGTTGTTGCCGCCGCTGGTGCTGTTGCCGCCACCACCGGTACAGCCCGCGAGTGCTGCTACCGTCGCTGATCCACCTGTCCTCAATACATCGCGTCGCGTAACCGTTCCCGCTGGAGTGTCCACCATATGGTTTAGGCCTACCTAAAGGACAATAGGCTTTTCCGTTTTTCGGTGAACCTATACCGTTGGCTGTACCTACCTGAACGAATTCGTTCGGACCGTAGAGTCTGCTCTCCCCTACCAGTCGCCTTCGGGGAAGTATGGCTGGGTCCAGAGGCTCACCTGTATGGTGACAGATTTGAACCACGCGTGGAACATATCGTTTACCTCCTCGGGGCTGTGATCGCCGTTCTCGAGGAAATCTCGAATCGTCGCCGTGACCGGATAGATAAACGCGATCAGATACCGCGCGTCGATGTGATCGACCGCATCAGCGTCGTCCGTCTGATTTTTCTTCTCGCGGGTGTGGCGACGCCCGATCTCGTACTGGTAGTTCAGCCACTCCTGATCGTACGGCGGGTTGCAGGTGTCGCGGATCCACTGTTCGAAGCGTGCGCGCACTCGTTCGAGATACTCTTCGTCGGGGTTACCCTCGCCATCCGTGAAGTAGTAGACCAGGTGGTCGTTCGCGGCGACGAAGTCGTACCAGAGATCGACGATCTCCTCGACCTGCGGGCCGAGCACCTCGCCGGCCTCGTTGAGCGCCTCGACATCGTCCTCGTCGAACATCACCGTTGCCTGTAGCTTTTCGAGGTCTTCCTCGTCGTAGGGGGCCTCGGGGATCGATTCGTCGCCGTAGTCGTAGCCCGGAACGTCCTGGGACATTGCGGAAGCTACTACCATGGCCCGACAAGTAAAACAGGGGGTAAGAGTGAAGCGAGTAGGTCCATGATTTCGAAGCGATGGAGGAGAAGCTCTGGGATGTGCTCGATTGTAAGTGGACCCGCCGGATCGTCGTCCATCTCGCCGGCAAGAGCGCGCGGTTCAACGAGATCAAACGGGCCATCGAGATCCCCACGAGCACCCTCTCGGATCGGCTCACGCGGTTGGAGTCGGCGGAGGTCGTCTCCCGGACGGTCGAGGACGCCTCCCCGCCGGCGGTGCGCTACGGACTCACCGACCGGGGCGAACGTCTCGCCGAACTGCTCGCGGAGATCGACCGCCTTGATCGTCCTCAGAACTCGTAGCGTTCGCCATCGACCGCGAGCGGTTCCTCGAAGGCCTCCTCGGCGGGATAGAAATGCGCGAGATGGACCAGCCGCGTTCGCTCGGCGTTCAGTTCGTCGGCCATCGCAAGCGCGCCCTCGCGGGTCATGTGTTTCGTTCCGAAGGTGCGCGGGGTGCCGTCGGGCGCGCGATGGCTCCCGCCGAGGGGATGGTGTTTACACAGCGACGCGGGCACGATGGCGTCCGCGAGCAGGAGATCGGGATCGGAAAGCGCCGCCCGCGAGCGGCCGGGTACGTCGTAGCTCGTATCGCCCGTCAGCGAAAGTTTCGTGCCCGTTTGAGGGTCCTCAATGACGAGGCCATAACAGACCAGCGGCGGGTGATCGACCGGAACGAGGGTCACGTCGAACCCACAGACCCGAAACGACTCGACGGGTGCGTGCCCGTGGACGGTGATCCGGTCGAGGTAGTCGTATTTCGAGCGGACGGTGGCGGCGACGCTTTCACCCGTGGCGGGATCGGTTTCGCTCGCGGCGTGGACCGGCAGGTCGTCGAACAGCCGGTAGGCGTTGCCCAGTCCGTCGAGATGGTCGAAGTGGATGTGGGTAATGATCGCGGCATCGGGCAACGCGACCCCGTGGTCGAGAATCTGGCGGCGAAAATCGGGGCTGGTATCGACGAGCAGCGACTCGCCGGTGCGCTCGTTTTCGATGTGGACGGAAAACCGACTGCGCTCGACGCCCAGTTCGCGGGCGCGCTCGCAGGTTTCACAGTCACAGCCGGGCGTGGGCGTGCCCGTCGTGTCGCCGGTACCGAGGAGGGTGATCTCCATCAGTGGTCGTGATCGTGGTCGCCGGGGTTGCCGCCCGCGACCAGCGCCTCGTGGTCGCCCTCGATCATGTCGATGTCCTTCAGGGTGTCGCGTTCCTCGAACTCGGCGACGGCATCGAGCAGGTCGCGTTGAGTCAGGGTGCGGCGGTTCTCGGTGAGCGCTTCGAGGACTGCCTCCCGGAGGACGAGCCGGAGGTCACTTCCCGTGAGGCCCTCGGTCGCTTCGGCGATCTCCTCGGGGTCGAATCCTGTAATATCCATCTCGCGGGTGATGACCGAGAAGATGTCCGCGCGCATCGCCCGGTCGGGTTTCGGAAAGTTGACGATCTCGTCGAAGCGCCGCCAGGCGGCGGAATCGAGCTGGTCGGGGTGGTTCGTCGCGCCGATCAGGAGCACGTCGTCTTCGACCAGGCTGATCTCGTCGATGGATTTGAGCAGGGTGTTGACCGCGCGTTTGATCGCGGCGTGTTCATCGGAGCGACGCGTCTTGGCGACGAAGTCGAACTCGTCCATGAAGAGGATACACGGCGAGAGGCGTTTGGCGACCTCGAAGACCTTATCGACGTTTTTCGCCGTTTCGCCCAGATACTGGCTGGTGATCATCGAGAGCTTGACCTCGACGAAGGGCAGATCGAGATCGGCAGCGAGCGCACGCGAAATCGTCGTTTTGCCGGTGCCGGGCGGGCCGACAAAGAGGAGTTTACCGATCTCGCGCAGGCCGATTTCCGCGAGGTAGTCGCGGTGTTCGATGGCCTTGACGATCTTGCCGATCTCGTCTTCCTGATCGGTGGTCAACACGAGGTCGTCGAGGGTGGTCTCGATCTCTTCGGGCGCGCGGATATCCACGAGATCGAGCATCTCCTCTTCGTCCTCGTCATCGAAGTAGGTCTCGAGCAGGTTGTCGATCCAGATCCGGTCGGCCTGAATCGGGCGGGTGTTCTCGCGGGCGCGTTCGTACTCGACCGGGAACTCGAACTCGACGTCGCTTTCCTCGAAGTAGCGTGCGAGCGTGGGATTGTTGGCGAGTCGATCCTCGTCGGCCCGCTCGGCGAACCACTCCATGGCCAGTTCGGGATCGTTGAGCGAGATCGATCCCGAGAACTCCTCGCGCTGAGTGAACAGCAGGTCCGAAACCGCTGGCCAGGGCTCTTCGACCCCGGTCGCGTCCGCGGCGACCTCGTCGGTCACCGAAAGCGGGCGTTCGACCTCCCCACCCTCCCAGAAGACTCTGCGGTAGGGGGCCGGCAGGTCGTTTTCGTCGAAACGCCGGTCGTCGCTGTAGACGTGGGTCGTCAGCAGAAACTCGACCACCGAAAGCGCCGGATCACTCATTCCCACTAGGGTTGTGGTTCCAGACCATTAACGCCGTCGCCATTCTCCGGATTCGGCCGGACGATAGCGGCCCGGATGTGTCACATAATTATACATATGATATAGATATAATAATTTCTGTACGGAAGGAGTATCTATTCGAGAACGCCAATAAATCCGCTCTATGTGTGTTTTCAAGGAGTATGTGACGAAAATAGTATAATTATGTACGGTAATAGATAAGTTTTTGTTTACCCGTTTACATGCATGGCCATGAGCAGTTCCGGACGATCAGTTCTGGAGGCTATCTACCGTCGAACGGATCTGATCGACCAGTTGGCGGAGGGGGTCGTTGACAAACGCGAACTCACCGACCAACTCGATGTCTCGCGGGCGACCGTCGACCGGGCGGTCCGCGAACTCGAATCGGCCGACCTCATTGAGCGAACCGAGGAGGGGTACGCGCTGACGCTTTTGGGTCGGCTGGCCCACGAGGAGTTCCGTCGCTTTCTGGAACGGTTGGAGTCCCTTCATCGGGCTCGTGACCAGCTCGAACACCTCCCGCCGGAGTTCGAGATCGACCCGGAGGTTCTCGTTGGAGCGACCGTCATGCCCTCCGACCAGCCCATGCCCCACGAACCGATCAAGCGGCTCGAAACCCTCGTCGTGGAAAGCAACCGCGTGATCGGCTATTCACCAGTTATTTTCCCCGAGTTCGTCTCGCTGTTTTACCGAGAAATCACCGAAGGAGGACTCACGGCCGAACTGTTTCTCGACGAAGCGCTCATCGAGGGACTGTGGTCGAACTACGCGGAGCAGTTCCGGGAAGCGATCACGACCGAGGGGTGCACGCTCTATCAGCTTCCGGCCGCCCACGGTCCCCCCGTCGGGATCGCGTTGCTCGATGATGTGACCGTCTGGATCGGGATCTACGATGACGGCAACCTCCAGGGGATGATCGTCGCCGATTCCGCCCGGGCCCGCGAATGGGCGCGCGAGCGCTTCGATTATTATCGTGACCACGCCCGAGAACTGTCCGACAGCTCGGAACTCGAATAAACGCTTCGTCCAGCGGGTGCAGTTGTACCGGCGTTTAAGGCATCGGAAGCCGAACCCATGTATATGGCAGCCGATACCACTCCGGTGATCGTCCAGGCGTTTCGAACCCCACAGGGTAAGGAAGACGGCGCGCTCGCAAATGTTCGCCCCGAGGACCTCTCGATCCCGCTGATCGACGAGATCCTCGCCGAAACCGGACTCGGAAGCGATGTCATCGACGACCTGATGTGGGGGTGTGCCCAGCAACGCGGCGAGCAAGACAACAACATGGCCCGCGTGATCGCGTTGCTGTCGGAACTCGGCGAAAACACCCCCGCGACGACGATCAACCGCTGGTGTGCCTCCTCAATGCAGGCGATCATCTCCGCGAGCGATGCCGTTCGCGCCGGCCAGCGCGACGCCGTGATCGCCGGCGGCGTCGAATCCATGAGTCGGGTGCCCATGGACGGCCAGTCCTACCAGCACCTCCATCCCCAACTCGCCGAGCGCTACGACATCGGCAACCTCGAAATGGGCATGACCGCCGAAAACGTCGCCGAGCGTTTCGACGTTTCGCGGGAAGAACAGGACGAATACGCATTGCGCAGCCACCAGCGGGCCGCCGAGGCGACCGACGAGGGCCGGTTCGCCGAGCAGATCGTCCCCATCGAAACCGCCGAGGGCACCGTCACCGAGGACGAGGGCATCCGTCGAAACACCGACCTGGAGACGCTCTCGGAGCTCCCGACCGTGTTCAAAAGCGACGGCACCGTCACCCCCGGCAACGCCTCCCAGATCACCGACGGTGCGGCCGCGACCCTGGTGACAAGCCGTGGATTCGCCGAGGATCACGGGCTAAGCGTGCTCGCGGAGGTCGGCTCGAACAACGTCGCCGGCGTCGATCCCACGATCATGGGCATCGGGCCCGTGCCCGCCACCGAGAGCCTGCTCGAACGCACGGGCCGGGAGATCGACGACTACGACCTGGTCGAACTCAACGAGGCCTTTGCCAGCCAGACACTGTACAGCCAGCGTCAACTCGGCGTTCCCGACGAGAAGTTCAACGTCAACGGCGGTGCGATCGCGCTCGGCCACCCGCTCGGCGCGAGCGGGGCCCGCCTGCCCGTGACGCTGGTTCACGAACTCATCGAGCGCGACGCCGACCGCGGGCTGGCGACGCTGTGTGTCGGGTTCGGCCAGGGCGGGGCCATCGAGTTCTCGCGGTAATCACTTCCGATCGTTTCGTTGAACGTTTGGACAGGGAATCTACGAGTGGTGATCTCGTGGCGAGTTAGGCGGATCGTAGACGACGAGTTTTGCTTTGAGGACGCGATAGAACGTAAACGCGAATTGGATTGCCCTCGTGGAATCTTGATAGATGGCTTGCCCGCGTATATCGTTATATAAACATTCGAAATTAACCATTATTGGTATATTTAAAATTTCTCTCAATAAATACTAAGTATAGATTCAGATACCGACCTTCGTCCGGCTGACAAGGCCGCCCGTACACTTGGAATGGCGTGGCGACTCGCAGGGACAGTTGCCGTCACTTGGGTTCTCTGGTCCTATATTGCTGATATTATTAATGTCGATTTCAATGGTCTATATCCGATTATAGTCGGGCCAATCTTGTTCTTCATCTGTCTAACAGTAAGTGAGTACCGTAGATCAAAATCTATACAAAAATTCTAGGAAACTTTATTCATCTCTCAAAAGTACAAAAAGATGGTATCTAACGAAGAGGATTTCAACGGAGCCGACGATACGGAAAGCCGGCTGGAGCGGTGTGTTCGGATTTATCAGACGATTCTCCGAGTGAGGAACACGAGAACACCGATGACGAGGAGCCCGATCCCCCAGTAGAACGAGGGATAGGGGAGATACGTGAGAATCAGCGTCACGATCCCGGAGGTGATGAGGGACCAACCGATGGTTGTCCGATAAGCCATACTAATTTATCGAAATCTCTATTGATAAACCTGCTGACTGGCTCCGTACAGTGCACACAGAACACTGAACAACCGTTTCGGTCGAAATCAGCCGGAACTCATGTTCATAATAATCCCTCTATGGCACTCTTCCCATTATCTCAATTCAGGTCGTTCACGGGGTTTTCCGGCTCCTCTCCCTGTAGGACCCGCGCCACGTCTTCCGCGACCGTGCGACGTAATTCGACGAGCGAATCCTCGGAGTACCAGCTGACGTGGGGCGTGAGTACGACATCGTCATGTCCGACCAGCGGCGAGTCCCCGGGGGGTTCCTCGGGGAGTACGTCAAGTCCCGCTGCCCGGAGTTCGCCCGTCTCTAGTGCTTCGGCCAGCGCATCGGTGTCGATCACCCCACCGCGGGCGGTGTTGACGACCACGGTATCGTCGTCCATCGCCTCGAAGGCATCGCCATCGAACAGGTGATGCGTCTCATCAGTCAGTGGTGTGTGGACTGACACCGCATCCGAGCGGTCGAGGAGTTCGTCGAAAGAGACCTTCTCGGCACCGTGTTCGGCCAGCTCTTCGGCGGTGACATAGGGATCGTACGCGATCACGTTCAGGCCGAAGCCCGACACCTTCTCGACGAGTCGCTGGGGAATCTTCCCGAAGCCCGCCAGCCCGAGCGTTCGGCCCCGTAGCCGGAAGATGGGTCGACCGAGCTTCCAATCCCACGTTCCGGAGTCGATCGCGGCGTCGAAGCGTGCAACCCGGCGCTCGCAGGCCAGCAACAGCGAGAGGGCGTGGGTCGAGACTTCGTCTTCACAGTAGCTGGGGACGTTGACGACCCACACCCCGTGTTCGGTCGCCGCGTCGAGATCGACGGTATCGACGCCGATGCCGTAGCGACCCACCACCTGGAGGTCGGGCGCAGCGTCGAAGACGGCGGGACCGACGGGCGCGTACTGATCGAGGAGGGCGTCGGCTCCCTCGGCGGCCTCGATCACCTCCTCGTCGGTGTCGGCGTCCGCGCCGACTACCTCCGCGCCGATGGATTCGAATATATCGCGTTCGATCTCCAGATCCGAGAAGTTGTAATCGGTAACGACGACACGCGTCATGTGCGAAGCGAGGGGGACCAGGGAAGAAAAACCTTCGCGGGAACGAGGCTGTTGGGGCGAAACGGTACTCGGCAGACACTCAGTTGTCGGCCGTGGCGGGTTCGGATGGATCGTCGGGAACGGTGCCGTCGTCGTTCCAGCCCCGGTGGTCGTAGTATTCGGAAAGCGCTTCGTCGAATCCGTCGAGTTCGTACGGGAGCGTGTCGTCAGCGCGGTCGAACCCGCGCTGGTTGTTGAAATGGCGTTCCAGCTCGATGATCCGCCCGCCCACGTCGAGCAGGTCCTCGTAATCGGCATCGAGCAAGGTTTCGATGCGCTCTTCGGTCATATAATCGCGCGAGAACTTACAGAGCACGCCGCTGTCCTTGACGGCGTTGATGTTCTCCTGATCGATGACCTTCGGGGGTTTTCCCTCCAGTCCCTCGGGATCGAACGCCCGTTCTTTCTCGACAAGGGGGTACTCGTAGGCGTAAAACTCCGCGTACATGTGGTCGGCCCCGCGGTTCGAGGTGGCAAAGCCCAGTCCCTGCCCGTTGAGTGTCCGGCCGTCGTGGGCCGCGAACTCCATGCCTTTGACCGTCCAGTTTTCGACGCCGAGGTCGTCGTGAATCCGGTCGATCCCCTCCGCGAGCAGGTCGCCCTCCTCCTCGCGGTAGGCGATCTTCTCGACCAACTCGTGGATCAACTCGGTGTTGCCGAACTCGTCGTTCGCGGCGAGATAGGCGGCGACGACATCGCCACACGAGATGGTGTCCATGCCGAGGTTGTCACACAGGTCGTTGGATTTCATCACCGACACCACGTCGTCCACCCCGGAGTTCGAGCCGAAGCTCATCACCGTCTCGTACTCGGGGCCTTCGGTCTCTAACCCGCTTTCCTCGTCTTTGGTCGGCAGTTTGCAGGCAAAGGCACACGTCGAACAGGTGCCCTTCTTGAACTTCTTGTCGGCGACCGCCCCGCCGCCGATGTCGGCCGCGCCGTCGAATTCGAGTTCGGAGAAATACCGCGTGGGAAGCGCCCCGACCTGGTTCGCGTACTCGGTGACGCTCGTGGTGCCCGACTCCTTCATGGGGTTGTCGGCGGTCGCGGCGTCGCGGTGGATCTCGTTTTGAATATCGGGCACCTCGATCTCGGGGATCGAATCACCGTCGAAGGAGACGCATTTGACGTTTTTCGCACCCATGACCGCGCCGAGCCCACCCCGGCCGAACGCCCGGTGTTCGGAGGTCATGATCGACGCGAACCGGACGAGGTTCTCGCCCGCCGGCCCGGCAACGACCAGTTGATCGTCGCCCCGGCCGTGCTCGTCGGCCATGTAGTCGCCGGTCTCGTCGACGGTCGCGCCTTCGAGGTCGGGGACTTCCTCGAATTCGACGCCGTCATCACTGACGTGGACCGCGAGGAGTTCGTCGCTCGCGCCGTGGATTTCGACGGCGCTGTAGCCCGTGCCCGTGAAGTTGCGCGAGAGGAACCCGCCGGCGTTCGAGGAGCACAATCCGTTCGTGAGCGGCGAGAGCGCGGTCGCGCTCATCCGGCCGGTGAAGCTCATCCGGGAGAACTGCATCGGTCCCGTCGAGAGCACGAGGCGGTTTTCCGGTCCTAGCGGGTCGGCATCGAACGGAACCTGGTCGTGTGCGAGTTTCGTGCCGACGCCGCGCCCGCCGATGAACGATTCGAGCACCCTGTCGATATCCTCGGTTCCCGTGGTGCGTTCGCCGACGTTGATCGAGAGGAGCGGACCCGTTGCGTGAAGCATACCCAGGGTCGGTCGCTCACACCGATAAACGTTCGTGATAGTGGGCTACCCGCTGAACACGCTGTCGGCGGTCGCGGCCCCGACGACGCTGAACACCGCGCCGATACAGACCGCCCGCAGACCGACCGCCCAGCCGGCATCGAAGGCATCCGGTGCGTCGAACACGAGAGCAAGCAGTGCCACCGATCCGAACGCGACCACCATCAGCGAGATGAATCGGACGGGAACGCCGGCCACGTCGTCCTCGCGGTCGGGGTCGTGGTTTCGATCGGCCTTATACAGGGTTCCGTAGCCGATGAGCGCGACGATCCCCACCGTCACAACCGCCTGTACGGACTCCATGCTCGCGGCCAGCACCCAGACCTCCTCGGTGACGACGAACGGTCCGGCGAGCAGAAATCCGCCGACGACCTGCTGGGCGATGTCAGCGGGACGAAACCGACGGCGGCGCATCATTCACTCGTGGGGATGATAACGGTCGATGGTGTTCCTGACGGCCTCCTTCCGGCCCAGGAGGGTGAGGTGATCGCCCTGTTGGACGGTGAAGTTCTCGTCGGGAACCTGAATGTCGCCGTCACGACTTACGAGCGCGATGAGCACGCTGTTCGGCAGATCAGCGGTCAGTTCGTCGATGGTCCGTCCGGCAGCCCCCTCGGAGGTCACCTCGATCTCCTGGACGTCGCCCGACCGGCCGAGTTCGGTCATCCAGTTCGAGAGCGCGGGGCGTTCGATCGCGTTGTCGATCGCCCACGCGGTCGCGTCGGTCGTCGAGATCGTCTGGATACCCAGCTCCTCGAAGGGGTCGACGTTTTCGGGGTTGTTCGCCCGCGCGATGATCGTCTCGACGCCGAACGTCGAGGCCGCGAGTTGGGAGATGAGCAAGTTGGTGTCGTCGTCACCGGTCGCGGCGACGACGATCTTCGCGTCCTCGATCCCGGCGTTCCGGAGCACGTCGGTATCGGTGCCGTCGCCGGCTTTGACGGTAAAGCCGGCGGATCGGGCCGACTCCAGAACGTCCCGGTCGTTTTCGATGACGACGACGTTTTCGCCCCGTTCAGCGAGACGGTTTGCAATCGATCTGCCGACTTTGCCCCCGCCGATGATGAGTACACTCATGGGTAGTATGTCGAGGTATTCCGCAATCTGTCTTGCGAGTCCGCCCTGAAACACGACCGTCGTGAGGATCACCAGAAACACCGCGCCCGCGAGGATGTTCGACTGGGCTGCGAGCGCTGGTCGACCCTGTTCGGCGGCGATGGTCTGGAGCTCCAGTGCAAACAGCGTGGCGATAGAGGCGGGAATGATCCCGCGTGGCCCGATCAGGCTGATGAACACCTTCTCGCGAAACGAAAAGACCGACCGGAACGTACTGATGAACACGAGCAACGGCCTGAGTACCAGCGCCACGATGACGACAACGGCGATCCCGCCGAGTCCCATCGCCACCAACGTATCGAGTTGAATCAGTGCCGCGAGCGCGATGAAGATAAACGAGAGCACGAACAGCCTGACGTCGCCCTTGAACTCCTCGATGGTGTCCTCGTAGGGGATGTCGACGTTGCCCAGGACGACCCCGGCGGTCGCGGCCGCCGCGACGCCGGCTTCCCCGACAATCGTATCGGCGATGCCGTACGCGACGAGCGCGCTTGCAAGCGTGATCAACCGCGCGTTTCGGGGAGCGTTTTCCGAGGCGAGATCTACGTGATTGAGGACGTACCAGAGCACGCCGGCGACGACGAGGCCGACGATCACGCCGACGCCCATCCGCTCGGCGAACCCGGTGATGAGGGTTCCGAGAGCGAGGTGTTGGGCAGTGACCGCCTCGAAGACGACGATCGCCGTGATCGCGGCCACCACGTCGTTTGCGATGCCTTCGGTTTCCAGCGCCGCCGCGACCGGAGCCCGTACCGGAACGATCTCCATGATGGGCGTGATCACGGTCGGGCCTGTTGCGATGAGCAACGCGCCCACGACCAGCGAGATACCCCATTCCGCGCCGAGGAAATACCGAACGGCCACCGCCGTCCCCAGAAACGAAATCAGCGCGCCGATGGTGGTGAGACGGATCGCGGCGGAAGGGGATTCCCGGAGTTTGTCGATATGCAGGTGGAACGCGCCCTCGAACACGACGATAGCGACACACAGACCGACAATCGTCGAAAGCGCGCCGCCGAAAGCCTCCAGCGTGACGATACCCAGTCCGTATGGCCCGACGATGATGCCCGCGAAAATGAGAAACAGCACGCTCGGTACCCGAAATCGATCCGCGAGTACCTGGGAGGTGACCCCGAGTCCGACGATGATCGCAACGATCAACAGGAGGTTTACCTGCCCTTCGATGAGTAGCGGAATCATGGTATCGTCTATGAGATGGCATACCGCAAACGTCCGGAGAGCGATCCGTCCACTGGCGGTTATCCGACGGCGCTATGTAACCCTTACTTATAAGCGGTGCTGTTCGGATCGAGAATGCTGCTTTTCGCACCTCGTATAGGTGATCTGTCGGGTTACTCCGCGTAGATCGCCTCAACCTCGTCGCCGAACCGCTCCGAGATGTTCCGGCGTTTTTTCTTCATCGTCGGCGTGAGCAGGTCGTTTTCTTCGGTGAATTCCTCGGAAACGAGCCGGAACTGTTTGATACGCTCGTGGGATTCGAAATTCTCGTTGATGCTATCGATTTCCTCCTGGATGCGTGTCTCCACTCGGTCGTCGCGGGTGAGTTCCTCGGGGTCGTCGGACAGGGAAATCCCCTCGCTCGTGGCCCACTCGCGGATCCCCTCGATATTGGGAACGATCAGTGCCGAGACGAACTTCCGGCCGTCGCCCATCACCATACACTGCTCGACGACCTCGCTGGCGGCGAAGGCGTCCTCGATGGGGCCGGGCGCGACGTTTTTGCCCGTCGAGAGCACCAGCAGCTGTTTGACACGCTCGCGGAAGGCGATGTAGCCGTCGGGGCGGATGGCGACGATATCGCCCGTGCGAAACCACCGCCGACCTTCCCGTTCCCCGCTCGCGCCGTCCGCTCGGGGTTCGGCTGCCCGACTGCCCGCGTAACCCGATTTCGCGCTACTCTCGGGGAGTCCTTCGGTGAAGGCCTCCTCGGTGGCGTCCTCGTTTTCCCAGTAGCCCCGGGTGACGTTGGGCCCTCGGACGAGGAGTTCGCCAACGCGCCCTTCGTTCCCGCCGCCCTCGCCCAGCACCGACTCGTCGACGGCGACCTCACAGTCGATCACGGGCGGGCCGATGGTGCCGATCTGGGGGGCCTCGGGCGGGTTGACCGAGATCACCGGCGAGGTTTCGGTCAGGCCGTACCCCTCCAGGATCGGCAGGCCCATGCCGTGATACAGCGAGCACAGTTCGGGCGAGAGGCTCCCTCCGCCGCTGATCAGGAATTCGATCTCGCCCCCGAGGGCCTCCCTGACCGTACTGAAGACCAGTCGGTCGGCGAGTCCCCGTTTCGCGCGCAAAGCGGGACCGGGCGAGGACGTTTCGTGGTAGTCCTGGCCGACCTCGACCGCCCACTCGAAGGCCCGCTGTTTCATCGCCGATTCGCTCGCCTGCGAGCGGATCGCGTCGTAGATCTTCTCGTAAACCCGGGGGACGCTCGTGGCCGTGGTGGGCTCGACGGCCTGAAAGTCCTCCCGAAGTGTATCTGGACTCTCGGCGTAGGCGACCGACGCCCCGCTTGCGAACATCAGAAAGTGTCCCGAGAGACGCTCGAAGACGTGGGCGAGCGGCAGAAACGAGACCGCACGGGTGGCGGGATTGATCCCCGGGAACTCCGGTCTGCCGGGTCGGGGTGCGAAGCGCTTTCGCACCTGGTTGACGTTCGCCCGGAGATTGTGGTGGGTGAGTTCGACGCCCTTCGGTTGACCGGTGGTGCCGGAGGTGTAGATCAGCGTCGCCAGGTCCTCGGGGTCGGTCGCGTCGATCCACTCTTCGTAGGCCTCGCGGTCGAACCCCTCGGCCCCGCGGTCGTGGAGTTCCCCGAGGGTGAGCACGTCCTCGCGGTCGTCGTAGCCCTCGATCCGATCCATGACGACGATAAATTCGAGATCGAGGTCGTCCTCGACGGAAAGGACACGTTCGAGGCGCTCCTCGTTTTCGACGACGACGCCGCTCGCGCTGGGGTCCGAAAGCAGGTACTCCGTCTGACGGGGCGACGACCCGGCATACACGGTCGTGACGACCGCACCCGCCGCGAGGAGGGCGAAATCACTCTGGGCCCATTCCATGCGTGTGTTCGCAAAGATCCCCACTCGATCACCCGCCTCGACACCCAGTTCCCGAAACCCTGCCGCGAGGTTTCTGACAATCCCAGCCATCTCGCCGTATTCGATCCTCCCGAACTCGCCGTCGGGTGCTCGCGGGACGACCGAATCGGTCAGCGAGCGGTCGTAGACGCCGCCCTTGTACCGCTGGGCGATCCGGTGTTCGTTGCGCTCGACGCTGTCCTCGAAGGTGCGTGCGAGCGTGGTTTCCCCGATCACCTCGTCGGTGTACTCGCGTTCGGCCTCCCGCCAGTGCATGGCCTGGGGATACCCTGTACGTCCATAAAAGGATACCGTCAACGCAAAACATCGATTATAGCGTTTACTCGCTTCCGTCAGCGCTCAAAACGGCGAAAAACGGGCCAAAGTGAGCGAAAGCGTCGGGTGGGGTTTTGCGGCTCCGCCCCGATGGATGGTCATGGTCGATGTGACTGCGGAGACGAACGGCGCGCCCTGGAACCGGATCGAGCGTGCATTGGCGCTTCTGGACCACCCTCGGCGGTACTACGTCTTCTTTTATCTGCGTGACCGAATCCATCCTATCGAAGTCGATGCGCTTGCGTCCCGCGTCGCCGAGTGGGAACGAACACAACTGGATCGGCACGCCGAACGCCGGGAGGTCGGGACTGCGCTCGCCTCCACGCACTTGCCGATGCTGGCCGAGGCCGGCGTCATCGAGTACGACCCCGAAACCGGTACTGTGGGCTGGCGCGAGGAACCTACTCGCGGCGGTCGAGATAGGTAAGCACCCCACGGGTGTTCATCGCCACCTCGGCGCGGGCCTTGCGCGAGCCCCAGATCTCGTCCATTTCCGTCTCGGCGACGAAATGATCGATCACGGCCTCGTCGTCCGCGAGATCGGCGCGTTTTTCCGCGATGTCCTCGACCCACTCCGTGAGGACCCGTTTGTACTCGTTGAGCAGTTCGTCGCTTGCCGGTGCGGGCCCGAAATGGCCGAACAACAGCACCTCGGGGGAAAGCGACCGGATAGTTTCGACATCGTCGAGACACCCCTTCAGATCGAAGTTCGGCGGCGGCGAGGTCTCGCGGACGAATCCGGGTTCGGGTACCCAGATTCCGGCGGCGTCGCCGGCCGTGAGCGCGCCGCTTTCGGAATCGTAGAAGACCATCTGGTGGGGGGCGTGGCCGGGCGCATGATGGGCCTCAAGCGCGCGATCACCGAGGTCGATAGTGTCGCCATCGGTGAGTTCGACGATCCGGTTCCTGTCGATTGGTTCGGGCTCGGTGTAGAACTCCCACTGATCGCCTACGGCGCGTTTGGTTCCTTCGACCAGTCGCATGGGATCGACGAGGTGGGGTGCGCCGATCTCGTGGACGTACACGTCGGCGTTCGGGCAGGCCTCCGCGAGGAATCCCGCGCCGCCGGCGTGATCGAGGTGGACGTGGGTCGGGGCGATGACTTCGACATCCTCGTGGTCGATGCCGATCTCATCGAGCGCGTCGAGGATGTACTCGTAGTTAGTTCCGATGCCGGTATCGAGAATCGCGGGCCGGTCGGCGTCAACGATGTATACCGAACCGTAGCGTTCGGTGGCGTACATGCCGGTATCGAGGTAGTAGTAATCGGGATAATCGCCGGTTTCGACGGAGTACACGTCACCGATTGCCATGATGAATGGCTCGCGCCGCAGGGTAAAAACGGTTCGTCACGCGAACCAACAAATACTCGACAAAAAATCTTTGCAACAGGGAGGTCTATCTCAACGCGCATCATGACTTCGATCAAGGTAGTCGAACTCGTCGGCAACTCCGACGAGTCCTGGGAGGATGCGGCCCAGACGGCCCTCAACGATGCAAGCGAAAGCATCGAAGGAATCACCGGCATCGAAATCGTCGAACAGACCGCGGAGGTCGAGGACGGCGAGATCGTCCAGTACCGCTCGACGGTCCACGTCTCGTTCCCCGTTCAGCGGTAGCGCACGTCGTTGCTTTTCGCAGTGTCCCAATTCGATCCCCACTTCCGGTTCGACCCAGTTCAGCCCAGTTCAATCCAGTTTTCCCGCCGATTCCGGATCGAAAACGGATTCGAGGGTACGGCGTGAGTCAGTACGACGGCGATTCGACTGCGACGATGTCGCCGAGTTTCCCGAGTTCGAGGGCGAACAGCGCGACGAAATCGTCGAAGGTCACGATCCCGGCGATCTCCCCGTTCTCGTCGACGGCGGGCACCCGCCGGACCTCGGCGTCAGCCATCGCGGTCAGCACGTCGAAGATCTCGTCGTCGGCGTCGGCGGTGACGGGATCGTCGGTCATCACCTCCTCGGCACTCACCGACGAGGGGTCTTCGCCGGTCGCCAGCACTTCGACGGTGAGGTTGCGATCCGTGACCATTCCAATGGGTTGGTTGTTTTCGGTAATCACGATGCTTCCGACCCCTTCCTCGGCCATGCGCGAGGCCAGATCGGCGACGGTCGTATCCGGATCGGCGGTCACAACGTCCTCGCGCGGGAACGTGTCGATGTCTACCATGCACTCGGTGGTCGGCCCGAGGTCACTAACGTTGTACGCTTGCACTCTCGGGGTCCGGTCGGGATCATGAATGTCCATCCGACCGCCGCGAGCCGGAAGCGGTAGCCCGCCGACGGACCGATAGGTCGGGAAGCAACCGGAACGATACGGTTTTTTCCCCGCGCGCTGAACCCGCGGACAAGAATGCTCGACCGGACGATCCTCCGCGAGGACCCCGACCGCGTGCGCCGGGCGCTCGAACGCAAGGGCGTTGAGGACGTCGATCTCGACGAAATCCTCGCCATCGACGAACAGTGGCGCGAACTCAAGGTGAGGGGCGATGAACTCCGCCACGAACGCAACCAGATCAGCGAGGAGATCGGCCAACTCAAACGCGAAGGCGAAGACAAGAAAGCGGAGGAAGCCATCGAGCGTTCGAGCGAACTGAAAACCGAGATCAACGGGATCGAGGAACGCGCCGACGACCTCGAAGCCGATCTCGACGAGCGGATGCTCGAACTCCCCCAGATTCCCCACGAGAGTGTCCCCATCGGCGAGGACGAAAGTGACAACATCGAACTCCGCCGCGAGGGGTTCGAGGACGACCACGATCTGCCCGCGGAGGTCATCTCCCATTACGATCTGGGCGAGAACCTCGACATCATTGACGAGCGACGCGGCGCGAAAACCACCGGCAGCGGCTTCTATTTTCTCAAGGGCGACGGCGCACGATTGGAACACGCCCTGATTCAGTTCATGCTCGATCTACACCGCGATCAGGGGTACGTCGATGTGATGCCCCCCGTGCCGGTAAACAGCGAGTCGATGACCGGCACCGGCCAGCTCCCTAAATTCGCCGAGGACGCCTACAGGATCGAGGACGAGGACCTGTGGCTCTGTCCAACCGCCGAAGTGCCGGTGACGAACATGTATGGAGATGACATCCTCCTGCGTGAGGACCTGCCTCTCAAACATCAGGCTTATTCGCCGAATTTCCGACGGGAGGCGGGCGAACACGGCACCGAAACCCGTGGCATCGTCCGGGTCCATCAGTTCAACAAGGTCGAACTCATCAACTTCGTCGAACCCGAGGACAGCTACGACCGCCTCGAAGGACTGGTCGGTGAGGCCGAAGCGGTGCTCGGGCGACTCGGCCTGCCCTACCGGATCCTCGATATGTGTACGGGCGATATGGGCTTTACACAGGCGAAAAAATACGACATCGAGGTCTGGGCCCCCGCCGACGACATGCCCGACGGCCCCGACGCGGGCGGACGCTGGCTCGAAGTCTCCTCGGCCTCGAATTTCGAGGCGTTTCAGGCCCGCCGCGCGGGACTCCGATACCGTCCCGAGCGCCACGAGTCCGCCGAGTACCTCCACACGCTCAACGCCTCAGGGGTGGCACTGCCGCGCGTGATGGTGGCGATCCTCGAATACTACCAAAACGAGGATGGAACGGTGACGATCCCCGAACCGCTGCGACCCTACATGGGCGGTCAGGAACTGATCGAAGGTCACGATCCAGTCGGCGAGAGCGCCGTCGGCGCTGGCGAGCGCGAGTGATCGGATCGCTCGCCGACGATTATCGGGTGTAGGTGTGGATCGCAGCGATGGCTCCATCGGCGAACTCGTGAACATCGACGAACTCGAACAGCGCCTCCCCATCGGCATCGAGCAGGCGACCCCGGGCCGCGACGGCTTCCCCTTCGACCGCCCGGAAAACCGACCGGATTTCATGGGTGGTGTCGGTCATCGGGCGCTCCTCGCGCATGAACCGGACGAACCGCTCGCAGCTCTCGATGGTTCGGTCGGGCCGGTAGTGAATGAAGTCGGAATCGAGCAGTTCAGCGAGATCGTCGTAATCGTGGGCATCCAATGCGCGGTAATACGCGCGGGTAGTCTCGGCCTCGTTCATGGCTGGTTCACGACCGGCCCCGAAAAGAGCGTGTCGGGCGCGGGATTTTTGGCGTGCAGGTCCCTCCCTCCGAATAGTGCAGGTTCACGTTCGCTACGAGGGCGACGACGACCCCGAGAAATGCACCGCCCGCAAGCTCGAACGCTTCGATCTCGCGGACCTCCACCGCAGCGACCGTGCGACGCCGTACGGGATCGTTCTCAACCCCCACGCCGACCGCGCGCTCTCACCGGGCGACCAAATCGAAAGCGACCGCCTCGTCGCGCTGGATTGTTCGTGGGAAACCGCCGAAGAAGCGCTGTTTTCGATGTCGGGAATCCACCGCGCGTTGCCCTTTCTCGTCGCCGCCAATCCCGTGAACTACGGTCGCCCGTTCAGGCTCACCACCGTCGAGGCACTCGCCGCAGGGCTGGTAATTCTCAACGAGCGGAACCACGCCGAACGGCTCCTTGCGAAGTTCCGGTGGGGCGAGACGTTTCTCGAACTCAACGCCGAACCCCTCCGACGGTACGCCGACTGTGCGGATTCCGCGGAGGTCGTCGCCGTTCAGGACGATTACCTTGCCACCGAGGATTGAAAAAATTATCCTTCAACTACTGATCGTCGTCTGTCGTCCGCGCCCGCGAGAGAAACACGAACGCCGTTCCGAGCATTGTGGCGTTTTTCAGGAAATGAGTCCGTTCGCTCTGGCGCTGTTCGCCGTCGTGGTTCCAGAAATCGTGCATCGTTGGCGTCACGCCGACGAACCACGAAACCATCCCGAGCGCTGCCAGTCGCGGGCGTCGCCAGAACACGATTCCGAGGCCCGCAACGAGCAACATCGCGCTCGTCAGCGGGACGAGGACGTTCGGCTGTGGAACGTCCTTTGCTTTCGCGTATTCGATCCGTCCTTCGAGGTTCCGTAGGTTTTCGCTCGCATTGTACGCGAGGACACCGCCGTAGAGCAACCGCCCCAGTTTCGATAGTACCATTCGCTTGATCCCGGTCGAGTTTCGCCGGCTCGAATCAAGAACCCTTCGACACGGGAGAGAAGGCTTAACTGTGCCGGCGCGCAACCGCCGGCTATGGCATCGTTCGACACTGCCGAGCGGCGAACCCTCGAAAAGCAGATCTGTATGCGGTGTAACGCGCGCAACCCACGGGAGGCCGACAACTGCCGCAAGTGTGGCTACACGAACCTCCGCCAGAAAGCCAAAGAGAGCCGTAGCGTCTAACGACCTTTTACTGTCGCCGAAAGGCGATTCGCGCCTTTCGAGATCTTCAAAAGAGCGCTATACGCTCTTTTGGACCTCGCGGAGCGAAGCTCCGCTCGTTCACTAGCAAAAGCTGTCTTGTGGGATCGGAGATCCCGCGAGTGCCGCAGGACGCCCCGTCCTGCGAGCCACCAAAAGCCATCGTTACTCCCTTCGGGGGTTCCTCGGCCCGCTCGCTCACTTCGTTCGTTCACGGCGAGAGAAGCGTTACAGATACGAACCGTCCCACTGCTGGGGTTTGTTCAGATTGCCACAGGTCCCACACTCGATGCGGTCGAGGCTATCGACGGCCTCGACTATCGACTCGCAGTTGCCACAGTAAAACCCGTAGGGTTCCTCGTGATCGCTGTCGCTGTAGGCGACGAAAAACGGCCCCGATTCGCCCGCGAGTTCGTCGTCGCGGTCAATGGAGACCTCGCCGTCTTCGGTCGTAACCGATTCCTGTGGCGGGGTGTCGGTTTCGTCCTCGCCGTCGAGGGCGGCCTCGCTCTCGGCGTAGATCTCGACGATATGGGGTTCGCCGTTGATGTCGAGGCGGTCCTGATCGGCTCCCTCGAAACCGAGGTGCTCGAAAAATCCCTGGCCCTCGGCGTTGTCCGCGAAATCACGTGCCCGGAGGGTTTCGGCTCCGCCTTCCCGCAGTGCTTCGCAGGCGGCATCGAACAGGGTCGATCCCACCCCTTGCCCACGAAACTCGGTGGCGACGTGCAGCCACGTGATCGTCCCCATGTCGTTTTCGCGGATCCCTTCGACGAATCCGGCGAGGTTGCCGGCCTCGATGGCAACGAGCAATACGGCCCCGTCGTCATCCGCGAGCGCGGCCAGTCGGTCGTCGTCGAACTGCTCGTCGAGGATCGCCTCGATGGTTCCGGGACTCAGCGCGTAGGACGCCGCCATCGAGCGGTCCGCGACCTCCCGTATCGCCGCGGTGTCGTCAGCGGTGGCTTGCGTAATCTCCATGACGGGGCGTTCGATCCGGAATCCGATAAAGCCCACACAGATCGCCCCGTCCGGACGGTCACTCCTCAGGATATTTGGCTTCGCGCCGCTCCGCGCGGTCGAGAGCGGTTTCGATCACGTCGCGCACATCGCCGTGGAACTCCCCGCCGTGGCCGGGGTACATGTGTTCGACACTCTCGGGCAGGCGGTCGAGGATCGTCCGGATGCTCTCGATCAACCGTTCGCGGGACTGGCCGGCCATGTCGGTGCGTCCGAAGCTGCCGTAGTCGAAGGCGCCGTCGTCGTGGACGACCACGTCGCCGCTGTAGATCGTCGTCTCGGTCACGAACGCGAGGTGATCGCTCGCGTGACCCGGCGAGTACACCGCCTCGCACTCCTCGTTGCCGATCATGAGCGTATCGCCGTCGTCGAGTTCATGGGTCCGGTGGGGGTGCTCGCCGTAGGCGTGCACCTCGGGATCGAACCGATCCACTACCGCATCGAGTTCCTGAACGTGATCGCCGTGTTGGTGGGTCAAGACGACCTGATCGAGGTGGTCAGTGCGATCCGCGATCCCGTCCTCGATGCCGGACATGGTACCGGCGTCGATCAGGGTGGTCCGGTCGCCGGTAATCAGAAAGACGTTACAGGTGAAGATGTCGGCGTCGGTCGTGAGATTAGTGACCGCCATACGAGGCCCGTCGTGGGCTGGGATATTAAAGTTCGACGGCGTGGCGTTTTAGTGATCGACCCGTCTATATCCATTTGTTATGGGCTTTGGGAGCTACGATGAATCCGAACAGGAGAACCAGGAGTACGACACCGACTTCGAGGACGACGACGGTGTCACGACCGAAGAAAACACGCACGACGGGTCATTCACGTTCGAAAACGGAGCCTCGAACGACGAGTTGCTCTCGAAGCTCGAAGAGATCAAAGACGAAGACGAGGAGTAGGTAGATGAAACCCGGGACCCGGGCGCTGGGCATCGCCGAGTCCTACCGCGGGAACGAAAGCACGCTCGCGGGTGCGGTCGTGCGCGCGGATCGCGTCCTCGACGGGCTGGCGTTCGGGTCCTGTACCGTTGGCGGCGACGATGCGACCGCCGCGATCCGTGAACTTTTTTCGAGGCTGGATCGTGAGGACATCCAGTACGTTCTCGTGGCGGGGATCGCCCCCGCGTGGTACAACGTCCTCGATCTCCGGGAAATTCACGATTGTGTCGAACGCCCCGTCTGTTCGGTGAGCTTCGAGGAAAGTGAGGGACTGGAGGCGACACTGCGCCGGGAGTTTTCTGGTGATGCGCTTGACTGGCGGCGTAAGACCTACGAGCGCCAGCCCCCGCGTCACCCTATCGAGGTGAACGGCCACGAACTGTACTGGCGCGGGATCGGACTCGACAACCGGGAAGCCGCCGAACTGCTTTCGGCGTTCACCCCGGAAGGGGGCCGGCCCGAGCCGCTACGGATCGCCCGTATCGCAGCCCGCGCCGGGGACGCCTTCCGGGGGTCCCGGTGAACTCTTTTGGCGAAACCCACTTCCCCCCGGATCGCGCACGTACAACCAATGAGCACGAGCACACAATCGCCGGCCGCCCCCGGAACGCTCGCGGAGGTCGCCGTCGTCGATTACGGGTTGGGCAACCTCCGCAGCGTCACCCGCGGACTCGAACGCGCCGGGGCCGCGGTCGAAATTACGGACGACCCCGACGCCTTCGGCGAGGCCGACGGGATCGTCCTGCCCGGCGTCGGCGCATTCCGCGAGGGCGTCGAGAACGCCGGCCCCTACCGCGAACCGCTGCTCAATGCCGCCGAGCGCGGCCAGCCCGTCTTCGGCGTCTGTCTCGGCATGCAGATGTTGCTCACCGAAAGCGAGGAGGCCGAACACGCCGGCGAGGGCGATGTCGAGGGACTAGACCTGATTCCCGGGCGGAACGTCCGCTTCACGGGGGACCGGAAAGTACCCCACATGGGCTGGAACGAGCTCAGCGTCGAACGCGATCACCCGCTCGTCGAGGGTATCGACGGTGAATACGCCTATTTCGTCCACTCGTACTACGCCGAACCCGAAAACCGGGATGCGACGGTCGCAACTACCGACTATGGAATCGAGTTCCCTGCCATCGTCGCAAACGAGGCGGACAACGTCTTCGGCACGCAGTTCCACCCCGAGAAAAGCGGCGAGACGGGCCTACAGATCCTGCGGAA
The DNA here is from genome assembly GCA_964403315.1 of uncultured Halobacteriales archaeon. Classification (GTDB taxonomy): domain Archaea; phylum Halobacteriota; class Halobacteria; order Halobacteriales; family Halalkalicoccaceae; genus CAYOFZ01. The sequence goes on along the minus strand of CAYOFZ010000012.1, from coordinate 1,177 downwards.
CTTCGTCGGGATCTGTACGGAACGATAGGGGTATATTGTTTCGAACAGGTACGTAAGGATATGATTAAACGGTTCGCACCGTGGTTCGGTGTATTTTTGCTTGCGCTCGTCACGGTCTACTTCGTCGTCTTCGGGGCGGTTCCCCTCGCGTATCCTGAAATCGTCATTCCGATGGGCGGAATGGTGCTCGCCGCGGTTCTGTTGATCGTTGGCGGCTTACGGGAATCGGTCCGGCTCGGCTCGCGGACGGTGCCGTGGAACGCCCTCGTCGGCGCAGCTTACGTGTTGTTAGCAGTCGTTGTTACCTTCTCGATGCTCCAGTCCACGCTCACCGACGGGGAGATGCCCGCATGGATCATAGCCGGCGTAGCCGTCGTCAACGGTGGTGCGCTCGCGTGGTTCGGCGTGCAGACTGCCCGCGACAGTCGTCACGTCGATCTCACCGGTGAACCGTCGAACGCGCGACTGGTCGGGATCGCTCTGTTGATGGTGCTGTCAATCACCACAGGAGCAGTCCTCTGGTCGGTCGTTGGATAATATCAGCCGATTCTGCGGTGGCCGCGCTCGTGGCGTCAGACGCGAGCGCACGGGGAAAGGCTGGTCCTCGGAAGCGGCGCGTAATCGCGCGCCGCGACTAGCGGTGCCTGGTGGATATAAAAAGGGCGAACGAGGCCCGCCAGGGCCGAGTGAGGGCTTTTTAGTTGATGGTCGTATGCTCGCTTTCCTCGTTCAACGCGAGGTTCGCGGCGATTTCGGCGTTTCGCATGGCGTACTGGGCGGTCTGCTGAAGGCTGACGAGCACTTCACGGACCTGGAGGAGGTCCTCGTTCGACATCTCGGGGAGATCGCCGAGGATCTCGTCGACCCGGTCGCCGATCTCCTGGTAGAGTTCGCGCACCTCGATCCAGCGGTCGTAGTCCCGTTCGACGGCGGCCTCGACCGCGAGCGCGGTGATCTCGTTGACCTGATCGGTGAACTCCCGGATGCGCCGGACGGTCGCGCTGTCGACGTTGAGCGAGTGGTCCTCCGACTCGAGAACGATCTCGGCGATGTCCTCGGCGTTGTCCGCGGTGAGCTCGAGGTTCTTCGCGATCGAGCGGTAGCCGACCAGCGCGAAGCCGTCGTCGAGGCCCACCGCCCGCGCGAGCGTGGGGTTCTGGTAGGCGGTGAAGATCAG
>CAYOFZ010000011.1:0-24831 GCA_964403315.1 uncultured Halobacteriales archaeon | reverse complement strand
GCCCGGGCCGGTTCGACCGGCTCATCGAGGTCCCCGAACCCGACGCCGAGGGCCGCGAGAAGATCCTGCAGATCCACACCGCCGACATGAACGTGGCTGATTCGGTCGCCTTCGAGGACCTGGCCGACGACACCGACGGCTTCACCGGGGCCGAACTGGCGAGTCTGGCCACCGAGGCCGGCATGTTCGCCATCCGCGACGACCGCACCGAAGTCACGACCGCGGACTTCGAGGAGGCCCTCGAAAAGACCGCCGACGCTGGGAGCGAGGACGACCCCCGCTACTACGTCTACTGATCGAAACTCCTTCTTTCGGGCCGACCCCAGATCGGGTATGCAGATCCGGATCGTCCGAGGCTCCGCCACCGCGGAGACGCGGCTGGCATCCTACGACGCTGCCCTCGCCGACGCGAACGTCCATAACTACAATCTCGTTACCGTTTCCTCGGTGATCCCCGCCGACGCGGGCGTCGAGGTCGTCGGCACTGCCCCGGATCTCGGCCCTGCCGGCCACGAACTCACCGTCGTTGAAGCACGCGCGACAAGCGACGAACCCGTCCATGCCGCCCTCGCGTGGGCCCAAAGCGCGGAGGGGCCGGGGCTGGTCTACGAGGCCGCCGGCTCCGAGCCACCCGAGACGGTTCGCAACCAGGCCGAGCGGGGACTCGCCACCGGTCAGGACCTCCGTGACTGGACGTTTGAAGCGGACAATACCGCCGTCAGTGGGGCGACATCGGACGATGGCGAGGATTTCGCCACGGCGGTCGTGCTCGCGGTGTACGGTCGGGGCTGTCCAATCCGGTAGCGTTCCCTGCCCGATGGGTTTTTGACAGAAGCCCCCCTATGAATGGTGATCCCATTCTATGAACGGAAACACGCCGTATGCGGGACTCCCGGAAACGACCGCCGCTGGCCGGACCGTCCCCGACGACCAGCCCGAACTCACGTCCGACCAGCGCCGGGCGTTGCGTGGCGACCTCTCGAAAGTCACCCGGCGCGTGCGGCGATACCTCCCCGACGAGTACGTCGTCGGCGCGGAGGTGAGTAACGGCTCGGGCGGTCCCGAGGCGATGGTCGCGGTCCAGCCGCCCGTCGGCCACCCGATCAGCGCAGGCTTTCAGCCCGACCACGAGGCCGAGGAGTACATCCCCGAAAGCGACCGCGAGGAACTCGCCCGCGGGCTGGCCGCGAGTGCGGCCCTCCAGGTCAAACACGCCACGGGCGAGGTCACGCCGACCGCCCGGTGACGCTGGTTCTCCCCCTGGATAGCTACGAAACGGTCCTCGATCACGCCCGTGAGGGCGCTCCCGAGGAGGTCTGTGGCGTCCTCGGTGGCTGTCAAGATGACCGCGAGACAACCGTCGATACCGTCCGCTCGACCCATCGGGTCCCGAACGTCGCCGACACGCCACGGACGCGGTACGAACTCGATCCCGAGCGACAGTTGGCGGTGATCGAGGGGATCGAAACGGACGGCGGGGACGTGATTGGGTTCTATCACTCCCATCCCGAGGGTCCTCCGGAGCCGAGCGCCACCGATCGCACGCAGGCGAGTTGGCCCGAGGCCTACTACCTCATCGTCTCGCTGGCGGAGGAGTCGGTGACGGCGTGGTACTGGACGGGCGAGGAGTTCCGGGAGACGCCGATCGCGGTCAACTAATTGCCGATCAGGTTGACGGTAGTCCGATTGGAGACTGCAGATTTACTTACCAAGAAGCCCATTATTACGAGCGAGAGCAGCCGAGAACTAGTAGTATTGGTTGTATCAAACAGAAATATTATAGCGGTTCTTTAATTTGGTGCCTTTCGTTCTCTAAGAATGTAGTCGACAATTTCCTCCAGATAGTTTTCGTTCAACTCAAATTCCATATCCTTCTCATCCATCTTCTGTTGTTCCATTAGATCTTCAGGGTAGTATTGTACTATGAAATGAGCCATCTTATCTAGGAAGACACCGACTGATCTACCCTTGAGCGATGTGTTCTCTCTTAGTTCATGTTTGTTGACAATAGATGTCGGTTGAGAGTTGATTTCTGCTTCGGCCCACTGCCCGAAAACGTATAGCATAGCTTTGCGGTCGGCTCCTTTGATATCTTTGTTATACAGGTGCGATTCAACTTTGCCCACTTCATTTTCTTGAAATTTTAGATTGTCACTCAATCTTTTGACGGCTTGATTTTTCCGTTCTTCCGAGACTTCTAGAAAGGGATGCTGTTTAGATTGTCTGTCCGTCTCTGAAGATTCAGGACTCAAAGATATCCCATTTACCAGAAGCCCAATAGCAGGTGCAGCTACGCCTGCTATGCCTACAAGCGCTGCTTCGCTTAATCCGAATATATGGTAGCTCAGTAAGATTATAGCTACATAGAGTACGAACCCAACAAGATAAACGGAGTTATATTCCATAATTCGATTCAAATTCAATCCAACTCTATGTTACTTCCCCCAGAAGGGGTCCCGACGACGCCGTTTTTCGAGGTACAGCTGGAGGGTTTCACGCTCGTCGGCCGGGATGTCTTCCGCGAGTTCCTGTTCGAGGATTTTCGCGTGTTTTTCGGGGAGTTCGACCCAGAGTTCGTCGCCCTCCTCGATCTGTCTGCCGACGGTCGGCCCGTCGATGGCGAGGCTGACGCGCTTTCCCTGGCGGGCCTCGTCCACGTTTTCGCCCTGTTCCTGGATGCCGTTGATCTCACCCACCCGGACGGGTTCGTTGTTCTCGAATGTGGCGACGCGGGCGTTCCGGCGGATCGTCCCGCCGAGCACTTCGACGCCAACCACGGCGGGGTCGCTCTGTCGGAAGGTGTGATCCATCAACAATTGAAACCGGGCGGGACGGGTGATATTTTCGAGGACGGTTTCCTGTTGGGCTTGCTTGGTTTCCTCGACGAGTTCCTCGTAGTCCTCGATGAGCCGGTAGATCACGTCATTGCGAATGATCCGCACGTCGCTTTCCTCGGCCCGTTGGTCCGCGTCGGCGAGGGTATCGACGTTGAACCCGAGGATCGTCTCGTGCATGGGATCGTCGGCGGTGCTCGCAATCGAGACGTCTCGGGGCGCGATGTCGCCGACCTCCGCGCGCACGATGGGGATCTCCGCGTCGGTGAGGGCGTTCGCCATCGCCTCTAAGCTCCCGAGGGTGTCAGCCTTGACGACGACGCCTTCCTCGTCGGTTTCGACCTCGATCTCGGCGAGTTCGGCCTCGACCTCGCTTATCACGTCGTCGAGAGCGCGGTTTCGTACCGCGCGGACGGGCGCGCCGGCCATCGCGTCCTCCAGATCGGGCGCGGCGATCTTCAGGCCCGCGGCGGCCCCGATCTCCTCGACCTGATCGAAGCGATTCTCGGCGCGGATTTCGGCGAGCGGGCGGGGCTGGAGCAACGCGCGCACGTCGGTGACGATGGGCTCGCCGGTCCCCCCGACGACGATGGTTTCGTCCTCGCGGACGGTTCCATCGTAGAGGACGACATCGAGGGTCGCGCCGAAGCCCTGTTCTTCGGTGACTTCGAGCACCGTGCCCGCACCGGGTCCCGAGACGTCGATTTCCATTTCGTCTTTCATGTAGCGCTGGGACAGTCCCATCAACACGGTCAATAGGTCGGGCACGCCCTCACCGGTTTCCGCGCTCACCGGCACGACGCCGACGTTTGCCTGGAAGTCCTGGACACGCCAGTACAGATCCGCCGAGAAGCCCGAATCGGAGAGATCGCCGATAAGCTCATAGAGGCGTTCGTCGAGATCGCTTCGGGTGCGGTCGCTCTGGGCGTCGTAAGTCTCCTGGATGGGGGCGTTTTCGTTCGGGTTCCAGCCCGGCACCGTGTCGATCTTGTTGGCGGCGACGACGAAGGGCGTCTGGGATTGTTGGAGGATCTGAATGGCCTCGACGGTCTGGGGCTGGAACCCGTCGGTCACGTCGACGACCAGGATGGCGATGTCCGCAAGCGCCCCGCCGCGCGACCGGAGGGTGGTAAACGAGTGATGGCCGGGCGTATCGATAAAGAGCAGTCCGGGGAGATCGAAATCGGCGGGATCGACCAATCCGCCGGCGACCCGCGAGACGGTATCGAGCGGGACCGCCGTGGCCCCGATGTGCTGGGTGATCGCGCCGGATTCGCCCTCGATCACCGCCGAACCCCTGACCTTATCGAGCAGACTGGTCTTGCCGTGATCGACATGGCCCAACACGGCAACAATTGGCGTTCTGAGTTCCGAAGATGAAGTGTTCGCTGTTGTATCTGTATCTGACATCCTACCACCTGAAAAGTCCTTGTCCTAGCGGTGCCGACCGCGGCAGTTAAGTCCATCGTAGGCCGAGCGAACGCCGCGTTCGTCCCCGTGGCGTTTATTAGCGTCCGCTCGCATTGGACGGGTATGTCGGAGATACTCGCGGAGAACCTCTCGGGGAAAGCCGTAATGGGTGCTGACGGAACGGAGTTAGGAATGCTGTATAACATCACTATGGACGGCAAGACCGGCGAACTCTACGATCTGGTCGTCACCCCCAACGACGAGGTACCGGCCGCCGAACTCGGCTTCGAACTCGACGAAGAGAACCGGCTCAGAATGCCCGTGAATCACGTTCAAGCGGTCAAGGATTACATCGTCGTCGAACGCTAAATGTACGTTCTCGATTCCTCGGCGTTCATCAATGAATACCACACCACCAACCGGACCGCGACGGTCCCCCTCGTCCGTGAGGAACTCGAAGACGAAAGCGCCTATCGCTACGACGCCATGGAAGGGTCGGGGATGCATATCCACCTCCCGACCGACGAAACCGTCGATACCGTCCGCCGGGCGGCGAAGGAACTCGGCGACCTCGACGAACTCTCCGAAACCGATGTTCGGCTGATCGCCGCGACCTTCGAACTCGATGGTACCCTCGTCACCGACGACTACGCGATGCAAAACGTCGCCGACAAACTCGATATCGGTATCGAGGTGATCGCCCGCGAGGGCATCTCCGAACAGCGCCAGTGGGTCTTTCAATGTCAGGGCTGTGGCCGGGAGTTCGACGAACACCGCGACCGTTGTGTGGTCTGTGGCAGCCCGCTCACACGGAAAAATCCGAGCTAAACGGTCGGGCTGTAGAGTCGAATCAGACGATCAGGCCGTCAGATGGAGGCCGACGATGCCGACGACGATGAGGCCGATACAGGCGAGTCGGAGCGGGGCGGCGGATTCGCCGAACGCGAGAACCCCGTAGGTCGCCGTGCCGACCGCGCCAATGCCGGTCCAGACGGCATAGGCCGTCCCGATGGGAAGCGTGCGGACGGCCTGTGCGAGCAGAACCATGCTGGCGACGAGACTGATGGCGACCCCGACGGTCGGCCAGAGCTTGCTGAAGCCCTCGCTGTATTCGAGGCCGATTGCCCACCCCATCTCGAACAGTGCGGCGATGAACAGAACTACCCAGGGTCGAGATGCCATATCCGATATTCGGAATATTCCGAGAAAAACCGCTTGAAACGGGCTCGCTACGGACGGGGATCGACTCGTTCGCGCGATTCAGGGTGGAATTGGCGCTGTTCGAGCCCGATCTCGACGAGCTGGCGGAGGACTTCGTTTTCGGTGAGTCGGTACTCCCTGGCGATGGCGTCGACCTGGGTGGCCGCGGGATCGTCACAAACGATACTGTATCGGTGGGGCATACTCTATAATACTAATTTATAGTACATAAAATTTTCGTTGTGACTGATGAGTGCCATGAGTTGATATGTTCAATGAGAGGCCCGAAGCGAGCGACTGCGTTCCGGCGAACGGTGCCCCGTTCACGGGGTTCAACACCGCCCGGAAGCATCCCCTAATCGTGCGGGGACTCGACCGGATCCGCCCGACCGTCCGCGATCTCCGAAGCGAGGGCCGGGGCTGGATCCTGTTGACCATCGCTTTCGGCTGGTTTCTCTCCATCGGGATCCGGCTCGTCTTTCCGGCGTTGCTTCCCCGGATCAGCGCCACCTTCGACGTGAGCTTGACCGGTGCGGGCGCGATCGTAACCGCTCTCTGGGCGGCCTACGCGCTCGGACAGTTTCCCGGCGGGATCCTCGGCGACCGGGTCGGCGAGGGACGGATCCTCGTGTTTAGCACCCTCGTCACCGCCGTCGTGGTCGTCGGTCTCAGCGCCGCCTCCGGCCTCGGGGTATTTTTCGTGGCGACGATTCTGTTCGGGTTGGCGACCGCGTTGTACGGCCCGACGCGGTTTACGGTCCTCTCGGACATCTACGCCGACCGCGACGGCGCGGCCATCGGCCTCACAATGGCCGCCGGCAGCGTCGGCAACGCGGTGTTGCCGGTGGTCGCGGCCACTATTGCGGCGTACACGACCTGGCGGTTTGGCTTCGCGTTCGCCGCTCCGCTGTTTCTGGTGACCGCAGTAGGGCTGTGGCGGATCGTTCCCGGTCGCACGTCCGGGCCGACGAGCACCGTCGATGAGCTGTCGTTGTCGTCGATCCGGCGGGTCGTCGGCGAGGTGTCCTCGCGCCCGGCGCTGTTGATCACCGGCGTGTTATTGTTCGAAAATTTCGTCTGGCAGGCGTTTACCGGATTCTATCCGACATATCTCATCGAGGTCAAAGGGTTTTCCTCGCAGGTCGCCGCCGTGGTGTACGGGCTCTTTTTCGCCAGCGGCGTCGTGGTCCAGTCGCTGGGCGGCGCTACGAGCGACCGTATCGGGATGAAACCGACGCTGGTCGGCGCGGCGGCGGTAGTCGCCGTCGCACTGTCGGCGCTGCCCGTTCTCGAAAACCTGCCCGGACTGATCGCGTGTACCGTGCTGGTCAGTGCCGCGATGGCGATGTCGCCGGCCGCACTGACCTACCTCGTCAACGCCCTGCCCGAAGAGATGCAGGGCAGCGGCTTGGGGCTGTTGCGCATGACCTACATGCTGCTCGCGTCAGTGGGGCCGGTCGTCGTCGGCGCGCTCGCCGACCGGGGGTTTTTCGACGGGGCGTTTTTCCTGCTCGCCGGGGTTATCGGCCTCGCGCTCGCGTGTAGTCTGTTTTTGCCCTCGCGGGTCTAATCGACGACGAGTCGTGTTTTCTCGCGCGTGGCCTCGCTTTCCTCGAACTCGCCACCCCCCAGTAGTCCGCGGGCTGCCCGTTTGCCCCACTCGACGGCGGGCTGTGTGAACGTCTCCACGGAGAGGAGTTCGCCCGTCATGATGCAGGCCGCCTCCATATCGTACAACAGCCGCCCCAGCGAGCGCTCGTCGATCCGGTCGATCTCGACCCGGATCGAGGGTCGGCCCGCCGCGGCGAGGCTCGCCTCGGTCGCCTCGAACTCGGCGTCGAGAACGGCCCCCAGATCTGTGCCGCCGAGATACGATAACCCCTCCAGATCGGTTTCGGGGATCGCCACCTCGGAACGCTCCCGGGGGCGCACGAGCGACACCATCGCGTCGCGTGGCCCCGCGCGGTAAAGTTGTAGCTGGGAGTGTTGGTCGGTCGCACCGAGCGCTCTCGTGGGGAGCTGGCCAACCCCCTCTTTTCCGAGGCTCTCGGCCCACAGCTGGGCGTACCATTCGGCGAACGTCTCCAAGGATTCGGCATACGGCATCATGGCGTTGACTCCCCAGCCCCGGCAAGCGAGCGCGTAGCTGGTCGCCCCGTAGGCGTAGGCCGGACAGTCGAACAGCGAGCCCGCGAGCGCGTCGGCTCCCTCGCTCGCGCCGGCCAGCAGCGCGTCGAGATCGTGACCGCGGATCGCGGCGACCGGCAGGGCGACCGACGAGAGCACCGAAAACCGGCCCGGAACGCCCGCCGGCGCGTCGAGGACGGGCAAGTCGTGGCGCTCGGCGAGCCGGCGCAGGTTGCCCTCGGGACCCGTCGTCACGAGCGTTCGCTCGGTCCAGTCGACGCCCGCCCGCTCCATCGCGTCTCGAACGACGAGGAAATTCCCGAGCGTCTCGGTCGTCGTTCCCGACCGCGAGACGACATGGACCGCAGTCCGGGAGAGATCGAGGGAATCGAGCACTGCTCGCGTGTGTCCGGGATCGACGTTATCGAACGCGTAGGTATCGACCTCGCTTTCGAGGGCTGCCGACAGGGTGGCCGCGCCCAGCGCGCTGCCGCCAATGCCGATAATGAGGACGGTCTCGGCGTCCGTGAAGGGTTCGACGGCGGTGTGGATCGCGTCCGGGTCGGCGGTGTCGGGCAGGTTCAACGCCGCGTAGCCGTGCTCGTTGTTGTCCCGTCCGGTTTCGATCCGCTCGTGGGCGTCGGCGACGCGCCCGTCGAGGCGGTCGAGCGATGCTCGCGGGATGCCGGGAGTCGCCACCGAATCGAGCGCGTTGCCGATGTCGATTTCCATACCCGTTCGGCGAGGGCGCGGCGCAAAAGGATTGTGTCCTGATCGGTTATACCCTGATCGCGCGGTTTATTCTCCCGGCCTTCCAACCGCCGGCATGAGCGACGCCGGGGACACGTACGGAGGGTTGCTGGGTTCGTTTCGCTACTCCTTCGGGGCGAGCGACTCGCGTATCTACAAGGGATACGTGCTCGTCAGCGCCGTGCTTGGGCTGGCTGTAACGCTGTTGTTCGTCCTCGCGCTGGTCGGCGTGATCGGCGCTACCCGTGGAGCCTCCCAGACCACCCTGTTCGTGCGCGCGTTTTTCGTCATCATCGCCCTGCTCGTACTCGTGCCGATCCTCGCGCCCGTGCTGTTGGTTGCGCATCGCCACCGCACGCGACCGGAACGCAACGGTGTCTACGATACCGCCCTCGCGGGTGGGGGATATCTGTTCATCGGCGCGTTGTATCTCGGGTTGGTGATCTCGGTGCCGCCCGAACGACAGGAATCCGTGACCGGTGCGTTCGGGACAATCGTCGACACGCTGTATGGCCTTCCCCAGTTGCTCGGGCTGGTTCCACCGATTCTCGCGGTCCTCGTGATCGGGTTGCTTCACCGCCGGTTTCGGTAGGCTGGGCGAAATCGACAAACGGCCCCGCCGCGTCCCTCCGGCATGGACGAAACGACGGGAACGTTTCTGGTGACTCACGCCGGGGAGGAAAGCGCCGTTCTCCGCAACGTCGACACCGGGCAGGTCCACCCTCTTTCGACCAACCCCGATCTCGAAACCGGCGACGCCATCGAAGGAACGGTCACGCCCGAACCACCCATCGAAGCGACCTGGGAACTCGTCGAGATCGAGGATCGCCGCTCGCTGTCGGTTGAACGAAGCGACGAACCCCCTACCCAGCAGGAACGCGACATCGGGGCCGGCCAGGCCGTCGGGGAAGTGACCCGAACCCAGCGGGCCGGCGTTGGCGAACTCCACGTGCTGACGGTACCGCCAGAACGCACCGAGGAGACCGTCGAGGAAATCATCGACGACGAAGAGACGCTCGCACGGGCGGCCCGCTATGGCGTCAACCGTGCGGAAGTGCGGGCCGAGGAGGGGATCGTTAGTGTCCGATACTTGCCTTAAGTGGTCGGCCCGCCCGCGCTCTGGACACGCCAGCCGCCCTGTAGATCACAAGCGTCCCTGACCTCGTATTCGATTTCGGTATCATGGGTGATCCGGGGACCGCCCTCGATTTCCTCGACTCTGAGGGGTACGTCGAGGGAGTCGCCACAGCAGCCCACGCCGACGAACTCCTCCCAGCGGTCGCCCGCCGCGACGCGGTCGTGGGTTTTCGTGAGATACGCGCGAAACGACTGTCTGTCGATCTGGGACCGGCCCCAGTCGCTCAGGTCGGCGGGATAGGAGAGACGAACCCGAGTCGCGGTATCGGTCGATGCCATACCGATGATAGGGTAGTGAGGGTCAAAAGCCCACGCCTGGATCGCTGTGAGGGCGGCTGAACGGGTAACCCGGACACCCTCGTTTTCAGTGAAAGGGTGATACGGGACGGGGAGATAGTGATCGATACGGTGTTCGAGGAACCGAAGACGAAACGGGAGATCCTCGGCGAGCTTCGAAACGAGTAGCAATCTCCTCGAAGCACTAGTATAAGAAGGTTTATTCCAAGCAATACCCCACCGGCGCATATGCTTGATTTCGCAGTACCGGCGGTCGAATACCCCCGGTACTCGAACCGCCAGCTGGTGGCGGTGCCGCTCGCGGTTCTCGCGCTCTCGATCTGTATCATCGGCGGCACCTGGCTCGCCACCGGGGTGCCGGTCGACCCCGGCATCGACTTCACCGGCGGAACCGAACTCCAGATTCAGACGGACGCCTCCCAGGAGGAGATCGCAGCCGCCTTCGATACCGAACCCGAGTCGATCCAGCCCATCGCCGCCCAGGACAATGCCTACATCGTCACCTTCCAATCGACCGATACGGGGGCCATCGAATCACAGGCCACCAGCGCGGGCTTCGAGGTGACTTCGATATCGAGCACGTCCGCTACGTTCGGTGGCGAAACCCAGACCCAGACGCTCGTCGCCGTCGGCATCGCCTTCGTTGGAATGAGCGTGCTCGTTGCCCTCATGTTTCGCACTTTCATCCCGTCGATTGCGGTCGTGCTGTCGGCGTTTAGCGACATCGTCATCCCCATTGCGCTGATGAACCTCTTCGATATCCAGCTCTCGCTGGGAACGGTCGCAGCCCTGCTCATGTTGATCGGCTATAGCGTCGATTCGGACCTCCTGTTGAACAACCACGTGCTGCGCAGGCGCGGCGATTTCTATGAAAGCACCCACCGGGCGATGCGTACGGGCGTGACGATGACGACGACGTCGATCACCGCGATGGTGGTCATGACGGCGATTGCGGCCTACTTCAGTGTTCCACTGTTGCCCGCCGTCGGGACCGTCCTCGTGTTCGGACTGATCGCTGACCTGATGAACACGTACCTGTTGAACGTGAGCTTGCTTCGCTGGTACAAATACGAGGGGGTCGCTCGATGAGCACGAGAGCGCGCACGCTGGTTGGGGCCGCACGCGACCACTGGCGGATCACGTTGCTGATCGTCCTCATCGCCGCGGGTGCGTTCGTCCTCTTCTTTCCGGGGTTCGGTTCCGGGAACACGACCGGCACAACCCCCACCGCTCAAACGGGACCGACCAACCTCCAGTTCGGCCTCGAACTCTCCGGTGGCACACGGGTTCGCGCCCCGCTCGTGGGCATGACCGCCGAGGACATCGCAGTCGAGCCCGGCCAGCAAGCCGACATCCAGACTCGAATAGCCAATGAACTCGGGATCGAAAGCCGTAACGTCAACGTCTATCCGAACGGCACCGACGGCGAGGGCAGGGGGACCATCGAACTGACGACCGGGAACGTCACCCAAGCGGAGTTCCGGACGGCACTCGAAAATGCGGGCTACAACGTAAGCGACGGGGGGATCAGCGACGGCGTCACCGAGCAAACCGCCGATGAGGCCGTCGAGGTACTCCAAGAGAAGATCAGCAAATCGCCGTTCGCGGCGGGCGACGTGCGGAAATCGACTTCATCGACCGGCGAGTACTTCGTCATCGTTGAGGTACCTGGCCAGGATCGAGAAAGCGTCATTAATCTGATCGAGGATCGCGGGGTCGTCGAACAGATCGCTCACTACCCGACCGAAAACGGCTATCAAAACACCACCGCCTTCGAGCGCGAGGACATCGCTTCGATGGGCCAACCCGAAGAAGGGCCTCGCGGCCCCCAGATGAGCATCACGCTCACCGAAGAGGGGGCCCGGCAGTTCTCGCAGACGATGCAGGAAACCGGCTTCACTGGCGAGGGGGCCGGAGCTTGTCGCTGGCAACAGAACCCCGACGATCCGGGCTACTGCCTCCTTACCGTCGTTGACGGCGAGGAGGTCGTCTTCGCGGCGGGTTTGAGCCCCGACTTCGCTCAGAGCATGGAGTCGGGCGAGTACGTCAACAGCCGGACGTTCGTCATGCATGCCGGCTCCATGGAGGAGATACGGAACCTCCGGGTGAACCTGCTGACGGGGACGACCCCCGCCCCGCTCGACATCGATGCGGGCACCCAGTACTACCTCGAACCCAGCCTCGCCCAGGACTTCAAGCTCTATTCGCTGGTGGCCGGGGTGCTCGCGGTGGGTGCCGTTTCTGGCGTCGTTGCCGCCCGCTACGGTCGCCCGCGCGTGGCTATTCCGATGATTCTGACCGCCAGCGCGGAGGTATTCTTGCTTTTGGGCTTCGCGGCCGCCGTCGGCTACCCCCTGGATCTGGCGGCCATCGCCGGGGTGATCGCCGTGGTCGGCACCGGCGTCGACGACCTGATCATCATCGCCGACGAGATCCTGCAGGAGGGCGAGGTTTCGACCGGTCGGGTGTTCGAATCCCGGTTCCGGAAGGCGTTCTGGGTGATCGGCGCGGCCGCCGCGACCACCATCGTCGCCATGTCGCCGCTCGCGTTGTTGAGCCTCGGCGATCTCACCGGCTTCGCGCTGTTTACCATCGCCGGCGTGTTGATCGGCGTGCTCGTCACTCGACCGGCCTACGGCGACATCCTGCGGGTGTTGCTCACCCGGTGAATTCGGAGAGCGTGCCCTGCTTGGCCTCCCGAAGCACGTCCTCGCAGGTCTTCCACGATTCCCGCGCACACGCCGGCAACTCACCGTGGTCGTCGACGTAGTCGGCCAGAAACTCCCGCGTGGCGGGGTCGCTCGGATAGCCGCTACCGACGGGGCCGTACGTCTCGACCAGCCGGGCGATCCGGGCGTCGCGTTCGACCTTGGCGACGATGCTCGCCGCCCCGACGATGGGGTAGGTTTCGTCGGCACCGTGTTCGGCGTCGAGATCGACCGCCGGCAGCCGGTCCCTGACCCGGCGGGCGAAGCGGGCGGCGTCGACGTCGCCGGCATCACAGATCCCTCGCATGCTCCGCTCCACAACCGCATCAGCCGCTTCGGCGTGGGCCGCGACCGTCAGCGCATTCATATCGGTTGCGGGATCGTCGATCCGGGCCGGTTCGATTGCGGCGATCCCGACCGCGATACGGCCATCAGCGTGGATGGTAGCCGCCAGTTCCCCGCGGCGCGCGGCGGTGAGGTGTTTCGAGTCGTCGATTCCGGGCGGCAACACCGACTCGTCGGGGATGACGACAGCCGCCGCAATCATTGGACCTAGGGCGGGGCCTTTGCCCGCTTCGTCGATCCCGAAGATGCCACTCACGGGCGTGTGTTGACGGGCGAAAATAAATGGTTGTGGGGTTAGTCGTCGGCGGTCGCGGCGACTGGATCGTCGGATTCCTCCGAAAGCTCGGGTTCGTCCTCGGCGTCCTCGCGTTCGGTGAGCTCGACGATCTCTATCGACCGTTCATCCATGTGGTGGCACATAGGTTCTCCCCCAACCGTGCTATGGTCTATCACTCCTAAACCGTTTCGGCGCGCTTTTTGTCACCCTAATTCAACGAATTGGCCCGAACGTACTGGTTGTCGGCGGCGTTCACGAAAGCGCAACTCCTGGCGTTCAGCCATGGTCGGTTCTGAGATACCCGGGATCGTCGAACGGTTCATCTTCACCCTCGACATCGATCACGTCGAGCGCGGTGACGGTACTTTCGATGTCTAGCAAGCCGGCGAGGCTCGGACAGGTGCGGTCGGCGTCGCTGCTTACCAGTTCCTTCACGTAGAGACCGCCCTCGCCGTGGACGGTGAGCTCGGCGTGACGCGGATCGCGGAGTTCGCCCTCGATAGCGTAGACCTCTCGAGTTCGGGTGCGACTCGCTCGGCGGTGATCGACCCGCTGGGGGGTGTCCTGTTCGACGGTCGCGCCGTCGAGTTTCGAGAGCACGGCCTCCAGTTCCGCGGGTTCGACCGGTCGGGTGAATTCGACCGTCATCCGGTAGGTCTTGCTCGCATCGAGTTCCTTCACCCGCTCGACCATCTCGTGAGTGGCAAGCCTGAGTCCCTCGACTTCGACCGCATCCGCGTTTTCGTTGATCCGCGCTTCGAGCGCGTCCGTGTCCGGAATCCGTCGTTCGGGTCGTTTGATCTCGATGACGAAGGGACGGCCTGGCCCGAGCATTCGCGCGTCAACGTCCTCCCGGCCCGCGCCGTGAAAGACGCCCTCCTCGCCGTCCATGGCTTCGACGACGGGGGGTGTCGTGAGTTCCTCGACGCTGCGGTCGTAACGATACCCGGTGCCGCCACAGCCCTCGCAGGGTTCCTCGCCACCATCAGAGGCGAGCTGTTTGCCCGTCGCGCCACACTCACGACAGGGCCACTCGGTCTGGGGGATGTCGCGTTCGAGTTTTCGGTACCGACCGTAGACGAACGCGGGGTTGATCTGGATGTCGGCGTCGCCGCGTTCGATGTTGACGAGCGCGAGCACGTCGGGGCGGTCGAAATCGACCTCGGTGCCCGTCCGTGCACCGAGGCGTTTGCCGACCTCGCGGTTGCACTCGGATTTGAACGACTCGCCGGCATCTGCGGGTAGGTCGGCGTCCTCGCGCAGCAAGCGCTCGTTTTCCTCGATCAGCGGCGGCACCCGCGAACCGACCTGGTAGGTCGCAAAATCGACCCCTTCCAGTGTCTCGACGGTCTGCGTTGCGAGCGCGTCGAACTCGCCGCTGTATCCCTCACAAACCCAGCAATCTTCGATGGCGGGTTCATCGTAGGGTTCGTCTTCGGCCAGCGCGAGCGCGGTCCGCAGTGCTCGACCCCGCTCGGTGTTGGTCAGCCCGAAACTGCGGTCGGCGAACGCCCGACCGAGACAGGCGTTACAGACGGGGTTCTGCTCGCCGATCCGCTCGGCAGTGTCGAGAACCGTCATCGCCACACCTCCGTGCCGGCACCGCTGTGTTGGGGATGCCGTCGTCGCTCGACTGTGAGCATACCGTCCCGAGGGATCGGGAGGCCAAGGGCTTGCCGCTTTCCGACGGAGGTATGGGCGCTCGCCGGCCTACGACGGGTATGCGTCAGTTCATCGTCCTCGGTCATGACGTCCCCACGACCCCCGAATTCTCGCTCGACGATCTCGCCGGCGGGGCCGGTCGGCTGGACGTGCTCTGTCGGTGTGTCTCGTCGGCGTTTTTCCTCTCGCACGCCGTCCGCGAGAACGTTCGAGTCTATCTCGTGCTAGCGGACGAGTTTACCCTCCGATTCGAGGGCTCGGAACTCCGCCGATTGAACCCCGACGAGCGAAGCACTGCGGCCCTCGTCAGAAACGCCCTCGAAAACCGCGAGGAAGCCATCGGGCACATGGAAGTCGAGACGTCTCTGGGCGTGTACCTCTCCCGACGGGGGTTCGATCCCGTCCTCGAAGCGACCGCCGATTCGGGTACCGTCGTCCAGCTTCACGGGGCAGGTGATCCCGTAACCGAGATCGAACTGCCCGCCGAATCTGTGTTCATTCTCTCGGATCACCGTGACTTCGCCGGCGGCGAGGCGGATCTGCTCGCCGAACGGGCCGATGAGTGCGTGCGGCTGGGTCCGGAACCACTGCACGCTAATCACGCGATCACGCTGGCACACAACTGGCTGGATACCGACGGCTACACACGGTATCGGTAGGTCGGAACCCTTAAAGACGGGAGCGTCCTTGTTGCGTGTGCGGGCCGGTGGGGTAGCTTGGTATCCTTCGGCCTTCGGGTGGCCGTAACCGCGATTCGAATTCGCGCCGGCCCACTTTTCCGATGAACCCGCACCACCCGTTAGATCGGGCGTTCTGAGTCGGGACGTTTTTCGTCGCTACCCCGCGTAATCGAACCATGACCGATCCGCTCGCTTGGGAGACGGTCGACGAGGAAGTGGCCTACACCTGTCCGGGGTTCGACGTGATCCACGAGACGGTTGCACTGCCCGACGGCACCGAGACCGATTTCGATTACGTCTCCGAACCGCCCGCGGTCGTAATCGTCCCCTTCACGGCCGAGGGCGAGGTCGTCGTCATCGAGGAGTGGCGACAAGCCGTCGGGCGGGTTAATCGCGGATTTCCGGCGGGTAGCATGGAACCCGAGGAGGATCGCACGATGGCGGTCCGACGCGAACTCGCCGAGGAGACGGGCTACGAGGCCGACCGGGTCGAGTATCTGACGACCGCCGAACCCGCGAACGGATTGCTCGATTCTCGCCATCACTACGTCGCCGCATTCGACTGTACGCCGACGGGCGAACAGGACCTGGATGCCGACGAGTCGATTCGCGTCGGAACGACCGATTTCGAGACGCTCAAACGCGACGTGGCCAGCGGCAACGTTCGGGACGGTCGAACCGCCCTCGGCACCCTCTATTACGACGCCTTCGGACGATGAGCGACAACGAGAGCGAACGCGAACGCTGGAACGAGCGGTACCGCGACAACGAGCACGACCCGCCGACCGCTCCAACTGATCTGCTCGAACGGTACGTGGACGATCTCCCGAATGGCCGGGCGCTCGATGTCGCCACCGGTGGCGGTCGCAACGCGATTTTTCTCGCTGAGCGGGGCTACGATGTAGATGCCATCGACATTTCCGGGGAAGGCCTGACCATCGCGCGCGAGCGTGCGGACGCGCGCGGTGTCGATGTTAGATTCGTCCGGGGAGACATCGAGAGTTACGAATTCTCCCGTGGAGTTTATGATCTCGTCATCGTGAGCTGCTACTACAGTTTGAACGCCCTGCCGGCGCTCAAGCGGACGCTCGCCCCGGGCGGCGTGTTGCTCTACGAACACCGCCTCGATCCGCCCGGCGACGACTCCCACCGGTTTCGCTTTCAACCGAACGACCTCCTGCGGGCCTGTCTCGACCTGCGGATCGTCCACTACGAGGAGCCGGTCACTCTCTCCGCGGACGAGACGCGGGTCGAGCTGCTCGCCCGAAAGTCGCCCTAACTCACAACCCTTACCGCTCATACCCACCAATTCCGCGCCATGAGCGAGATTTTCGAGGCCCGCGACTGGGACGTTGCGGGGCGGATCGGCCGGCTCACCGTCCCGCGGGCGGGCGTGACCGTCGAGACCCCCGCGTTACTCCCGGTCATCAACCCCCACATTCAGACGATCCCGCCGCGGCGGCTCGCCTCCGAATTCGGCGCGGAGATCTGTATCACTAACTCCTACGTCCTCCACGGTAGTGAGGATCTCCGCGAGATCGTGCTCGACCGGGGCCTACACGACACGCTCGACTTCCCGGGTGCAATCATGACCGACTCCGGATCCTTCCAGCTCGCGGAATACGGCGAGATCGACGTTACTTCCCGCGAGATCCTCGAATTCCAACGTGAGATCGGTTCCGACATCGCCACGCCCGTCGACATCCCCACGCCACCCGAAGCGTCCCACGAAAAGGCCGAGCGCGACCTCGAAACCACTCAAAAACGCCTCGATGCCGCCGCCGAGTTCGACGCCGGCGAGACCCTCGTCTCCGCACCCGTACAGGGATCGACCTATCCTGACCTCCGCGAATCGGCGGCCCGCCATGCCTACGCGACGGATCTAGACGTGTTTCCGGTCGGCGCGGTCGTGCCCCTGCTGAACGAGTATCGCTTCGGGGAGACCGTCGACGCCGTCGCCGCCGCGAAACGCGGGCTCGGAGCCGATGCCCCGGTTCACCTCTTCGGCGCGGGCCACCCGATGATGTTCGCGCTCGCGGTCGCCATGGGCTGTGACCTGTTCGATTCGGCGGCCTACGCGTTGTACGCCCGCGACGGGCGGTATCTCACCGTTCGAGGAACCGAGCACCTCGCGGATCTCGATTATTTTCCGTGTTCATGTCCGATCTGTACCGAGTACACGCCCGCTGAGATCGAAAACTGCGACGAGCGCGAGCGGCTGCTCTCGGAACACAACCTCCACGTCACCTTCGAGGAGATCCGCACGATCAAACAGGCTATCCGCCGGGGGAACCTGTTGGAACTCGTCGAAGCCCGCGCCCGCGGCCACTCCGCGATGCTCGACGGGTATCGTGCGCTACTCGATCATGCTGACGAACTCGAACGCACTGATCCCGCCTCGAAGGCGACGTTCTTCTACCTCTCGGGCGAAAGCGCGCGCCGGCCCGAGGTGTTGCGCCACCATCGCCGCCTCGAACGACTCGACGCGCCCGGTTCGGTGTTGCTGGCGGACGGTCCGGCGGACGTGGATGTTGACGAGGTCTGGGATATCCGCCCACCGTTCGGTCCCGTCCCGTCCGAACTCGCCGAAACCTACCCCGTCAACGCCGAACTCCCCGACCGATTCGACAACGCGGCCTACGAGGCCGCAGCCACCGGGATCGCGCGACTCGCGGGGGCCAATCCCGATACGGCGTTCGTTCTCGCGGCGAAGGGGTGGCCGGATTCGGCCCTCGCCGCAGTTCCCGAGCGCGTGCGGATCGAACCGACGGATAGTTCCCCGGACCGTTCCGAGGGGAGATCATGACCGAGTATTTCGAGGTTCACGACCGCGACGGCCCGGCCCGCCTCGGTGAGTTGCGGCTCGCCGACCCCCGGGTCACACCCGCGGTCGCCGACGAGGTCATCGAGGACGCGGGCAGCCTCTGGTCCGCCGAGCGCGAGGTTCCCGAGGGAAGCGACGACCGGGTGACGATCCTGCCCCATCGGGCATTTCCGAGCGGCACCGCCGAGGAAATCGAGGAGGCCTTTGCCGTTTCCTATCCCGATGTGGACTACCCAAGCGCCGCGGTCGTCTCGCCCGATACGGCGGGCGATCACGGCACCGACGCCTACGTCCTCTCGACCACACAGGGTCTCGTCGGCCACGCCAGTGCTCTCCGGGAGGCGGTCATCGAGGTTCGAGACGTGATCCCCCCCGACACCGCACTCTATCTCTCGGGAGTCGCCACGCCCGCGAACGCAGCCACCCTCGCCTACGCCGGGGCCGATCTCCTCGACACCCATCAGGCGGTCGTGAAGGGCACCCAGGCCAAGTACCTCACGAGCGAGGGCGAACACTTCCTTTCGGATTTAGAGGAACTGCCGTGTGCCTGTTCGGCGTGCCAGCAACCCCGCGGGGAGTTCACCCGGGAGGACTGCGCCGAGCACAACGAACACGCCCTGCGGGCGGAACTGGGGGTCGTCCGCGAGCGGATCCGAGCGGGGCGGCTCCGGGATTACATCGAGGGACAGGCCCGCCACGAACCCTGGCTTACCGCCGCGTTCCGGGAGTTCGATCAGCAATGGAGCTATCTCGAAGAACGCACACCCATCATCCGCTCGGCGGAGATCACCGCGACCAGCGATGACACCCTGCGGCGCGTCGAGATCCAGCGCTTCGCGGATCGAGTCACCTCGCGGTACCGCAACCGGTTCCGGAACCCGCTCGTGTTGGTGCCCTGTTCGGCGACCAAACCCTACAGCGAGTCCCAGAGCCACCAGCAGTTCCACGACGCGATCCAGTACCGCGCCCACCAGGTTTCGATGACCTCGCCAATCGGGGTCGTCCCCCAGGAGTTGGAGACGACCTACCCCGCTCAACACTACGACAGCGCCGTGACGGGTCAGTGGACCGAAAGCGAGATCGACTTCGTCGCCAGCGTTCTGGAGCGGTATCTCGCGCGCAACGATTACCCCCGGATCATCGCCCACCTCCCCGAGGACTACCGCGAGATCGTCGAGCGGGTCGAGGGCGGGATCGACACACCCATCGAATACACCGTCGAGGACCACCCCACGACCACCGAGTCGCTTGCGAACCTCATGTCGACCCTCGACGGCGAGTTGAAATACGGCAAGCGCGAGCGCCAACACAACACCCTCAAGGCCATCGCCGACTACCAGTTCGGCGCGGGGGCCGGCGACGCGCTCTTTTCGGATCTGACCGTCGAGAGTCGCTACCCTAAACTCCGGGCCCACGACGGCGACGGCGAGCAACTCGCCGCGATGGTGCCCCAGTACGGCACCCTCGCGCTGACGCTCGCGGGCGCGCGCCGGTGGGTCGAAAGCGACGTGCCGGAAAAGCGCGTCGAGATCGACGGATTCGTTCCACATGGCAACGTCCTCGCACCCGGGATCGTCGATGCCGACGAATCGATCCGGGTCGGCGACGAGGTCGTCATCGAGGGGCCGGAGGCCTTCGCGGTCGGCCGGGCAACCATGTTCGGCAACGAGATGGAAGAAAGCTCCCGCGGCGTCGCGGTAGAAGTGCGCCACGTCGAAGAGCGGTAGCGGGCTTTTTGTCGGATGCGCCCCTGATCCCGCGCATGGACGAGATCAGCCTCGCCGTCCCGCGAGAACTCGCCGAGACCCTGCCCGAGGACAGCGACGACGCGATCATGGCCATGCAACGCGAGGCCGAACAGTACGAGAGCTACATTAACGACGCCATCGTGGCCGACGAGGCCGCAAGCGCCGCCGCGGACGTGCTCGACCGGGCCGAGGAACGCTGGGAGCAGTATGACGATTACATCGTCGAGTTGCGCGCGTGGGGTCAGTCCTCGATCTACGCCGAGGTCTGGTGTGATTTTCAATACGCATTGATCCAGCAACTCTACGATCACGACGAACTGGCCGAGGAACTCGATCAGGAACGCCACGCCCGGATGGTCGACGACGGTATCCGGCTGAGCGACGTCGCCGAATGAGCGACGAGGATCCGGTCCCGGCCTACGCCCGCAAGCTCCGGGCCGGGCCCGGTCCCGACCGCCCGCTCGACGGCGGGGCGATCGCCGCCGGGCTCTGTTTCGGCGTGCTCGCCACATTCGTCGCCATCGCCGGGCCGCCATCGGTCGTAATCGGACTCGGCGTCACCGTCGCGTGTCTCCTCGCCGGCGGTGTGTTCGCGGGTTATCTCGCCCGACCGACGGTCCGCGGTGGCCTGCAAGGTATCGGGGTCGTCACCTGTACGGCCGGGTTGATGGTCGCGGTCGCGGTCTCGACGAGCCTCGGTTCGGGCTCGCCCGGACGCGTTCCGCTCGTGGCCATTTACTCCGGGCTTGATACGGCCACCTTCGTCGCGGTGCTCGCACTCACACTGGTTCTCGGCGGGTTGGCGGGCAAACTCGGTGCGCGCGTTCGCCGGTAATCCGTGGGCCGCCGATTTTTATACGGTTCAATCCTTGTGTACGATCATGGACATCGAGTTGCGCTCCTTTGCCACCTTCCGCGAGGCGGTCGGTCGGAAGACGATTGAACGCTCCTATGAAGACGGAGCCACCGTCGGCGAAGTCCTCGCCGATCTCGAATCCGAGTTCGACGGACTGGAGGGACAACTCGTCGAGGACGGCGCGATCCGGCCCCAGCTCTCGATTCTCAAAAACGGCCGGGACGTGACTCACGCGGAGGGTCCGGATACGCCCCTCGAAGACGGCGACACCGTGAGCCTCTTTCCGCCGGTCGCCGGAGGCCGGACGTGAGGGTCGAGCGCTCCTTCCGGGGGATCAGCAAACGACTGGCCCGCGAATACCTCGAAAACCTCGGTGGCGAGGCCGAAAGCGAGGATCGGATCGTCGGCGGGAACTGGGTGGCCAATCTCTCCGATAAAACCGTCGAGATCGGCCCGAGCCTCTCGTTGACAGAGGTGACGGTCGTCTTCGAGGGCGATCAAGAGGTTCTGGAACCGCTGATCGAGGACTTCGAGCGCAAGGCAATGCGTGCAGGCGGATGAGCCACCCAATCGAGGGGCAGGTGGTGATGCTCGCCGCCGCGAAAGCCAGCGTCGCGGGAAGCCAGCTGCCGGGGCTTCTCGAACGCGCTCAGGAAGCACTCGATCCACGGATCGACCAGTACCGCCGCCGCTACGAATTCGTCCACGCGGACGAGGACGCCTACTATTTTTTCGTCCCCAAGGATCACTGGGGGACGCTCGAAGCCGATCTCGATCTCGACCGCCGGAAAACCGACGCGGTCCGCCGGGCTCACGAGGAGCAACTCGACCGCCTCGGCAAGCGCTTAGGTCGCCGCGAGGAGTTCGAAACCGCTCTGGAGGTCCGGTCGGCGGTCGTGATCGGGAAGTGAGCGACGAACCGGGGGAGCAAGGTGAAAGCCGTTTATCCGCCGCCGCCCTACCGCCGGCAGTGACCGACAGCGAGTTTTCGATTAATGAATTTCACGAGGCGCTTCAGGAACTCGGCCACCCCGTCGGGACCGCCGAGGAACTCGCCCGCGCGCTCGATTGCACACAGGAGGAAGCCGACCGCCGCCTCTCGGAACTGGCGGAGACGGGTGCGGTCGGTCGCCGGAATGTCGAGCGCGACCCGGTCGTCTGGTACCCCATCGATTGGGACCGCCGGGTCGATCCCGAACACGTCGTCGCGTTTCCCGACCGGCGCGAACTCGTCGTCGAACATCCCGATCAGTTCACTCGCGCCCGCCTCTCGGGGTTCGCGTATCTCGTCGATACCACCGGCGAGGGCACGTATCTCTACCGGATCCGCGAGGAGGATATCTGGGGGGCACCCCACGACGACCTCGGGAATCTGCTCGCCACCATGCGGGCGGTGATCGGCGAGCGCCACCCCACGCTCGAAGAGTGGATCGAACGCCAGTGGAAGCGCGCCAGGCAGTTCGTCCTCCGGACCCATCCCGATAGCTACGTCGTCCTCGAAGCGAGCAGCGCGGGCCTGATGGGCAACGTCGCCCGACAGGAACTCGATGAGGACCAGCTTCATGCCCCTATTTCCGACACCGAAAGCTGGGTTCGGGAGGGTTCGGAGGCCGAGATCAAGCGAATCCTCTACGAGGCGGGCTATCCCGTGCGCGACGAGCGCGATCTGGATACCGGTGACGAACTCGATTTCGACCTCGACCTCGATCTACGCGAGTACCAGCGCGAGTGGGTCGAGCGGTTCATCGATCAGAAAGCGGGTGTACTCGTCGGCCCGCCGGGCAGCGGTAAGACCGTCGCCGCGATGGGAGCGATGGCGGCGGTCGGCGGCGAAACCCTCGCGCTCGTCCCTTCCCGGGAGCTCGCCACCCAGTGGCGCGAAACGTTGCTCGGGAACACCTCTCTCGGGCCGGAGGACATCGGCGAGTACCATGGCGGCGAGAAGGAGATCCGGCCCGTGACGATTGCCACCTACCAGACCGCAGGAATGGACCGCCATCGGCGACTGTTCGACGAACGCCGCTGGGGGCTGATCGTGTACGATGAAGTGCATCACGTGCCGGCACCGATCTACCGACAGAGCGCGGATCTCCAGTCCAAACACCGCCTCGGGCTGTCCGCCACACCGGTCCGCGAGAGCGACGACGAGGCCGAGATCTTCACGCTGATCGGCCCGCCCATCGGCACCGACTGGTCGGCGCTGTTCGATGCGGGCTTCGTCGCCCGACCCGAGGTGGAGATCCGGTACGTCCCTTGGGGGAGCGAGGACGCCGAACGCGAGTACGACAGCACGACCGGCCACCAGCGCCGGCAAGTCGCTGCCTCGAACCCCGCGAAACTCGACGAAATCCGGCGGTTGCTCGACGAACATGCCGACGAAAAGGCGCTGATCTTCGTCGATTGGCTCGATCAGGGAAAGGAGTACGAGGAAGCGCTCGATGTACCCTTCATCAGCGGCGAAACCCGATACGCCCGCCGCGAGCGACTGCTCTCGGAGTTTCGCCACGGCGAACGCGACACACTGATCGTCTCGCGGGTGGGTGACGAGGGGATCGACCTGCCCGACACCAGTCTCGCCATCATCGCCTCCGGCCTCGGTGGATCGCGCCGACAGGGTGCACAGCGCGCCGGACGGACGATGCGGCCCGTCGGCGGCGCGCGGGTGTACGTGCTGGCGACCCGTGGCACCAAAGAGGAGGAGTTCGCCCGTTCACAGCAGCGTCACCTCCAGTCGAAGGGGATCAACGTGATCGAATCCGACGCCGAAACGACCTGAGCGCGCTCATCGAGCGGAACTGTCTGCTACCGTTTCTCATCACGGATTTATACTACGCGGTAGTGTGAGACACCGTATGGCGGATTCGGACCCGTACGGTCGCGCGATCCGCGATCACCATCTCGGCGAGCGAGACGAACCGCTGGTCGAGTGCTGTAGCGACAAAACCCGGGAACATCCCATCGAGGCGTTCTATTTCGGCGAGTTCTCCCCCGATGACGACTGGCTCGAATCGTGGCTCGACGGTCCGTTGCTCGATATGGGGGCCGGGGTCGGCCAGCATACGCTGTATTTCCAGCAGGATTTCGACACCGTCGCCATCGAGATCAGCGACCACCTCGTGGCGACCATGCGGGATCGTGGAGTGGCCGACGCCCGGCGGGCGGATATGTTCGCGCTCCGTGACTCGTTCGAACGGGATCGGTTCCGCTCGGCGTTCGCACACGGCACCCAATTGGGGCTGGCGGGCTCGATGGACGGGCTTCGGCGATTCCTCGGCGATCTCGCGTTCGTGACGACGGCGGACGCTACGGCCGTCCTCGACGCCTATGACCCTAGCCACGAGCGGGCGACCGACCTGTTGGGCTACCGTGCGGATCCCACACCCCGCCTCGCCTACCGGCTGTATCACTTCGAATACGAAAACGACGTGGGCAAGCCGCTCCTGTTCCGGCTTGTCAGCCCCGCCTGACTCCGGGAAGCCACCCTCGGAACGGGATGGACGGTCGCAGAAATACGGCGGAGTTCCGATGGCCATCACTATCGAGCGGCACTGAAAAAACGGTGATAATAGGGACGCCTACGCTCAGTCGTCGGCGGGTGCCGGCGAATCGCCCGCGCTCACGCCGGTGCCGGGACCGACCTCGATGCCGAGTTCGTCGAGTTTCTCGTCGGGGACGACGCCGTTGACCCAGCCACGGTGGTCGTAGTACTCGTCTTTCATCTCGTCGAGTTCGCAGTACTCGCCCTCGCTCGCGCCTTGGCCGCGGATGCCGTCTTCGAGGAACTTGTCCGGTAGCGAGTCGTCGGCACCGTCGAAGCCATTGAGGTTGTTGTAGTAGCGTTCGAGGTTGTAGACGCGCTCGCCCGCTTCCATCAGCTCTTCCTCGCCGACGTCGCGGCCGGTCATGCCGTTGTACTGGAGCACGTACTCCTCGATGCCCTCCGCGAAGGCGTTGAACTTGCAGATGTCGAACGAGT
>CAYOFZ010000010.1:0-25941 GCA_964403315.1 uncultured Halobacteriales archaeon | reverse complement strand
CCTCGCTTGCGATCCGGTCGACCATGCGGTGGTGGCCGTTGTGGTACGGCTGGAACCGACCGATATAAAATCCCCGTGTCATGTGATTGTCGCAGGTGACACTCCCCATCACTAAAAGGATAGCGGGTCCGTACACCCGCTCACGGGGAGGGAGAAAGTATATCAATTGCGCAGCCTTGGTTTTCGGTAGCGAACAGATTCTATGAGTCACGAGAAAGACACCGGCGATCACCCACCCGCCAAAGGGGGGAGTGAGCCGGCGGATCCCGATCACGATCCCGACATCGAAGACGATTCCAGCACGGACGCACCCGAGGAGGGCGATGGATTGGGTAGCGATGTCGATGTCGAGTTCGCGGCCGAGATCGACGAGGACAACGAGGACGATCTATTGGGTGGACTCAGGATCGATTCCACCGAGGACATCAAGGTCCCCGAGAAGCTGGTCGATCAGGTGATCGGCCAGGAACACGCCCAGGAGATCGTCCGCAAGGCCGCAAAGCAGCGCCGACACGTCCTGATGATCGGTGCGCCCGGAACGGGCAAATCCATGCTGGCCAAGGCGATGACCCAGTTGCTCCCCAACGAAGACCTCCAGGACATCCTCGTATATCACAACCCCGACGACGGCAACGAGCCCAAAGTCCGCACCGTCCCCGCGGGCAAGGGCGAGCAGATCGTCGATGCCCACAAGGAAGAAGCCCGCAAGCGCAACACGATGCGGACCATCCTGATGTGGCTGATCATCATCGTCATTCTGGGCTACTCGCTGTTCGTCGGGAACATCCTGCTCGGCATCATCGCCTCCGCGATCATCTATCTCGCGTTCAAGTATGCGAACCGCGGGTCGGACGCGATGATCCCGAACCTCCTGATCGACAACTCGGACAACGCCACCGCGCCCTTTGAGGACGTGACCGGTGCCCACGCCGGCGCGCTGTTGGGCGACGTGCGCCACGACCCGTTCCAGTCGGGCGGGATGGAGACGCCCAGCCACGACCGGGTCGAGGCCGGCGGCATCCACAAGGCCCACCGGGGCGTGTTGTTCATCGATGAGATCAACACCCTAGACGTGCGCTCCCAGCAACACCTGATGACCGCGATTCAGGAAGGGGAGTTCTCGATCACCGGACAGAGCGAGCGCTCCTCGGGGGCGATGGTCCAGACCGAGCCCGTTCCGACGGACTTCATCATGGTCGCGGCGGGCAACCAGGACGCGCTGCAAAACATGCATCCCGCGCTGCGAAACCGGATCAAGGGATACGGCTACGAGGTGTTCTTCGATGACACCATCGAGGACACCCCCGAGATGCGCCGCAAGTACGCCCGATTCATCGCCCAAGAGGTCGACCGCGACGGGCGGCTGCCGCATTTCACCCGCGACGCCATCGAGGAGATTATCCTCGAAGCCAGGCGACGCTCGGGCCGGAAGGGGCATCTCACCCTGCTCCTCCGCAGTCTCGGTGGCCTCGTCCGGGTCGCCGGCGACATCGCCCGCGCCCGTACGGAGGGCTCGGAGTACACCACCCGCGATGACGTACTGGCCGCGAAAGACCGCTCGCGCTCGATCGAACAGCAGCTCGCCGATACGTTCATCGACCGCCACAGCGACTACGACATCTCGATGAACGAAGGCGATGTCGTCGGTCGCGTGAACGGCCTCGCCGTGATGGGCGGCGACAGCGGTATCGTGCTCCCGGTGATGGGCGAGGTCGCCCCCTCGCAGGGCCCCGGACAGGTGATCGCCACCGGTAAGCTCCAGGAGATGGCCGAAGAGGCCGTCCAGAACGTCAGCGCGATCATCAAGAAGTTCTCCGGGGTGGACCTCTCGGAGAAGGACGTTCACATCCAGTTCGTCCAAACCGGCCAGCAGGGCGTCGACGGCGACTCCGCCTCGATCACCGTGGCGACGGCGGTCATCAGCGCGCTGGAGGACGTGCCGGTGCGCCAGAACGTCGCCATGACCGGTTCGCTGTCGGTCCGGGGTGACGTGCTCCCGGTCGGCGGCGTCACCCACAAGATCGAGGCCGCCGCCAAGTCGGGGATGGACACGGTGATCATCCCCGCAGCGAACGAACAGGACGTGATGATCGAGGACGAATACGAGGACCAGATCGAGATCGTCCCCGTCTCCCACATCAGCGAAGTGCTCGATGTCGCGCTGGTCGGCGAACCCGAAAAGGACAGTCTCGTCGACCGTCTGAGGAACATCACCGGCTCGACGTTCGATCAACAGCAGGTTCCGAGCGGCAGCCCCACCCCGCAGTAACGTGGCCGATTGGGCGACGTTCGTCGGACTGACGGGCGTCGTCACCGTATTACTTCTCGCGCTCTCGTATGCTTCACAGTCGATCATCGAAGAGCCCGATCCCTCAACCGATCCCAACGAACCCCAGCCCCCCGAGAGGCCGGAGTCGGAGCTCTCGGCGAGCATGTTGCTCGCAAACGTCGCGCTCTCCCAGGGCCTGTTTGCCGCCGTGTTGATCGCCGCCGCGTGGTACACCGAAATCCCGCTGGCCACGCTCGGTATCGGCACGAGAACTGTCAGCAGCGCGCTCGGAATCGGCCTCGGCCTCGGGGTAGCGCTGTATCTCGCCTCCGAGACGGGCGGGACGGTCGCCGACCGACTGGATTTCGAGTACGACGAACACCTGCGTGGCCTGCTCGCGCCCGACGACGCCGGCGGCTGGGCGGTCCTTCTGGTCGTTGTGTTGCCGACCATCGCCGTCTTCGAGGAGTTTCTGTTCCGTGCGGCGCTGATCGGCGCGGTCGCCTCGGGGTATGGCCTCTCGCCGTGGTTGCTCGCGGTCGGGTCCTCGATTCTGTTCGCGCTCGGGCACGGCGCACAGGGCTGGACGGGGATCGCCGTCACCGGCCTGCTGGGGTTCGCCCTCGCGGGCGCGTTCGTCCTCACCGGGAGTTTGCTCGTCGTCGTGGTCGCTCACTACGTCGTGAACGCCCTCGAATTCGTCGTTCACGAGGGACTGAGGATCGAATGAGAAACCCGTACAGCGGCTCGGCTCATTCCTGCCGCCGGAGTGCGAGCAGCACCGCCCCCACGACGAGCACGACGGCTGCGAGCGCGACCTCGAAGCCGGGCTGGCTCTTCCCGCTCTGTCGGGTGTCGGAGTCGTTTCCGACAGCCGGGTCCCCCGTGCCGGGTGCGGCGGCGGCACAGACTCCCGAGAGGGCGTCGGTGTCGGGTGCGTGCGTGATCGTCACGGCGGTGTCCTCGACGGCGACGTGGTAGGCACCGTCGTAGCCGCCCTCATCGATGACGTAGGTGTCGTTCGCCACCTGCTCGGCTCCGCGGTAGGCGAGCAGTTCGTCGAACCCGTCGAGGAAGGTATTCGCGTCCCCGGGGGAATCCCACGCGAGCCGCCAGACGTAGCCGACCGCGCCGTCCTCGCGCTCGTAGGCGTAGAATCTATCGCCCTCCCAGCCCGCCGCGTACGTCAAATTGTAGTTCAACGCGCCGTAGGACGGAGGGGTCTGCCCTTGGTAGGTGAACCACTCGTCGGGGGAGACGATCCAGTCCTGGCCGCCGCTCTCGTAGAGCGGATCGACGAACATGGTCGAGATCGCGGCCATACCCAGGCGGTCGTAGTTCGGACGGTTTTCGGGTTTGAGACGACTCCATTCGTCGCCGGAGGTATCTTCGACAGTCACCTCACGGGCGGTTTCGTTGGGATAGGCATCGGGATCGATCACTCCCTCGGCAGTCGCGGGCGGGTTCTCGTACAGCGCGTTGACAGCGGTCCAGCCGCCCCGCTCGCGGATGGTTTCGATGAACGACGGGCCGTCGTCATAGGGCTGGAAACTGAGCAAAAACAGTCCCATGTTCGAGGGCTGGGCGGGCGAATCACTCTCACCGGAGGCAGTTCCGGCGGTCGGCGTGACACATTCCCATTCGCCGTTTTCACAGCGTTGTTGGTACAACGTTTCGAGATACGTGGCGTCGCCCTCGATCAGCCCGAGTTCGGCGTGTCGCCCGTCAAGCGTCGGAGCGTCGTAACTCGCAAGCCCCCAGCGCTGGTCCTGATAGGCATGAAAGAGTTCGTGGGCGAGGACGGGTTCGTTCACCCGGGGCCGGTCGCCCTCGGTGACGACGACGATCTCGCCGGTCGAGGGAGCGTACAATCCCGCAACCGAGGTGTTTCGGTTCGCCGCGCGGACGGCGGTAACGTTCGTCTCGTCACCGACCAAGAATAGCGCCCGATATTTGGCGTTCCGGAACGTCGCTCGGGAGTCGGTCAGGTTGGAGGACGAACCGCCATACTGGGTCCGAAATTCCTCGCGGGTGACGACCGTCACCGGGGGTCGGTCCTCGAACGTGACCCCGCGGATGGTTTCGACCCGGACCATCGTCCGTGAGACGACCGCCCTTAGTTCGGTGTCGTTCAGCCCGTCGCTGGCGTTGACGACGAGTTCGTCGTCGGGTTCGTAGCCCTGCCAGTCGCCGTCGGTCTGTGCGCGTGCGGGCTCGCTCGGCGAGATCAGCGGAACGACGAGCGCGACGGTAGCGAGGACGAACACGACGACAACGGGGACGGCCGCGGAACGGCGCATACCCGAACCGTCGGCGCGAGTACCAAAAAAGCACCCCTCACAGTGCATAATCGCTTTGTTCGGGCCGCCATATTA
This sequence comes from uncultured Halobacteriales archaeon, assembly GCA_964403315.1. GTDB lineage: Archaea > Halobacteriota > Halobacteria > Halobacteriales > Halalkalicoccaceae > CAYOFZ01. The sequence continues at coordinate 21,297 of CAYOFZ010000010.1, read as the reverse complement.
ACGGGTATGGCACTCGATCCCGACTCAACCGCCGCCGTCGTCGTCGACATGCAAAACGGCTTCTGCCATCCCGACGGCAGCCTCTATGCGCCACCGAGCGAAGAGGCAATCGGCCCCGTGAACGAGGTGATCGACGCCGCCCGCGAGGCCGGCGCACAGGTGATCTACACCCGTGACACCCACCCGCCCGAGCAGTTCGAGGATTCCCATTACTACGACGAGTTCGAACGCTGGGGCGAGCACGTCGTCGAGGGGTCGTGGGAGGCCGAAATCATCGAGGACCTCGAACCCCGCGAGGACGACCACGTCGTCGAGAAACACACCTACGACGCCTTCTATCGTACCGACCTGGAGGGATATCTCGACACTCACGGGCTGGACGACCTGCTGCTCTGTGGCACCCTCGCAAACGTGTGTGTGCTGCATACTGCCGCCAGCGCCGGTCTGCGCGATTACCGGCCCATCGTGATTGAGGATGCGCTTGGCTACATCGAGGAGGACCACGAGGAGTACGCCACTTTCCACGCCGACTGGCTGTTCGGCGAGACGACCACCCGCGGGGAAATCGAGTTCGAATAAATGACGGAGGATGACCCCGAGTACGACGTGAATTTCCGCGACCATCCCGAGGAGTACGATATCAGTCGCGGTGAGGAAGGCGCGTTCAAGGTCCAGCCGTACAAGGATGAACTACTCCCGCTCTGGACAACTAAGACTGAGGCGGAAGCCGAGGAATCGGCCGAAGCGATCTATGAACAGTACGAGGAATACAGAGCCGTCGAAGACTTCCCGGGAATGGACATGGCCCGCAAGTACCTCCGAATGGGATATACCCGTTCGATGCGCTACGCGAAGTATCCCGGCGGACAGAAGTACGTCGATGGTGAGGAACGCGAACCCAACAGTGGGCCGACGAGGAGAAACGCGAGATCGTCCTGGTTTTCGAGGAGTATCTAGAGCGGGTATGCGATGACGAGGCGTATCAGCGCGCGAAAGACGTCCACCGCGAGCGCCACAGCTAGTCGGAACGGAACAGTCGATAGGCTCCCTGAGTCGTGGCGACCGTCCGCCGACCGTCGGAGGTGTCGCTCTCGACGGTGATCTCGCTGACGCCGACTGACCCGCCGGCCCGGATCACCTCGCCGGTCGCGGTGAGATCACCCGTCGCGCGTTCGAGGTAGTTCACGTTGAGATTGATCGTCGCCACACCCTCCTCGATGGGATCATCGAGTTCGGTCTGCAGTGCCAACCCGCCGGCGGTGTCGGCCAGCGTTGCGGCGACGCCACCGTGGATCTCCGGGCGAGCCTCGGTGGACCCACCGGGCGAGGCGTTGGTGAGTTTCTCGTCGTAGGGGATCGTCATGATGATCCGACCCGCTTCGAGGTCCTCGATGCGGGTGTCGAGCCACGAGAGGAAGTCGTGATGCTCGTCGATGTAGCGCTGGAGAAACCCGGCTCCGTCCTCGAACTCGTCGGTCATACCTGACGTGGATCGGGGAAGGATTTGTACTCACCGGCTCGCGCGAATCGTGACGCGGACAGCATCGCCCGGTGTGAAGTCGTGGTCCCGACAAACGAGTTTCGCGCCGAACTCCTCCCGAGCGGCGAACAGCGACAAACCCGTGATCGGCTCCCCGTTCGCTTCGACCTCAACGGCGTTCCACTGGATATCCCGACCGCCCGCGCCCCCGATCCGGGTTCCGAGCAACTCGACCAGACCTTCGGCTCCGCCGAACGCGCCGCCGCCGTCGTAGTGTGCAAGACCACCGTCGAGGACCGTTCTCCCGCCGTCCGCGGCGATCCCGACGAACCCCTCGCCCGGCGCGGGATGGGTCGGTTCGTCGAGCACGGCGTAGGTGTCGCCAACCGTCTGCACCCGGCCGGTGCCGTCCCACGCGAGGGGGTCGACATCGACGCCGAGGTCGATCCGGAGCGAGCCCGAGGCGCGGTAGGGGTTGGCGTCGGGAGCGCGGAACCCGAGGTGGATGTGGTTGTCGACCCACGGGGCGAAAAACCCCGCTCGGACGAGAGTACCGAGCGAGTCGCCGACTGCAACGCGGTCGCCCGTCGAGACGGCGGGCTCGACGTGGAGGATTCGGGCGACGCGGTCGCCGGTTCGGATCAGGGTGAGGTAGTCGTGTTCGGGTGCGTAGGGTTTCGGCGGCGCGCGTACCCGCCGGGTGTCGATCACCCGCCCGGCGACGGGGCTCGGCGCGCCCGATTCGGGATAGAGGTCTATCGCATGTCCGTGGTCGTGGGCGGCGTACGGCGAGTTGTACAGCGAAAATCGAGGGTAGCGAGCCAGCACTGCGCCGGGCAGGGTAACGGCCATCGGCGGCCATAGGTACGAATCGCGTTTATCACCCTCGGTCTTCAACGGAGGGTATGCGCGTGCTCCGGAGCCGGGCCGCCACCCGCGAGGCCGACCGGCGGGCCACGGCCGCAATGCTCGATGCCGCCGGCGAGCGCGGCGAACCCGCCGTCCGGGTCTGGACGCCCCACCGACAGGTCGCGTTCGGCCGGCGGGACACCCACGAGGCAGGCTACGAGGACGCGCGCCGAATCGCCGAGGAGCACGGCTTCACCCCGGTCGAGCGGAGCGTCGGCGGGCGGGCGGTCGCCTACACCGGCTCGACGCTCGCGTTCGCGCGCGCAGTGCCGATTGACGACATGCGCCAGGGACTCGACGACCGCTATACTCGCGTCACGGATCGGGTCCGGGGGGCGCTCCGGGCGGTCGGCGTCCCCGCCAAGCGTGGCGAACCCGAGGACAGCTTCTGTCCCGGCGCACACTCGCTTTCCCATCGGGGCAAGATCGCCGGGATCGCCCAGCGAGTCCAGTCTGACGCCGCCCTCGTCTCGGGGATCGTCCTCGTCGACGGCCATGAGGAGGTCGCGGACGTCCTCGATCCGGTCTACGAGGCGCTCGGCGCCCCCTTCGATCCCGATTCGGTGGGTAGCGTCGCTCGCGCGGGCGGGCAAGTCGATGCCGTTGCAAGCGAGATCGAGTCGGCGCTAGTCGGTGACCGAGACCCTCGGATCGAGCGCGTCGACCGAAAGCCGTAGGCCTGCGCCCATATGAGAGGGAGTATGCTCATCGAGAACGCCGCCCTCGCGGACGGCCGGGTCGTCGACGTGCGAATCGAGGACGAGCACATCGCCGCGGTCGGCTCCTCGCTGGAGGGCGACCCCACGATCGACGCGACCGGGAAACTCCTGCTTCCGGGTGCTATCGACGCCCACGTCCATTTCCGCGAGCCCGGCGACCCCCACAAGGAAACGTGGGCGACCGGTTCGCGGGCAGCGGCCGCGGGCGGCGTGACGACAGTTATCGATCAGCCGAACACCGAGCCACCCACAATAGACGGCGCGAGTTTCGATTCGAAGGCCGAACGCGCCCGCGCATCGCTAGTCAATTACGGGATCAACGGCGGCGTCACCCCCGAGTGGGAGCCTGACGAACTCTGCACGCGTCCGCTGTTCGCGCTCGGGGAGGTCTTCCTCGCGGATTCGACCGGCGAAATGGGTATCGACGCCGACCTGTTCGAGGCGGCGGTCGAACGGGCCGCCTGGGAGGACGCGGTCGTGACCGTCCACGCCGAGGATGCTACCCGTTTCGATGAATCGGCCCGTGAACGCGACGATACCGACGCCTGGAGCGCCTATCGCACTGCCGAGGCCGAACGGACGGCCGTCGAACACGCTTGCGAGGTCGGCGCACGCGCCGACGCGCCGATCCACATCGCCCACGCGAGCACGCCCGAGGGGATCGACCTCGCAGCGGAGGCGGGCGCAACCTGTGAGGTCACGCCCCATCACCTCCTCCTGTCACGCGACGACCTCGACGAACTGGACACCTTCGGGCGGATGAACCCCCCATTGCGAAGCGAGGCCCGCCGCGAGGAGGTGTTCGAGCGGATCGCGGACGGCACGGTCGATATCATCGCCACAGATCACGCTCCCCACACCCGCGAGGAAAAGGACGCGGGGATCTGGGATGCACCGAGTGGCGTTCCCGGCGTCGAGACGATGGTGCCGCTTCTGTTGGATCTCGCCCGTCAGGACGCCCTGAGCTACGAACGGGTACGGGATCTCACCGCCACGAACCCCGCGGAGATCTTCGATCTTCCGGACAAGGGTCGGATCGTGGAGGGCTACGACGCCGACCTCGCCCTCTACGATCCCGACCGGACCCGCGAGATCCGCGGCGGGGAGTTACACTCGAAGCCCGGATGGACGCCCTTCGAGGGCCGCGAGGGCGTCTTCCCCGAGGTGACGATGGTACGGGGTGGGATCGTCTACGAGCGGACGACCGACGGGGAGTATTTTGGCGGGGCCATCGGCGAAAACGTTCGTCGGTAGCGATGAATACCGGAATCGAGAGTCAGTCGGCAGCGGACGGGGCGGACGACGCGAGGCCGGTATGGATGACCTCGCGGTTGAAAAAGAGGCCTATGATTCCGAACGCGACGATGACCGCCGCCATGAGAAACGGGGTCGTCGTGCCATAGGTACTGCCGACGACACCAGCGAGGACGGGCGCGACGGCAGCGCCCGAAAAACGAAACGCGTTGAACGCCGCCGAGGACACCGACCGCGTGTACGGCGAAACTTCCATGGCGAGCGTGGTGAGTGTGGCGTTGGCGATGCCACAGAAGACCCCCGACACGATGATGAGTCCGATGAGCGTTCCGCCGCTGGCGAGAAACATCACGACCAGGAGGGCGGTGAACCCAACGAGATCACAGAGAAGGACGTTGATAGCGCCGAACCGCGTGTTGAGGCGCGGGGCCAGGACGACCGATGAGACGGCGACCAGCGATCCCCACGCGAAGAAGGTGAGACCGAGTTGGGTCGCCGAGAGGCCGAGCGCGAGCGGTGCGTACGCGAGCACGACGAAAAAGCCGAACGAGTAGAGCAGTCCGACGACGGCGTTGGTGCGAACGCCACCGTCCCGAAAGGCCCCCAGAACGTCGCCAATGGTCTGTTGGCGTTCGGGGTTGGCGGAATCGGGGATGGTCGTGATCGCCAGGACGAATCCCACGGCGGCCAGAACTGCAGTCCCGAAGAAGGGAAACCGCCAGGAAAGCGATCCGAGGAAGCCACCGATGAGCGGCCCGGCGGCGATTCCGAGCCCGAGCGCGGCCTCGAAGAGGGTGATCGCGGCGGCGGTCCGGCCCGCCGACGCGCCGACCATGATGGCGAGCGCCGTCGTCGTGAACAGGGCGTTGCCGAAGCCCCAGCCACCCCGGAGGAGTGCAAGCGCCTCGACCGAGGGTGCAAGCCCGCACAGACCCGCGAAAACCGCGACGATGCCTAACCCAAGCACCATCGTGTTTTTGGTGCCGATGCGCGTCGCAAGCGAGCCCGAAACGAGCATCGCACCGGCCATCACGAGCAGGTAGCTGGTAAACAGCAGTTCGACCATCGCGTGTGAGGCACCCATCGATCCGGCGATCTCAGGGAGGACGGGATCGACGACGCCGATGCCGAGAAACGCCATGAACGTCGCAACCGCCGTCGCCAGAACCGCCGGTGGGTACCGCTCGAAGAGTTCCGATAGAACCATCTGACTACGTAGTGGGATACGACCCCCGCATAAAATCGACACGGCCACGCACATATTCGCCGTTACTCGCGTTGTTCGGTGCGTTCTTGCTCCGGGTGGAGCGTCCTCGCTACTCGCCGGAGTTTGTGTCCGCGTCCGGTTCGAGCGCGTGTCCACAGTGGGGACAGGTGTCGCGGTCGTGGTCGGTTTCTGCGTCCCGGAGTTGCTCGCTGGACTCGCGTACCTCCCGCATTACCGCCGAGATCCGATCCTCCACGTCGAGTTCCGCCTCGACGGCCAGTTCCGCGCCCTCGACTTCGAGCAGGAACTTGGCGACCTCGGTGACCTCGTACATCAGATCGTCGAGTTCCTCGGCGGTGAAAAACCCCGACATCGCCCCATACAGGAAGGTCGCGCCGGATGTGGTCACCTTGTCCTCGAAGGAAGCGCGGGCCTGATTCACGGCCTGTGGCGAGTAGGTGTCGGTCATGAAGGGGACGAGTTCGGGGAGATTGTTACCGATCTTGGTCATCTCGACGCCGGTTTCGGTGCGAAAGTCCGCACACAGCCGGGCGATGGCCCACTCGCGGGCAGTGATGTAGGTGCGATCCCGCAGGAACTCGTTGACCCGGTCGTAGGCCGCCCCGTCGATCTTCGAAAAACGGGTGTACTCACGAACCTCGGCGGGTTGGTCGCCTTGGTTGGCTTCAGGGGACGAATCCGTGGATTCGGAGGGGGACGGTTCGGGCATGGCGTGGCTTCCGGGGCCGCGAAAAAAAGCGTATCGTCCGACACAACCCTTTTGCGAGGAGGCCGCGAACCGCCGGCATGGACCTGCTGTTCGGCATCGGCGGCTCCGACGACTCGTGGGCGGCATTTACCCACATCGTCGAGCGTGCCGCCGAGACGGGCGATTCGCTGACGGTTGCGATCCTCGACAACCCCGATTCGGGGATGGCGTCCGACGAGATCGAGACGAGAGTTACCGATACCCTCGCCGATCACGGCCTCGACGCCGAGATCCGCCGTATCGAGGGCGATCCCGGGCCGATGCTCGTCGAGATCGCAAACGGCGAGGACTACGACCGGATCGTTCTCGGTGGGGGCGAGCGCAGCCCGATGGGGAAGATCCGCGTCGGGGGGATCGCCGAGTTCGTCGTGTTGAACGCTGAAACGACCGTAACGCTCGTTCGCTAACCATGGTCGAATACGACTACCCCAACGAGGCCGCGGGTCCCTTCGAGGCCCCGCCGATGGCGTTCGAGGACCGCGAGGGCCGCGGGATCGACCTCGAAGCCTACGGCGAGGAGCATTTCGAGGCGCTCGTCGAGATGTACGACAGCTTCGATCCTGCCGACCGCGCCCAGGGGATCCCGCCGGCCACGGAATCCCGGATCCGCAGTTGGCTCGAAACCATCCTCGACGGGGGCCAGGACGTGCTCGCACTCGACGGCGAGCGGGTCGTCGGCCACGCCACCCTCGTGCCCGACGATGAGGAGGCCGTCGAACTCGCCATTTTCGTCCATCAGGACTACCAGGGCGCGGGTATCGGCTCGCGGCTCATCCGGGCGCTGTTGGGCCACGGCGAGCGCGAGGGCGTCGAGAAGGTCTGGCTCACCGTCGAGCGCTGGAACCATCCGGGGGTCAACCTCTACGAGTCGGTCGGCTTCGAGACAACCGGCGTCGAGAGCTTCGAACTGGAGATGACGCTGCGGCTACACTGAGAGGACGGGCTGGCTCGCGTACAACAGCACGTGTTCGGCGGCGCGGTCGAGCACCTCGCCGGGTTCCTCGGGGGCCGATTCCCGGGGGACGACGAGGAAGTCGGCGTTGATCTCCTCGGCACAGTCGAGGACGACGCCGCCGGGATGGCGGGTTTTCTCCTGAATCGAAAAGCCATACGCCGTCGAGGTTGTGGCGGGCACGCCCGCCTGCCCGGCGACTTCGAGGACGGTATCGACGAACGCCTCGGCATCAGTGGCGAGTTCCTCCTCGTCGATGGTGCCGGCCTCGATGCCGCGAACGCCCTCCTCGCCGAGGACGTAGACGACGTGGACGGCCGCGCTGTATTTCTCCGCGACAGCGACGGCGTACTCGACGGCCGTGACCGAGCGCTCGGAGCCATCAACAGGAACGAGGACGGTTTCGACCGTCAGGTGGTCGCTCATGCACGCCTCTGTGTGGCCGGTCCTCAAAAATCCACCCGCTGGCCGGGGGGTTTTATTCCGTTCGACCCGGTATCGCCGGACATGTTCGATACCCTCATCGTCGCCACCGACGGCTCCGACAGCGTCGAGCGGGCGGTCGGGGTCGCCCTCGATCTGGCCGACCGGTTCGACGCGAACGTCCACGCGCTGTACGTCCTCGATTCGAGCGAAGTCGAGGCCTCGCCCGACGGATTGCGCGAGGACCTTCACGACGCCCTCGAACGCCAAGGCGAAGAGGCACTCGAAGCCGTCGCCGGCCGAACCGACCGCGAGATCACCACCGCAACCCGCGAGGGCCGCCCCATCGCGGAGATCTGTGCGTACGCCCGCGACCACGACGCCGACGCCGTCGCAACGGGCACCCGCGGTCGCCACGGCGAGAACCGCCTGCTTCTGGGAAGCGTCGCCGAGGGGGTCGTCCGCACCTGTCCGGTCCCCGTCTTGACGGTCCGCCAACTCGATGCCGAAGCCGGTATTCAGGCCGGCGCGTAACCGCGGGCCTTTCCGTATCGGGACCGATTTCGAGGCATGGACGAGTCCCTCATCGACGACGATACCCTCCCGCTCGCACGGAAATCCGTGCTCCCAGGCGAGGGGTTTTTCTACCCCGACGGGTTCGAAGAGGCCGCCGAGGACGCCGAGGCTGAGGCGACGCTCGACGGCGCGGACGTGGCGGTCATCGCCGATCCCGATGCCGACGGGCTGGCCTGCGTGGCCGTCCTCCGGGAAGTCTACGGCGAGGCTGCCCTGCTCCCGACGGGGCCCCACGAGATCGAGGACTCCTTGGAGCGAGTGGCCGAATACGGCGATCCCGACCTCACGCTGTTCGTCTGTGATCTCTGCCCCGATCAGTACGAGTACGTCAATGAGGAGTTGGAGGCAGCGCTCGCGGTCACAAGCGAGATACGCTGGTTCGACCACCACCAGTGGGACGGGGCGGTCGCCGACGCGGTGCGGGCGGCGGGCGTCGATCTCGTCGTCGGCGACAGCGACGAGGTGTGTTCGGCCGACGTGGCCGCCCGATCCATCGAAGAGGAGATCCCCCGCCATCTGGTCGAACTCGCCGCCGTGACCCGGGATCACGACCTCTGGATCCGCGAGGACCCCCGCAGCGACGATCTCGCCGACTTCGCCAACTGGTCGGATCCCGAAGAGTACGTCGGGATCGTCGCCGAACACGGCCCGGACCTGCCAGCCGACATCGAGAAATTCCTCGAAGACCGCCGGATCGAAAAGGACGCCCTGATCGAGCGCGCGGTCGAGCGCGCCGAGATGGAGGCGGTCGGTTCCTGGACGGTGGGCGTCACCTACGGTCGGTGTTCCCAAAACGAGGTCGCGGAAGCGCTGCGCGAACGGGGCGCGGACGCCTCGGTGATCGTCAAACCCGCCGGGTCGGCGTCGATCCGGGGGACCGAGAGCTTCGAGCGGTGTCACGAGGTCGCCGGGCAGGTAAACGGCGGCGGCCACCCCAAAGCCGCGGGCTGTAAACCCGAGATCTACGACGACATGCTCGATTACGCCCATCACTGGACGACCCGCGGTGCCGTTACGAAACAGGTGATTCTGGATGCGTTCGAGCGCTTGATCGAGGATGATAATTCCGACGCCGACATCTAAGGTGAATCAATGTTTTTCCGAGTGGCGTGATTGATCTCTACTATCATGACTCGATCCCGGTTCGCGCTTCTCGCCGGTCTTGCCGCCGAAAGCGTCGTTGTCATCGGCCTGCTCGTCAGCATCGCACGACCCAACCATCGCTTCTGGCCGCCGGGCGAGCGATCATGGGCGTTCGGGCTGTACTGGATCTGTGGGACAGTGTTGGCCGCGAGCGGCGCAGTCGTCGGCTATCTCGATCAGGGCTCGTGGAGGATCGACCGATGGTGGATCCGTCCCGTCGGCGGCGTCGTAGCCACGCTCGGGCTCGCTATGAGCGTCCGATCGGGATTGGAACTGCGCCTCGGCGAGAGTATGGGACTCGAAGGGCGCTTGTACACCGATGGGCTCTACCAGTACACTCGAAACCCGCAGTACGTCGGCAATCTCGTTGCGATCTGTGGATTCACCGCGATAGCGAACTCGGCGCGATTCGCTCTGTTGGCGCTCGGAAGTGGGGTCTGGCATCTGCTCTTACCGTTTGCGGAGGAGCCGTGGCTTGACGAACGATACGGCGAGGAGTACGCCGAGTACCGGAAGCGCGTCCCTCGATTCATCGGACGACGAACGCTCACCCGGCTGATTCGGCGTCGGGGTAGATCGGATCACCGGCGATCCCATCAAGGGATAAGAGAAAAATCCATGGTACTTGGTAACTAGTTCATAAATCGAACATGGATCGGAGAAACTTTACGCTTGGATTCTGTGGAGCGGTGACCGGGGTCCTCGCTGGCTGTCTCGGGGGTACGTCCCCCTCCAGGAACGAGGAACGCAGGGGGAGTCAGACGTACGAGGCCAGCGATGGCATGGAACTACGCGTCCGAAACGAGAACGGCCCGGTGACCATCCGGACGTTCGACGGCGACGAGATCGAGGTGGATATCGTGGTCAGCGGTCCCTCGACCGAGGTACTGGACGCCATCTCGGTGACCGACGAGCGAACTGACGGCGCTCTCCTGCTGAAGACCGAGTATGGGAGCGCGGCGGCGGAAGCGAGCGCGGCACTGACACTGCGGTGTCCCGAGACGGTGAACACGGGGTCTGTACGGACATCGAACGCGTCGATCGGGGTCGACGTACCGAGGATTGACGGCGATACGGAGATCGTAACGTCCAACGGCAGCATCGACGCCGCGCTCGCGGGGACCCTCGACGCGGCGGTGACTGCGACGACAACGAACGGCTCCGTGAAGGTCACGGGCCTCGATTTCGATTCCGTCGAGCAGTCCGACACGGATCTCTCCGGGTCGCTCGGGGACGGGACGCACACCCTCTCGCTCGAAACCAAAAACGCCTCCATCGACCTCCAAGCGCTCGCGGAGTAGTCGCCCGGGTATTTTCCGGTCCCACGGATCTCCACCAACGATCGCCTATCCGAAAATTATCCTACCGTTCGCCGGCGATCCACCGATCCGAGAAGGCGGTTCCACACGAACACTGGGCGTAGGCGTGGATCACGTCGCCCTCGGCGTAGATGCCGCCGACCTCCTCGTTTCGCTCCTCGGCGAACGCGAAGACGATGCGAACGTCGCCCTCGGATTCGGGACAGATCCCGTCGGTCAGATCCCGGTCGATCTCGCCTTCTGCGTCCATCGCCTCCTTTGCAAAGGTCATCGCGTCCTTGCCGGTCGCGTTCGAGAAGGCGTTGCGACCGTTCTCGCCGGGCACGATCAATAGGACGCCGTCCTCGGTGCGCTGGCCGTAGTCGGCGAGCGCCCCGGGATCGTCGACGACCGAATCGGCGAGGTAGATCGCCACGTCCTCGGGCCGGTCGCCCGCGAGGAACTCCTCGCGGTTATCCATGATCCTCCAGATCGCGGGCGATGGCTGCGAGGTCCTCGTCGGGTTTCTCGACGGCATCGTAGACGGCTTCCTCGCCCGGAGCGCGTAGCCCATAGGCGAAACCGGGTTCGATAACGTCCACTAAAACGGTGCTTCCTGCCGGTCGGTCGGCGTCGTCGAGCCATCCCTGGAGGTGGTTCGTCCCATCGGCCGACCGGGCCCGGCCGGGTGTCTCGTGGGCACCCGTGATATGCGGGCCGGCGTCGGCGAACCCGCCCTCGACTCGCGCGTGGTGGGTCGTTTCGTCGATCACGAGCCGGACGATTTCGTCGGTCGGAACGTCCGCGTCGGCGTCCTCGGGGAGTTCGACCCGTTTTCGCCGCGCACCGTGGCGCGCGACCGTCGCCCGGATCGTTTCGACCGCCGGGTTGTCGTGTGCGATCCGATCCATCGAGGGTTACTCGGCTTCGTCGCCCTCCTCGCCGCCCTCGCCAAGCAATTCCTCGATGCCTTCCTCGCCGTACTCGCCGATCCGGGCGTTGATCTGAACGACCTCCTCGCTGATTTCCCGACCCCGGACGGTCACGCGCCGTCGCTCGCCCTCGCGGGTGGGGTGGTAGCCGGTGCCACCGTCCAGCAGTACCTGCTGGAGGTTCGGGCCGGCGACGTCCTCGCGGAGGGGACGGCCCGTCCTGTCGGAGCCGCCGGTGAGTTCGAGCGAATATCCGGGGAGGCCAACGGCGTCGCCGTCGACTTCCCCGCCGAGTTCGCGGCCGAGAAACCGGTTCGCGTCCTGTCCGTCCACGTCGCGCTGGTAGGTCGTGCCGGTTTCGGGGTCCGAGACGACGACCTTGAAATTCGCCATGTCGATGGGTGGCCATCGCCGGTGAAAAACACGTCGATACCGCACGTTCGCGTCCGTCGGTGCAACCACCAGGACTATGTGTCAGTCGGGCTAAGAAGATGTAGCTATTGATATACTGCCGGCTGTAAGCCCGTAAACGGATTGACCCGACCGTTCGGCCAATCCGTTCAAATAGCTACAGCCGACAGTATACTCGCCAGCGGCGAGCGATAGCATCTAACCCACGATGAACACGATAGCAGAACTCACCCTCCCGGCGAATCGGTTCGCACTGCGTGACACTCTCGAAGCGTTTCCCGAGGCGCGATTCGAAATCCGTCGGATCGGCTATAGTGCCGAACGCGTGTTGCCGTTCGTCTGGGTGAGGGGGGTCGACTTCGCGTCGGTCGAAGCCGCGTTCGCAACCGACGAAAGCGTCATCGAGGTCGAAGCCCTCGCGGATATCGATTCCGAGCGGCTCTACTGGATGGAGTGGACCGACGACGCCCGCGTCGTGATCAGCATCCTCGCCGAGGAAAACGGCCTCGTGCTGAACGCCCGCGGGCAGGGCGATCACTGGCGGATCTGGCTGTTGTTCCCGAACCGGAGCGCGCTACTGAAGACCTACGAGTTCTGTGCCGACATGGGGCTTGGCCCCTCGCTGACGGGCGTCACCGATGTCGGCGACGAGTGGCCCAGTCAGGCCGGCCTCACTCGGGCCCAGTACGAGACGATCAGGCTGGCTCACGAACAGGGCCACTACGACATTCCCCGGCAAGCCACCATCGACGACCTCGCGGTCGAACTCGGGATCTCCCATCAGGCGACCTCAGAACGGCTCCGACGCGCCCACGGTGTGCTCATTGGTAACATCCTTGCAATCGGTCGCTGATCGATGCCCCGTTTCACGCTCCGGGCCGAATGGTTTCGTTGAAACACTTCTACGATAGTAATAGCAGACCGGATTCGGTGCGTACAAAGCGCTTACTTCTCGATACCGGCGGTATTCCGACACCGCTCGATAAACGTTCTAGTGATTTCCACCGAATCGGGATCGAAAGTGGCTCCGACACCGCTTCCCTCTTCGATGTGGAAGTTTATGACCGTCGCCTCTTCGAAAAACTGGATCGTACAATCGAGAAATCCCATCTGAAAAGTATCTTCTTTCACGCTCTGCGAGAGGGATTCCAGAAGTAGCTCCCTGGCCCAGTCCTCACGTAAGGTCTCGTCAGCTTTCGCTTCGAGGTCATCTCGGAGATAGACGAGACTGATCTTCTCGCGCTGCCAATACCCGCCCACAGCCCGAAGATCATCCTCGAAGCGCTCCGTTAAGAAGTCCGCCAATCGGGCCGCATTCGATTCGGTGGACATGATTGTTCTCGTTTATATACGCAATTAAATAAATAATTTTATCGAAAAGACTAGGTGATTAGTATTGGCGGAGGGATTGCGCAGCGCTACTGAGTGCTTGGTTCCCTTACGAAATCGGATGTCAACAGAGCCAGTCGGACGTGCGTCAGGATTACTTAAAAAAGCACGCAGTTCAAGGGCAAGTATTAACTATACCTGTGTTGTCAGGGTATTATGTGACGAGTCAATACGGACGCCGCCGGGCGTGCGAGCGCACCGTCGCTATTGGAGAGTAAAACGGAGGCGAAGACCACGTGTATCAGTACAGTACCACCTCACCACGGGTCCGTCCGCGGCGCGTCGGTCGTCAGCGTCGAACGGACCCCGACAGCGAATCCGATATCGGAGCAGTCAGCCGTCGTTGCCGGTATCGAAGTCGAACCGTACAGCACCACAGCGAACCACGCCGAGAGTAACCGTAACCATGCTTGATTTCCTCGAAACGCCGAACAGAGCCTCGAAACCCAGACAGAGAGGTATCACCCACGCCCTGGATTCCGGAACCGGCATCCAGCAAGCCCGCGATCAACTCGCGGTTTGTGAGGAGTTCGTCGATATCGTCAAACTGGGCTGGGGGACCGGCTACGTAACCGACCGTCTCGAACGGAAAGTCGACCTCTACCACGATCACGGGATCCCCGTCTACTTCGGCGGGACGCTGTTCGAGATCGCGGTCATGCAGGACGAAATCGGGGCGTACGTCGAGACGATGAAGGAACTGGGCATCGATCACGTCGAGGTCTCGACGGGCGTGATCGAGATGGATCACGACCGGAAATGCCAGTACGTCAGCGACCTCTCCGAGGAGTTCACCGTCCTCTCGGAGATCGGCCGCAAGGACAGCGAGGAGGCCCTCTCACCCGAGCAGTGGCGCGAGCGTGCCCAACGCGAGCGGGCGGCGGGCGCGTGGAAGGTCATCACCGAGGGCCGCGCCGGCGGCGAAACCGGCGTCTACGACGACGACGGGGCGGTTCGGTCGGCACTGCTCGAAGCAATCGAGGCCAGCGTGGGCTCCGAGGCGTTGCTGTTCGAAGCGCCCCGGAAGGAACAACAGGCATGGTTCGTGAACCAGTTCGGGCCGTCGGTGAATCTCGGCAACGTCCGGCTGGACGACGTCATTCCGGTAGAGACGCTGCGGCGAGGATTGCGAGGTGACACCATGGATACGATTCAGACCGACGAACGCGAACGCGACCGTACCGCTCGTGAACCCGACGAAACCGCCGTTCCGGTGGTGATCGACGATGCTTGAGGGCGATCACATCTTCCATCTGGCGATTCCCTCCCACGACCTCGAACGAGCCGAGGAGTTCTACATCGAGGGGATGGGCGCGGAGAAGGCCAGACGCTACGACGACCGGCTCACGATGAACTTCTTCGGCGATCAGATCGTCTGTCACAAGACCGACGCCGAGGAGATCGACGAGGAGGTGACGATGTATCCCCGCCACTTCGGTATGACCGTCACCGAAGAGGACGACTTCGACGCGCTGATCGACAACGCGAAGACCAACGATCTGTCCTTCTTCCAGGAGCCGATGATCAGGTTCGAGGGTGAAGGCGACGAGCATCGCACCTTCTTCCTGCAGGATCCCTCGAACAACCTGCTGGAGTTCAAGTGGTACAACAACCCCGACCAGATGTACTAATCGTACTCATGAACGTTGCTATCTGCTCGCCGCCCGAGATCGAAGAGCGTATCGATGAGGACGACACCGCGGTCGTCGTCGACGCGCTGCGTGCCAGCGCCACGGCCACGACGTTGCTCAACTGCGGGGCAGAAACCGTCGATCCGGTCGCGGATGCCGACGACGCCGACACCGACGGCGCGCTCGTGGCCGGCGAACACCACGGCGAGCGCATCGAGGGGTTCGACCTCGGTAACTCGCCGCTCGAAATTCAGGACCGCGCAGAGCTTGTCAAAGGTCGGGACGTCGTGTTGCGAACCACCAACGGCACCCGTTGTGTCGAGCGCGTCGACCATGCGGCAAACGTCCTGATGGGGTCGCCGATCAACGAGGCGTCGCTGGTCGAGACCTGCATCGAGGGGTTGCCCGACGAGGGCGACGTGTACCTCGTTCCCGCCCGCCGGCGGGGCGAGTACGCGAGCGAGGACGCCTACGCCGCCACCCGGATCGAGCGACGGTTCGAGGAAGAACTCGGGCGCGAATCGACCGACCCCGACGAGGAGTTCGAGGGTTCGCCCGAGGAGGTGTTCCGGCGGTCCGACACCGGCCAGTTCCTGATCGGGAAGGGCAACGGCGATGACGTTCAGTTCTGTGCGCAGGCAGACGTCTGTGAGGCGGTGCCGGTGCTCGAGGACGGTCGATTCGTTGATGGCGGTCCGACGAGCGACGACGAGCCTCTGACCGATCACGAAGCCACAGGGGCGAGAAATCACGTCGCCGACGTTCAGGAAGGGGCCGGCTGTACCGAGATCTGGGAGCACCTCTCGGAGCGGCGGGCGGATTCGGACTAATCGTTGCGACCGGCCGGGTTGATCGACGAGCACAACCCGCCCGGGCCGCTACGGCCCGGCAATGGACATCGAATTTCTCGGCGGGGCCGGCGAGATCGGCCGCAGCGCGATCCTCGTCAGCGAGGGACGAGGACCCTCCGGCAATCGGACGCAGTCCGATGACGACGATTCCCTGCTTCTGGATTTCGGCATGAGTACCGACAACCCGCCGCGGTTGCCCGTCGGGGATGTCGATCCCGAGGCGGTCGTCGTGTCCCATGGCCACCTCGATCACGCCGGCGCGGTGCCGGCCCTGCTGTCCGGGGATTCGCGTCCGCCAGTCCACTGGACCCCGCCCACGCGCGAACTCGCGATGACGCTTGCCCGCGATACGCTGAAGTTACACGGCGGAAGTTATCGCTGTCCGTTCACCGAAACCGATCTGGCGCGGCTCACGCAGGTCTCGGAAACACACGATTACCGCGAGTCATTTGAAGCGGCGGGCTACGAAGTGACCCTCTTCAACGCCGGCCATATCCCTGGCAGCGCACACGTCCTCGTCGATGACGGGCGGACGCGACTGCTCTACACCGGCGATTTCCACACCGAGGATCAGCGGTTGGTCGCGCCGAGCACGGCCCGTCCCGAGGCCGATGCCGTGATCTGTGAGAGCACCTACGCGGACGTTACGCACGATCCCCGCGACGTGGTCGAACGGCGGTTCGCCGAGAGCGTCCGAACCGCGATCTGGGAGGGTGGAACAGTCGTCGTCCCTGCCTTCGCCATCGGACGCACCCAGGAGGTGCTTATGGTCTGTGCGGCCCACAACATCGACCCGTACGTCGATGGAATGGGCAAGGAGGTCGCGCGGATGCTGCGCCAGTACCCCGAGTTCGTCCGCGGTTCCGAGACGCTCAAGCGGGCGATCTCGAACGCGCGGTTCGTGACGGGACGGGATGGTCAAAGAAAACGGATCGCCGACCAGAGTACCGTCATCGTCACCACCAGCGGCATGCTTTCGGGCGGGCCGGCGATGACCTACATACCCGAGATCCGGGGAAACCCGATGAACAAGATCACGTTTACCGGCTATCAGGTCGAGGGCACGCCCGGACGGGAGCTACTGGAGACGGGGCGAGCCGAGATAGATGGCAGGGTTATGCCCGTCTCCGCACGGGTCGAGGCGTACGATTTCTCCGCACACGCCGACCGCGAGGGACTGCTCGACGTTCTCTCCGAGTACCGCGAGACGCCGATCTACCTCAACCATGGTGATCGCTGCGAGGCGTTCGCAGCCGAACTCCGTGCCGAGGGTTACGAGGCCATTGCGCCCGAACTCGGTGAGACGGTCACAGTACCGTCGTCAATGCCGGAGTGAGTCCATGACCGGGGTTTACCAGTTCAGGACCCGTTTCGGAACGTATCGCTCGATCCGGGAACCCCGGAGGATGCTGCCGATGGTCAATCTGAGTTGCGGGCTGATCACGAGCAGGATCAATCCGTAAACGAGGCCACCGACCGCCAGCAACACGAGCAGATCGAGCCACGAACGGACGGAAACGACGGCGTGGACCGCAGTCACACAGAGGAACATAACGACCCCGGCACCGACCTGTTGGAAGAGCGTCCGTGGAAGGAACCTGATCTCGGGAACGTACTGTTTGAGGACGTAGACGGCCCCGAGATACCGGAGCAACTCGGCGAACACCG
The DNA here is from genome assembly GCA_964403315.1 of uncultured Halobacteriales archaeon. GTDB lineage: Archaea > Halobacteriota > Halobacteria > Halobacteriales > Halalkalicoccaceae > CAYOFZ01. Next base: position 3,685 of record CAYOFZ010000010.1, on the reverse strand, counting down.
TGGCGACGACGACCCCGATGGCACCGAATCGGAGCGTGAGCGCGATGCCGGCGACGACGTTGAACGCGAGCGTCATCGCGGCGAGGCGCATGGTCACGTCCGGTCGGTCGATCCCCTTCAGGGTCTGCAACAGCGGCCCGTTCTGTGTCACGAACACCCGATACAGCGCAAGGCCGACGAGAAAGGGCGCTGCAGCGGCGTATTCCCCGCCGTACACCGTCACGACCAGCGCGCCCGGAATCGCAAGCGCGCCGAAGAAGATCGGAATCGAGAGGATGCTCGCAAATGCGAGGATGTTCGAGACATCGGCGGCGATGGTTTCGTCCCTGCTGTGACGGTTGCTGATCCGCGCCATCAGTCCGTTTCCGGCGGTCTCCGCGACGAACACGGCGGGAAGCGTGAGCTTCGCTGCGACCTCGTAGTGGCCGACTGCGGCCTGTGCAGTTGCGGCGGGGGCGAGCAAAAATCCCAATAAGAGGACGTCGAATCGGTCGTAAGCCTTTCCCAGAAAACTCGTCGGAATACTGTACTTCGCGTAGGCCCACAGGTTCCGTGCCGTCGATACCGATGGACGGACGGGAACGACTCGGATGTAATACAGGAGGATCGGGACGGTCAGAAACGTCGCGCCGGCGAGGCCGTAGGCCATCCCCGCAGCGCCGAACCCGACGAGGATCAACAGCAGTTGGAGCGGAAACGTGAGATACGATCTGAGCATATCGATCCCGGTCGCCGCGCCGACGAGTCCGCGCGCCTGAACGAGGCGCTCGAAGGGCTCGAACAGCATGACCGCGAGCATTAACAGGACGAACAAAACCGGCGCATCGGAAAGCCCGGTGTACGAACGCAACCAGCCGGCGAGTACAACCCCGAGCACCACGGCAACCACGAACCAGACGATGATGGCGAGAAACTGCGCGCCGACGATTTCGCGCTGCGGAGCGGCGGCTTCGGAGAAGCGCTTTTTCGCCGCGTCGCCGACGCCGCCGATCGGCCTGTCCGTGATCTTCACCAGACTGAACAGGAGATAGAACCCGCCGAACCCGACCGGACCGAGGAGGCGCGCGAACAGAACAGTGCCGATGAACCCGCTTGCCGCCATTGCGAACTTGGCGATGGTCGCTTTCGCCGTCTCGCCACCCAGACTCACGCTCGATGGGTCACTCATCCGTGTCGAGGATCACTCGATGTAGCCGAGTTCGCGCAACTGTTCGACGGGGAGGTCGACCGATTCCCCATCGTCCCTCCCTTTCGGATCGATGTGCTCATCGACCCATCCTCGAACGTCATACACGGATCGTGGAACGTCATCAGTCGTTGCACTGGCGTAGGCGCGCCAGGAGTGGCCACCCGGATTCGTCTCGGTGTCCGGTTCGTAGAACGAGACGGTCATGCCGTGATCGCTGAGAAGCAACAGGTCGTCGTCGTCCGATAGCGCTCCGTGGAGTTCGTCGACGAACTCGCCGACGCGTTCGTAGATGTGCCGGAGGGGCGCCTCGTCTCGGCAGTAGGCGTGTCCCGCGGCGTCGAGCGTATGGACGTGAACACCCGCGAGCCGAACGTCGTGGCGGAGCATCTCGCGGGCCCATCCGAACTGCTCCGCACACAATCCGAGGAGGTTCCACTCGAACTCCCACTTCGGCATGTCTTGTGAGACAGCGTACATCAGATCCCATGCATGCTGGAGGTCGCGCCCATTGGTCACTCCCGGCCAGTTGCGGACGACTGCGCCTTCCCTGTCGAAGATCGTGGGGGAGTCGGTATGACCGATGTGTTCGCGCTCTCCCGTTGTTTGTCGGACGAAGCGGCCGAGCTTTCCACGCATCTGCTCGGAGAGACGACTGGAGAAATACGAACCGAATTCCCAGATCGGATTACTCCACTCACTTGTTCCGGCACCAGTCACACCGTGTTTTTCGGGACCGAGACCGGTGGCAACCGTCGCCCAGACTTCCGGGGTATATGGACTATCTCGGGAGTAGGCGAACGTTTCGATCTTGGTAGATGAACCGAGATTACATTCGCTGAGATCGAAGTGATCTACGAGACCCGCATCGAGTGCATCTAATGCGATTATGAGAAGGGTCATGCGTATCCGAGATCTTTCAATTGATTTATAACTGCTTCGTCGAGTTCGTGTTCTTCTTTCACGGTGCGTTTTTCCAGATCTTCTATTAACTCTCGTAATCGACCAACCGAATCTTCATACGGACAATCACCGTATTCATTGAACCCATCAAACGTTTCATAACCGTAATACCCACCGTTGACAAGTCCATGTAGTTCCGTATCCAGGTAGTCGATATCCTCGAATCCATTGTTCTTGAGGGAATGATAGTGGCGATCCGAGATACCGTGATACTCGGTTAAAAATTCACCATCTTTGATCTCTGTTCGGAGGTCATGGCTCTCAGGGTGAGTATCAATACTGGCTGCGTTGAGAATCGTCCCATAGATATCGAGAATGCTTACTGTCGAGTAGTTTTCGGTTGTCTCGTCACTACCATTGTAAACAGTGAGCGGAACATGTGTCAGCTCGGGATATATTCCGTACATATGTTCCCATGCGCCGTGTTCTCCGAGGAGTTCACCGTGATCGCTAACCGTAATAATGAGATCAAAATCGCTCCGGAGTTCGTCGAACATTCGACGATACATGTCGGATAAATATCTGACTTCATCGTTGTACGCTTGGCGTATATCGTTGGGAGCGCAGCTTGGCTCACCGAACGTTGCTTCTAGTCCACTAATCTCCGGAGGAGTGATAGTCTGATACTTTTCAGGTGCATGATACGGAGAGTGTGCCTCCATTAGATTGACAAACAGAAATTCGTCGTCTCCGAAATCGGTTCGTCGTATGAATTTTAGCGCGGAAGAAGCACCGTCATCGATTGTCTCACGGTCGTATCCTAGATCACGCAGTTTCAATAAAACTCCCTTCTTGAGTGATGGGACAGTATTGTAGTCGCCAGAAATGCATCTCCACAGGGCTAATGGGTATCGTTCCGGTCCCTTATCCCGAGTTTTGGCGATAAACGCATCCCAATCAAACATATTTCGATCCAATGCCTTTAGCCGCCAACTCCCCTCGAAATGAGTGAAACCCCTATGAAAATCGAATTGTTTTGAGATATTTGGATTCGCACTGAAAGCGCGGGTCATATAGCCCCGTCTATGTAACTTCTCAGCTAGAACATTCTCACTCCAGTCGAATCTCTCAGCGTTTCGGTAGACCCCGACTTCACTCGCATATTTCCCAGTAAACAAAGAGGCATGTGCTGGAACGGTCCAATGACTCGTGCTCCAGGCCTTTTCGAACCGCGTGCCAGGCAACCAATCGAAATGTCTATCAAACGCGTCTTTTCGCAGCGTGTCAAGGACGATGAGCGCGATATTCGTCATAGGTTATTTATGGGGTCCCGTATCCGGTTAATCAGGTTCCAGACGCCGTTTCGCCACAGCCAGTCATTAATCTTTCCGGTGACCGTATTGAGAACGATTATCTCCTCGTATCGATCCGGATAGTCCGATTTGAGCAATTCCTCTTTTTGGGTGTCGATGTCCGCTCGCGGGCGTTCGGGATGCACCATCCGAACGGCATCGTTGTAGCGACACTCCCCTTCAGCGTCGCGCTCCATGCGCCAGCCGAACTCAGTATCGTCGCGCCATCCCGCGTAGTCACTTC